>DASPUY010000235.1:0-22624 GCA_035622655.1 Polyangiaceae bacterium
CGGGTTGACTCCCGGGGGCGGATTTCCGAGTACGACCGCGATCTGCAGAGAGACGTCGCGTGCGATCTGAACTTCGACCTCCGGCCTGGGATTGGCCGCCTGGGTCGTGTCGATGCTGGTCGTGACCGCGCCGAGGCCGAGCTGGTTGAGAACATGATTGATCGGTTGCGCCGCTTCGGTTCCGACCGTTCCGATCGCGCCGCTTTCCGTGGCCTGTGACGCCTGCACTTGCTGGCCGTCCGCGGCTCCGTAGAGCAGAAGCTGGACGATTTCCTGCCTCGCGAGCGGAGGCTCGGACTGCAGGGTCACCTTTCCGCTGCGCAGTGGACCCACGAAGTTCGCGTACACGACCGTCCCGTCCGCCGCCGTCCAGCCGGCCTTGACGACGACCTGAGGATTCGACGGGTCCGTGCCGCCGAACGTCACGGTGCCCTCCTCGACCGTGAACTTCCTTCCTTGAATCGAGAGAGCGCCGCCGTGTCTGAGGCGGATCTGGCCCTTCACGTCGGTCTTCCCGGCCGACGCGACGATCACCTTGCCTTCGAGATCGACCCTGATCTCGTTTCCGCGCACTACTTCCACGTCGCCCAGATCGGTCACGATCGTCATGCGACCCGACGAGGGCACCGGAGGTGACGCGTTCGACTTGGCGGTCGGGGGACCCAGCGGCAGAGCGACGAACGTCGCCGGCCGGCCGCGGCGGGCTCCGATCAAGACGTGATCCATTGGAGCGAGCCTGACGGCGTTCGTGGTCGGCGAGTCCGGGAGCACGACTCGCAAGTGCGGCACCGTGACCGTGACGTTCGGTGGGCGTCCGGACGGCGCCGTCGCGCTCAGCTTGATCAGTCCGGCGACAGTGCCCAGGTCGACGCCCCCGCCGATCAGTGGAATCGCCGACTTGCTGGGAATCGTGATTACTCCCTCGGCCGATCGAAGAAACGGTCCGTCGAGATGGGCGACTGCACTGGCCTCGAGGCGACCGGTCAGTCCCGACGCGGTGATCTTCTCGAGCTGGATCGTGCCGTCGGGGGCGAGGCGCGCCAGCGCGGAGACGTCGTGGAACTCGCCGCCGCCGGCCACCGCCTTGAACGTTCCGCCCCGGAGCGCGACCTGTCCGAAGATCCTCGGGCTTCGGGTCGCCGGGTCGAGATCGACGCGCGCGTCGCCATCGATGCGTCCGTCGAGCTCGTCGAACGTGCCGTCGAAGAAAGGCAAGAGACCGGCGAGTCGGAAGTTGGCCGCGGTCAGTGAGAGGGTCGGCGTGTATGCCGGGTCGAGCGTCGGCACGATCGCCGCCCCCCAGCTTGCGCGCGCGTATGCATGCGCCTCCGCGAAACCGTCGGTCAGATCGACGCGCACTCGGCCATCAAGGCGCCGGTCTTCGGCCGACGCTTCGATTCGTGCCGCCCCGTACCCGACGCTGCCGACCTTCAGGTCGGCGATCAACAATGCGACCTTCGCGTGCCCATCGTGATGCAGGTCGGCCAGCGACAGCTCGCCGCTGACCAGGCCGGAGACCCGTGCATCGCCGGCGCGCGTGAATGCTTCAAGGGGGAAACGAGCGAAGTGCGCGTCGAGAGATGCTCTCCACCGCGGAGCACCGCCAGTTTCGAGCAACTGATCAACGGGGGCTCGAAACTCCGTCGTCGCCTCGAGCGTTCTGGCCTGGCCGGACGTTGCCTCGACCGAGGCGGTCGCCTTGCGGCCGTCGTACCGGGCGACGATGCGGACATCCAGGGGAAGATTGGAGCTCTCTCCGTGGCTCGAATGGCTCGCAAGGCCCGCTCGCGCGAGCGTTGCGGTGAGCTGCAGATCGGGAGCGAGCACGGTGCCCTTCGCCGCGACCACGGCGCGAAATCTTCCGCTGATGCAATTCGGCTTCAACACGGTCGGCAAAGTGTCGAGATCCCGCTCGGGAACCTCGAGATACAGCTCGAATGGTGTATTTCGAAGGTCCGCCTCGAGTCGCCGCGGGTCGGTGAACGGATCCTCGGATGGAAATCCGTTGGACACGACGTGCAGCCGTGCGAGATCGCCGTGCGCGTCTCGAGCCCGGATCCAGGCGTCGATCGCGCCCGATCGTCCGCCGAGACTGCCCTCGACGGCAAAGTCGATTCCGTCGAGTCTCCATGGCGGCAAGGGCGCGACCACGGGCACCCCGTCGACGCTGCGGGCGCGCGATGCCAGGGGCGCGAGAGCCAGATGGTCGGTCGTCAGCGACAGAGTGACATCGTGCGCTGCGTCCCGTGCATCGCCGCCCACGAGGGCGTGCAGCGCGACGACTCCACGGGCCTCGCTGAGCGGGATCCACCGGGCAGGCAGGAGCGTCGCGATCCGGGCGATGTCGCCGCGCGCAGCGATTTCGAGCGAGCCGGATGCCTGCCGCCACGCCCCATCGGCGAGGGAGGCGAATCCGGGGAGCTCGATCCTCGGGGCATCGACGTCGAGCGTGCCGACTCCCTCCGCCGCGGCGTGCAGCATCCCCGCCAGGCGACGGTTCTCGAGCTCGAAATGCGCGCGCGCCTCGACGCCTCGGACACCGTAAATCGATGCGTTTGCCAGCGAGATCGTGCATGCGCCCGTGCCCCGGTTCCGGCGGGCGTCCACGTCGGCCTCGATGCTGACCGTTCCCTCGTGGACCTCGTTTTCCACATGCGCGAGGCGTGCGATCCGACCGAGGTCGAGCCCGGGGGCTGATGCCTCGAGTCGCAGCTCTCGCCCGGACAGCGAAAGGTTCGCCGTGAGCGGAGCGCCCAGCCCCTCGAGCCGGGCGTCGGTCACGCCGAGGTTTTCGGGCTCGAACGCGACGCTCTGGGCCGTGAGCAAGGCATGCTCGCTTGCGCGGGTCAAAGACACTCGCATCTCGTGGAGCGCAATCGGCTTCTCGATGTCCAGATCGGCGGCGGCGTCGACGTCGGGGACGTCTGGACCTCGTGCCGACGCTTCGACATGGAAGAGCGGGGCGATGCCGCGCGCCGTCAAGTCCACGGTGTGGAGACGGCGCCCGCCGGCCTCCATTCCGCGGGCATGAATGGCCATGTCGATGCGGGGTGCCGCGATGCTGCCGAGGGTTCGAGCCGCGACGACGGCGCG
Organism: Polyangiaceae bacterium; assembly: GCA_035622655.1. Classification (GTDB taxonomy): domain Bacteria; phylum Myxococcota_A; class Polyangia; order Polyangiales; family Polyangiaceae; genus Palsa-1150. The sequence continues at coordinate 3,094 of DASPUY010000235.1, forward strand.
GTCGACTCGCACGCCTCCTCCGGCGACATCGGACACGTCGGCCGAGACGGTGGCGTCCACGGTCTTGCGGCTCGGGTCGAACCGCCCGCGCGCGCGCAGACCGGCGCGAGGCGCCTCGGACTGGCCGACCCGACCTCCGACCAGAGAAATGAGCAGATCGGCCTCGAGCGAGCCGTCGGCTCTCGAGTGGGCGCTTGCATTCGCGACAAGCTCGAGCTGCGAGCGCGGCAGACAGGCGGCGAATTGACGGACGTCGACATCGTGGGCGGTGATTGACAGGCCCATGCGCCGGTCCTCTCCAGCGAGGAGCTTGGCCCTGGCATCGAGGGCGGCTCCACCAAGTCGAGCATGCAGCGTTGCGTCGATCTCCGGTAAGGTTCCGTGCGCCTCGAGATGGAGGCTCGACGGCTCCTCGATCGCCGAGCCTGGCCAGAGGAGCCGGACGTCGCGAGGACGGATGTGGGGCACGTCGAAGACGGCATCGACCTCATTTCGGGCGAACACGGCGCGGATCGAGTGGGCGACTCCACCGATCTGGCCGTTCCAGGTCAGCCGGCCAGCGACGCTCGCCCCTGGCGCGAGCGGTATCGTCGTCCGGCCGTTCAGATTCCCGCCGACGTCCGCACCGCCGATGAGGCCGTGAGCGGTGATCGTCGCGTCGAAGACGACTCCCTCGACGACGTCTGGTCGGTAGCTGAACGCGCCCCTCACGTCCCGGGCGTCGGCATCGTGCGGCCGTCCGTCCGCTCCCAGCCGGTGTGCGCGCACATGGCGCACGGCGGCACGCGAGATGACGAGCTCGATGCCTCCCACGCTCGGGCCGACCGGTGCGGCCCGCCCCCTCGGAGCGAACGCGTCAAAGAGGTAAAGCCGTCCTTCACGATCGGCGTCGAGACGAACGTCTGCGTCATCGATCACGACCTCGGCGAGCCGCAGCGTGAAAGGACCGCCCGCCATGAGAGCGGTGGCGGGGCCGATCGTGGCAATCCGGACATGCGCCCCTCTTACGGTGAGCACGCGTCGCCCCTGGGGATCGTCCATCGTCACGTCGGTTTGCGCGAGGCCGAACAAGCCGAGCTTGCCGATGCGTTCGACGCACCCGTGGCCTCGAAACGAAGCGTCGAGGATCCGGCCGATCTGTCGCGCCGCCACCCTCCGAGCCGTGGGGGTATCGAGGTGCACCACCACACCCGCGACGAGGCTCGAGGTGAACAGAACGAGAACGGCGAGCGCCGATCCGCAGAAGCCAAGAAGCCGCAGCAGGTGCGCCACGATCAGAACGCCTGCCCGATGCCGATCGCGAGCGCGATGGGGAGTGTGAAAAGACGGGGCGGCAGCCCGTTCACCGGATCGGCTTTCCACGCCGCATATTCGTTTGCGAAGCCGAGCACCTGCAGCGGCTGGACCCGGTAACCGAGGTCCGCGCGGATTGGACCGACCGGCGTGTCGTACGCGGCCCCGACGCCGCACGACAGATGCAAGTGGCTCAACCGGATGTCGTTCTGATTGGGCGATACGTCGCCCAGGTCGCAGAAGACCGTGCCCGACAGCGGTCCGGCAATGTCGGCGCGGACCTCGTTCTGGAGTTCCCAGAGGGTGAAGCCGCCGACGGGCAAGAAACAGCTCTCGGCCGCGGCGGCGCTGTCTTGAAGACGCTGCGACGTCGGAGTGCAGCTGCTCATGACCTGCTGCGATGCGGTGCCCGGGTTTAGAAACGGAACGACGCCGTGGGGCGCCACCGCGAGCAGCGGGAATCCCCGGTTGGTTGCGGGGCCCCCGGAGAAGAACCCGCGGAAGTAGACGATCTCGATGTCGCGTTCCAGGGTCGCCCGCTGGGCGAGGTTCGCGGCGGTCGGAGCCGTGATGGCGCTGCTGGTCGTGGTTGCCGAGCTCTCGAGCTCGGCGTTCCAGTTCTGGCCGTAACTCGATGCCCAGAGAAAGCCCACCGAAGCGCGGGTCGCAAGCGTCAGGCCGCGCGCGATCGGGACGTATGATCGAATTTCCGGCTGAATGCGGACATCGGTCGCCGAGCCGCCGAAGATGCCTCCCGCCGTTTGGAGGGTGCTGCCCAGGTAAATTCCGGAATGCGGGCGGACGACGTCGTCGCGGAAATCGAGGCTCGTGACGAGCTCGGGGTAAGATAGCCAGATCGTCTTCAGGCCGGGCTCGAGGCCGCCGATGTACGCGAACGGGTCTTCGACCTGAGACGTGTACCCGATGCTGACGAGGAGCTTCTTGGTGAACGTGCGCTCGAAGCCGAGCGGAATCTTGACCTCGCGATAGCCGACGACGGGGGCATCTGCGGGCGGGTTGACCTCGACGAGCATGGGGAAGACGTTCAGCTGCGGTCGGATGAAGCCGGTGGTCCGGGACTCCAGAACGCCCGGTTGCCGGAGCTGCACCGTCAACCACGCCTCGGGGAGGGGATGGATGGCGCCCGACCAGTTGTCCACGCGGATCGGATAGAGAACGACGCCGGGCTTGAACGACACCCGGAAGTCACGCAGGCCCCCGAGGAAGTTGCGATCCTCCCAGGCCGCGACCAGGTGCAGATCGGTCTTGATCTCGTCGAGCTCGACGCCTCCACCCAGGGTGATCTGTCGCATCCTGACCGGCTCGAGCTTGACGGTCAGCGGGACGGCGTGATCGGCGGGAGGAGGATCCGGAAGCGAAGGCACGATCTGAACGGCGGAAAACACGCCCAGCTCAAGGAGCGCTTGCGTCGCCGCGTCGATCTCGGCCGTGGAGTAGGGAGCGCCCGGGCGGATGGCAATCGTCCGCCTCAGCTGGTCTTCCCCGATGTGGGCCTTGCGCAGGCCCGAGCCCTCGGAGTCGAGCCCGGCGAAGGAGATGGGGCCGAAGACGGCCGAGGGTCCCGGCGCAACCTTGAATCCGTAGTCGGCCACGTTCGCGCCGATGTCGACCTCCGCCTGGGCGTCGACGACGGCGAATGCATAGCTGCGATCGGTCAGGGCTTTCTTAACGGCGGCTTCCGAATTCTCGAACGCGTCCTCGTCGAATCGTCGTCCGTGCGGCATGGCGTCGCGCGCGACCCGGCGCACCGCGTCGGCCACGTGTCCCGGGAGCGCATCGATGCCGAAGAAGGTCGTGTTCCGGTTGATCGTGGGCGGCCCCTCGTCGACCCCGATCTCGACCCGGACGTGCTTCGGGCCGACTTGGAGCACGCGAGCGACGCGAGCGTGCGCATCGAAGAACCCCCTCGACCGGTAAAACCTTTCGACGCGCGCCATGTCGCGCTGCAGCGTCGACTCGTCGTAGATCGAGTAGTCGTAGGCCACTCCCTCGAGGAGAAAGAGGAACTTCGTCGAGGCTGCCGTCGCGATCTTGTCCCCGATCTCGCCGGCCTTGAGCGTGTGCGTGTCGAGGATCCTCACCGAGTCGACGGCCGACCGGCCGGCAGGGATCCGGCTGCAGCCCGCCGTCGCTGCGAGCCCGGTCGCACAAGCAGCGACGCGAGATCGGAGAAGTCGAGCCCGTTCGGCCGGTGATCGTCTCGCGCCCATGCGGGGCGGGTCGGCCCTGTTCGTGCTTGCAGCAATCGGCGTGCTCCGCTGTGGCAAGGCGGTCGTTCTCCCTCTCGGTCTCGCGGCGTGCGGCCAGGCGCTTCCGCACCCTCCGTATTCGCCTCAAGCAACCGGCGCGCTTGAGGCCATCGACTCTGCGCCCCCGCCGGGACGCATCGAGCTCATCCCCCCGCGCCCGCCGCAAGCGGACGCGTGGATCGATGGGGAGTGGATTCCGATGCGCGGGCGGTGGTACTGGCTGCTGGGCAGATGGGTAAAAACGCCCTCGGGCGCGACGTATTCGCCGTGGGTGGTCGTCCGTACGAGCGACGGCACCCCGCTCTACGCGCCCAGCGTGTGGAAAGACGCGCGAGGAACGCGAATCTCACCGCCGCCGGCGCTGGCGATCGCGGCGAGCCGCGCTCAGGTCGTGTTCGACGCCGAGGGCGAGCTGGTGCCGACCGGCGCAAACGTCGAGAGCGTTCCGTCGGCGGCCGAAGCCGCCGTGCCTCGGCCGGCCCAACCTGTGGCCATGGAGCACGGTCCGAGGCAATTCGTCAGTCTCGCGGGCGGGGGCTCCAGCGAACGTCGGCAATCCCCGCTGCGACGTTGGCCCGGCGTGCCAGAGCAAAGAGAAGATCGCTCAGTCGGTTCAGGTAAATGACGACGTCGGCTCGCGGCTTGGCGTCGTCGATGGCGAGCACTGCGCGCTCCGCGCGTCGGCACACCGTGCGCGCCAGGTGCAACGCAGATGCCGCGGACGTTCCCCCGGGCAAGATGAAACTGTCGAGCGGAGGGCAAGCGCCGTCGGCTTCGTCGATGGCTCCTTCGAGCCGCGCAATCTCCGAGGGTCCGACGAAGGCGATGTTCAGCTTGGACTCGCGGCCCGGGACGCATGCGAGCTCGGCTCCCAGCGCAAAGAGGTCTTGCTGAACCATCGCCAGGACGGCGTCGATCGTCTCGTCGGGATGCATGGCCCGCGCAAGGCCGATCGCGGCGTTCGTCTCGTCGACGGTTCCGTAGGCCGAGACCCTTGCACTTGCCTTGGGCACGCGGGCGCCGCCGAAAAGGCCGGTCGTGCCGTCGTCCCCGGTCTTGGTGTAAAGCTTCATCGATATCATGCATCGTCTCGCCACCACGGTTCCGGCGCAACCCGAGGCCTTGGGTGCGCGGCAGGGGGGACGGCAGCGAGCGCGGCTCTGCGTAGCGACCGGTCCGCTTCGTGCGTTCGACGCCCCGGGTGGCCATGGTCGGTGACGTCGTCGTGCTGATTGCTCTGGTCGTCGCGTTCGCCACCCTCGTGACGGCGCACGTCACGCTGGCGATCGGGCTGGCCCGCCGTCCGCCTCGCTGGCGCGCTCCGGTCGCGCTGGTGGTTGCTCCGCTCGCGCCATGGTGGGGCTGGCGCGAACGAATGCGCGTCCGGGGCACCATTTGGATCGTCGCCGCCGTGACGTACGCCGTGGCTCTCTTCTTCGCGCGCCGCTGATCGTCAGCCGGCTTCGTCCAGGGCGACGGCGATCCCGCCTGGCCGTCGATGACGAACGCGCACGACGGCACCTCCGGACGGAAGGGCGCGAACGTCGAACCATTGGTTGGGGGTGAAGTCCGCGGGGAGAAGCGGCACCCCGTCGACCAAAACCTTCGCCGGCAACGAGGTGAGCCGCAGCGTTTCGGTCGAATCGGCGTCGAACGTCGACCACGCGACGCGCTGGGGCTCGTACACGACGTGAGTGACGACGGACGTGGAGCGCACGATGTGATTTTCGTGCGCGGGCGCCCACTCCGGTTCGGCGCCCATGGCCACCAGGAAGTGGCGGATGTAGTCACCGTAGCCGTCGCTGAACCACCACCCTTCGTTGGTGTTCTCCCCGACCGCCACGATGCCGTCCTCGCGGCACATGTACGTCGCCCAGTTCAGCGAGCGCGCCGCCCGTTCGCGCGCAGGCCCGTCGCCCGTCGCCTGCGCCCAGAGCGCGAGCGTTGCTCCGAATCGTGCCGTGTGGCTTCCCATCTTCGTCATGTCCGCGGCCTGCTCGCTCATGACCGTCGCGCCCCACTGCATGCCTCGCTCGACGGCCGTGTCGCCGCCGAACGAACGCGCGGCCCACGCCAGCAGGTGCTCGACGTGAGCGCGCCATCGGGGATCGGCGTCGGGGTGGCCGATAAGCCACCGCGCCGTGCGCAGAGCAGGGTACTGGCTGGGATTGGCGAGAGGATCGGGCTGAATGGCGACATCCTCGAAGTAACCGCTCCAAGCGTCGTTCTGCATCGGCACGCGCATGAGCCATTCCAGCGCGATCGCCCGCGCCCGAGCGTACGAGTCGACGTTCCCGAGCGAGAGGCGCGACAGCTCGTCGAACAGCATGAGCGCGCCGATGACGTTCGACGAGTATTCTTCGCGGGCGACGTTCGTCAGCGCATACACACGGAATGGCCAGGGCGACCGCTGCTCGTCGCCCCGCCTGACGTGGCTCGCCAGCGCGTCGGCGCAGGCGACGGCCGCCTCGGCATAGTGCGTCTCGCGCGTGAGCTCGTACATCTGCACGTAGGCGAAGCCGAGCTCGCCCACTTTGTCGGGCTCGATGACCCCGATGCCGTCTCCGCGGCCGCAGTAGTCGCACCACTCGTCGTCGGCCCCGCGGTACTCGACGTCCCCTGCGCCCGCACTGGCGTACGGCACTCTGGCCCAGTCCCAGTCGGCCGGGGTGGACCCGTGGACGATCTGGTAATCGAGAGCCGTCCGCGTCACCGCGACCGCTGCGCTGTCGCCGCTGAACGCGTACCAGAGCACCGCGGACTCGGTCAGCATCGCGTACAGCCCGGCGGGATTGTGGGGCCACGCGATTCCCTCGAACGTGTCGGGATCGAATCGCGAATACGTCAGCCAGGTCGGCAGCCCATTGTCCTGGGCGGGAAACTTCGATTCGAGCGTCGACCAGGCGAGCTTCACCACTCGAGCATAGGCCGCGCTCGACGTCGGCCTGGAGCGCCCGGCCGTGGTCCACGGCAGTAGCTTCCGGGCGGCGTCGACCTGAACGGGATGACCGGAGATCGTGGGCAGCGGGCTCGTCGGGGGCGGGCGAACGCAACAGGCGACCGCGCACGCGAGCCCGACCGATCCGCGGACGGTGAAAGCCCTGGGCTGCGAGGTCATCGCGACGAGTCTACAATCCCAGGCGTGCGGCGCGAGCGTGTGCTCGTACTCATCATCGTCTACAAGTTCGCCAAGGGCGGTCTGTGGCTCGCGCTTGCGGCGGTCTTTACCGTCGCCATACGGATGGGCCTGGGCGACCGCATGCGCGGGCTCGCCGAGCACCTGCGCCACCACGCGCACGCGTGGAGCTTGGAGCTCGCGCAATGGCTTACCCGCGCCGCCAGCCGCCGCGGTCTCTTGACCGTCACGGTGGCTCTCGTGGCGGACGGGATCGTGAGCCTCATCGAGGGTTGGGCGCTGCTCCATGGCCGCTGGTGGGGTCCCTGGCTCGTCGTCATCGCCACCGGGTCATTGTTGCCCTTCGAGATCGCGGCGCTTGCCCGCCACCCGCATGCCGTTCGCTTTGCGCTGTTCGCCGTGAACGTTGCCATCGTCGGCTACCTTGCGCGCAGAGCGGTCGCCGAGAGGCGTGAGGCTGCCGGCCACGACTCAGGGCGCAGCGTCACGCACACGTCAGGCTGAAACGCTCGCGCGGCTTGCGCCTGATTCACCGGCAATCCGGGCGAGGATGCGAGCGCATCCCTCTCGCAGGATTGGCTCCGGCGTGAGCAGGCTCATGACGACGTATGCCTCGCTTTCGAAGTCGAAGAAATGGCCCGGGTGCACGAGCACCCCATCGTCGGTCACGAACGCCGAGACCCATTCTTCTTCGGACCGCGTGCCGGGAATGCGCAGGACGGCGTACCAACCGCCCTCGACGTCCAGCAGCGATGCCGGCGATCCGAGGACCGCAGCGGCGAGCCAGTTTACGTTGGCCCGGGTTCGCGCTCGGATGGCTTGCCGGCTGATCGAGCCCGCCGCGAAAAGGGCAGGCAGGGCGTGCTGCACGGGAGCCCCAACGGAGAGAAAAGCGTCGGCGATGAGCTCGAGTCGGTCGAGAGCCTCGTCGACGCGAGCAGGCTCGCCGGAGAGGGCCATCCATCCGAGCTTCATTTGCGGTAAGGCCGCGCTTTTGGAGAGCCCGCCGAGCGCCAGCACCAGGGGCGCCCCCGGCGCGGCAATCGCCGATCGCGCACGCGTGGGATCGTCGCGCAACGCGTAGGGTGCGAACACCTCGTCGCTCACGATGGGCAGACCGAGCGACGCGAGGGCCGCGAGCTCGGCCGCTTTGACGTAGGATCCGGTCGGGTTGTTGGGGTTCACGCAGACAATCGCTCGGGATCGCTCGGAAAGCGCGCTCCGGAGCGAAGGCAAATCGATGTGCCACGCTCCGTCGTAAGCGAGGCGGTAGCCGACGGGCCGGACGCACTCCAGTGCGGCCAGGTGCTCGAAAAGCGGGTAGCTCGGCTGGGGGACGAGCACCTCGTCGCCCGGATCGCAGAGCAGCTTGAACGCGAATGCGTACGCCTCGCTCGTGCTCGTGGTCAGCGCGATGTGCGCCGGCTCGATCGGGATGCCCTCCGCAGCGAGGTAGCTCGCGACCGCCTCGCGTGCGCCCATGGTGCCGAGCGCGGACGGCTCGTAGACGAGCGACGCGGGGGCCGCGAGGGCTGCGAGGACGGCGGGGCCGTCGCAGGGAATCGCCGCTTTGGTGGGATTGGACTCGGTCAGGTCGAGAAGGGGGCGCCCCGCCTTGCGCACGGAGGCGATAGCCTGCGCGATTCGGTTCGGCGTCAAGTCGAAATGCGATCGAAGCGAATACATCGCGAAGGGCAGGCTACTGTAGACGGAAACATGTAGTCTCGGCGCAACGCCCGCGCGACGCGCGGGCGTTGCGCGGGCGTCGCGGGGACAATGCGGGGGCAGAAACGCGTTCGGGGAGAAGACGCGATAAGACGTGCTATCAATGACAATTGACCGGGTCCGTAGGTCACTTGCGGGGGGCAACCTTTCGAAACGGTGCATTTCCCCAATGCGAACGTGCTGCTCACTACTTGACTCGCGCGTCCCGGACTGGTTCGGCTGCGTGTTCATCACGGCCGTCGGATGCACTCACCTCCAATCGGCCGAGACTTTCGACGCGGGAAGCGCGGGACAGACAGGCGCAGCCAATTCGGGCGCGGGGGGTGGTTCGTCGGTCTCGACGAGCGCCGTCGCGCGGGATGGCTCGTCGGGCGCGACGTCGAACGATGCTGGGCCGCCCATGCGCGGCCCCGAACCGCCCGCCAACGGAGCGAATTTTCCATTCCCGCAGAACCGTCAAGCGAACAATTGCGTTTATCCGGGGGGATATCTGAACAGCGACGTCGAGGCCGCGTACGCCAAGTGGAAGAACGATCTGGTCACGACGAGCAACGCCGGGGGCTACATGCGCGTTCAGCGCACGGCGACGGACGGCATCGACGCGTGCCGGCCACTGAATTCGACCGTGTCCGAAGGCATCGGGTACGGGATGCTCCTCGCGGTGTACATGAACGACCAGACGCTGTTCGACAATCTCTGGCTCTACGAGCAGCAGAACCTCGATCAAAATGGGCTGATGAACTGGGCCCCGGACGGTTCGGGAAACAGCTGCGGCGGTGCGGCGACGGACGCCGACGAGGACATGGCGTTCGCGCTGCTGATGGCCGACCGGCAGTGGGGCGGCCAAGGCATGCTCAAGCAGTCTTACATGCAGACAGCGATCACCCAGATTACCAACATCTGGGATTGGGAGATTTTCGACTGGAACTGGCTGAGGGCGGGCGACGGCAACTGGGCGACCAATGCGAACATCAATATTTCGTATTTGGCTCCCGCTTACTATCGGGCGTTTGCGCAGGCCGACCCCAGCACCTGTCCGCAAGGTACGACGATCGCGCAGGCGTCCACGGCCAAATGGGGCGACGCCGGAAATCAGTATTGCGATCGGTGGTGGGGCGTTCTCGATCAGGCATACCTCACCATTGCTGATTCGCTCAACTCCGCGAACGGCAATTCCGGCAACGGGGTCGTTCCCGCGTGGTGCAACGACTCGAACGGGGCACCGTGCACGAGCGCGTCGGGTGAGCCCTTCAACTATCAGTACGACGCCTGTCGCACGCCTTTCCGCATCGGTCTCGACTGGTGCTGGAACAGCGAACCGCGCGCGCAATCGTACCTCGGTCAGATCAGCGGGTTCTTCAATGGCATCGGCGCGGCAAACATCGTCGACGGGTACGCGCTCAACGGCGCTCCGCAGGCCGCCACGACGCTGCCGGACGGCGGAGTCCCGCTCGCCGCGCCGTTCGTCGGCCCTGCCGGCGTCGGGGCGATGAGCTCGGGCACCTACCAGCAGTTTTTGAACGATACGTACACGCTCGTCGCCAGCGACGAGCTCTTCGTCGGAGGGGAATACTACGCGTCGTCGTGGACCGTCATGTCGCTTCTGATGATGACGGGCAGCTTCCTCGACTACACGCAGCAGACTCCCGCGCAATGAGTGGGCCGGTCGGCTCGCAGACGGTTGAGCCGGCGAGTCCTTCCCTGGCCCGGTAACTGGCAGTACGTTGCACGCTGCTGTGATGGAGAGGCCCCGAGAGTCCTGCCGCGTCGGCATTTACGGCTGGGGAGTCGTCGCGCCGGGAGCGCGAAATGTCGCTGCGCTGGAAGAGCTGCTCGTGGCCGGCCGTTCGGCGCTTCGCCCCAGCAAAAGGCTCGAGCTCGGCCCGGGGCTCTTCGCCGTCGGCGATCCCGATTTCTCGTTCGACGACTATGCGCCTTGGATCGCGGAGCGCCGGGGCGAGTCATACGTCTCGCGCATGCGCAGCAAGATGGGCGACAACGTGCAGTTCGCGGTGGGAGCGGCGATCCAGGCGCTCCAGAGCGATCCGCGTCTCGAGCGTCTCGTGCGGGGCGCCGACGAGCAGTGCGCCGTGTTCATCGGGTCCGGTGTCGGGGACTTGGCCGAGATCCACCGTGCCTCGGCCGCGCTCGATCGCGCGAGCCGCGCCTGGAACCATTTCTGGGCGCAACCGGCTCGATGCGCCGCGCGCCGCAGGTACGAAGCGGAGCGCAGCTCGCCGGAAGGGGACCTTTCGCCCGACCCCGCCTCCTTGCCGATCGACAGCCCCGAGCGGTTCGAGGTCGCGATGGCGCGAGATGCATTCTGGGCCGGGCGCTCGGACGAGCTGCGGCTCTTCCTCGAGCGCTTCGCCGCCGTCGAGAGGCTCGACGCCGACGACGAGGATCAAGAGAACGCTCACCTCAATGCCATACGGAAGAGGATCCGTGCGCATCGAGCGCTGGTCGACGAGGTGGGATGCCCGCCCCCGCCGTGGACGGCAGTAAGCGCCAACCTGATATGGAACATCCAGAATTCCCCTGCGGCTCAGGTCACGATGCTGCTCGACCTGCACGGCGAAGCGTGGGCGCCGGTGGGAGCCTGCTCGACCTTCGGTGTGGCTCTCAAATGCGGTCGAGACGCGATCCTGCGGGGCGAGTCCAAGCTCGCGATCATCGGAACCACCGACCCCAGACCAGACCCGTCGCTGGTCGCGGCATTTCACGACGCGCGCGTGATGCCCGGTATCGGGGAGGTGAACATGCCGTTCACTTCGCTGCGCGGAACGCATGTTTCCGGAGGCGCGTGCGTGTGGATCCTCGGGGACGCCTCGTGGTGCTCGGAACGCGGCCTGAGCCCCATCGGCGGGTGGCTCGAAGCGGTCGCCCTTTCTTCGGACGCGGAGCACATCATCACCCCGTCGAAGTCCGGACCCAAGCGTGCCATCGCGCATGCTTATCGGGACGCCAATATTTCTCCGGAAGACGTGTCGGTGATCGATCTGCACGCGACCGGGACGCCGGGCGATCTGAACGAGCTCGCCCTCATCGACGAATTCGTCGGCCATCGCACGCGCATCACGGCGCGCAAGGGCCAGCTCGGGCACGGGATGGCGAACTCCGGAGGCTGGGAGCTGACGGCGATGGCCATGGGTCTGGCCCGGCGAGCGGCTCTGCCCACGGGGATTCGCCAGCAATCGCTGCACGAGCGCGTGCCGGCGTCGGCCGCCATCGTGACGAATGACGGCGATTCGCTGGGCGGCGGCGTCGGGGTCAAGCTGATGCTCGGAATCGGGGGCATCACGGCCTGCGTGGTCGTGCGCCGGGCATGAGGCCGCTCTACGTTTGCGGACTCCGCAACATGGCGGCAAGAAGGACACCCGCAGCCACGGCGACGTTCAGCGAATCGATCCGGCCGGTGGCCGCGATCGCCACGAGCGTATCGCATTGCGCCCGGACCCGCGGAGTCAGGCCCTCGCGTTCGTGACCGACGACGAGCATGGAGGGCCGCGCGAACGTGAAGCGAAGGGCGTCGGTAGGCGCTCGGGCGTCCGCACCGAAAACTCTCACACCCCGTGATCGAAGCCGGGCGAGGGTGTCCGCGAGGTCGGTCGTCCTGGCCAGACGCAATTCCTCGGCTCCACCCTCTGCGACACGGACCGCCGTGGGGGCGAGATCCGGACCTGGGACGCTTCCGCCGATGAGGGCGCCGTCGATGCCGAAGAATGCCGCGCTTCGCAGGATGGCCCCTACGTTGTAAGGGTTTCGCACGCGGTCGAGCGCTACCGCGACTCCTCGGGACTGGAGCAGCACGTCGCCGATCTGCGTCGCCGAGAACCAGCGACGCGGTCGCGCGAAAACGCACAAGCCTTCGTGGTGCGACGATGCGGCCAACCGATCCACTTCGCGCTCCGCCGCCTCGACGCAGGGGACGTGATGGGCCGCGGCCCACCGGGCGAGCTCCGTCAGCTCGCGGTGGACGGCCGGCGTGTGGACGACACGTAGGATGTCGTGACGTCGGCGCGCGAAGACCGCGAGACCGGCGCGCAGGCCCTGGATGGTTTCCGGGAGCTCGTGGACCCCGTCCTGGCGGGCATCGACCGATCCACTGCGCCGATCAACCGACCTCATTTGCGTCGCGACGCGCGTGTCTTCGCCGCGCGGGCGGCGGACCGGCCACGCGGCGTGCTCCGGGCACGAAGCGACCGCTGCGCCCTCTGTCGCTCCTGCCGCTGAAGGTCGAGCTCGGGGTAGCGCCGAAAAATGCCTTGTTCGTTGAAGGGGAGCCGTCGGCTGGACGTGAGGTATGCCTTCAGGCGTGGACTCGCCTGCACCCGGTCGTGAAGCGCGAGGAGTCGCGGGATCTGCGCGCGCAAGCGAGCCATCGCATTCGGAAACGCGTAGAACAGTCCCGAGAGCACCTGAAACGCCGAAAGGTCGACGTACGTCAGCTGACCGGCGACCAGATGCTCTCCGCCGCCGCGCACCAGCACTCGCTCCAGCCAGCCCAGAAACTTCGGAACGCGTTCACTGACGAATGCCGCCGAGCGCGCCTTGGCCGCCGCTTTTTGCTCCTCGTAGTAAAGACCGCTCGAGATCGGGTGATGCGTGTCGTGCGTCTCGGTCACGAGGTCCGCCAGCGTCAGCTGGATCTGCAGTGCTTCCGACCGACCTTGCTCGTCCTCGGGGGCCAGCCCGAGCAAGGGCCCCAAATAGGCGAGGATCGCCGCAGATTGCGAAACGATCCGGTCCCCATGCCTGAGAAATGGCACGGCGAAGGGCAAGGGGCCTGGAAGCCCGCCTTTCAGGATTTTCATCATCGCGGCCATGCCACCGGGCGATCGGGCCACGTCGACGTAAGCCGCCCCTGCGGCCTCGAGCGCGAGGCGGACGAATTCGCCTCGTCCCTGAATGGTGGGCCAGTAATAAAGCTCGTAGCCGGCGGCGCTCACGCTTCAAGCATGGATGGATCGAGGGTCGTCGTGAAGTGGATTCAACTGTCGTGAAGTGGATTCAGCCGCCGGCGCTCGTGTACCGAGCGATCGACAGGCGCCAGACGGCGCGTGAGATCGCGAAAGTTGCGGCCGCCCCTGCGATTGCGAAAGCAAGGGTCGTGGGCCGCAACGTTCCGAGCAGCGCTTGGGCCGGGTAGGTCGTCATGAGGGCGAGCGGAATGACGAACGTGAATGCGACGCGAACGATCCCCCGGAAGACGTCCACCGGCCAACGTGCGGCGTCGAAAATTGCGCTGAAGAGATGGGTCAGGTTGTCGATACGGACGACATAGAAGGCGGAGCTCACGGTCAATATCCAGAGCGAGTAAAGCACGGTCACGGCGGCAACCATCATCAGGGTCGCCGCTCCGATGGCGACGGCCGAAGGGGTACGGCCGAGCCGGACGAAGGCCCAGACGAAGATGAACAGCGCCGTCATGACGTTGACGCTGCGCCACGGCTGGAAGCGCGACGTCGACACGAGGAACTGAGCATCGGCAGGCTTGATCAGGACGAGGTCGAGGGTTCCTTTTCGGATGTGGTCCACGACCGCGGCGAGGCTCGGGTTGATCGCTCCTTCGAGGACACCTTGCAGGAACGTGAACCATCCCAGGACGACCAGTGCTTCGCCGAACGTCCAGTGACCGACCTGCTCACGTGCTCGATAAACGACGAGCAGCGGCACCATGGCCGTCGCCATCCAGAACACTTCGACGAAACCGTCGAGCAGGAAATCGGCCCGGTACTGCATCCCGACCAGCAGCGATGCGCGAAGCTGCACCCCCAGCAAGCGTAGGTACCGCAAAGCGCTCACCCGCCGTACGCGGCGAATCGCTCGACGCCGCGCCGCCACGTCCACGCGGTGGCGCCGATCCCGATCGCCGCCCACGACCATTGCTCGAGCAGCAGTCGCAAGGCGGCGGACCGGGAGTGCGCCCCGGTCATGAGCTCGACCGGCAATCCGATCTGGAACCGGAACGGTAACCAATCGATGACCGCGCGCACGGAGCGAGGAAAGAGATCGATCGGGATCAGGTACCCGCTGAGCACGAAGAACAAGATCAGCCAGGCATCCATCAGCCGCAGGCTGCTGTCGGCGAAAAATGACGCGCACCCCACGATGAAGTTGACGAGTAGCGTAATGAGCCACGCGCCCGCGATGGAGGACGCCCAGAAGACCCACAGCACAGGGTCGTGCGTAACCCCGCGCGAGCCGAGCACCAGCAGCGCGATGATCGCCATCGGTAGCGACACGATGATTCGCATGGGCATGGCCGCGAGGGCACCGGCGGCATAAGACCATAGCGGATGAATGGGCCTCAGCAGGCGGATGGCCAGAGTGCCGTTTCTGACCTCGAAGTTCATTTCCCAGAAGACCCAGCAACCCGTGAGCTGACGAACGATGAACGTCGCCAGGAAATATGCGACGAACTGGCTCTCCCCATACCGGCCGACCGGCGCGTCGCGCGCCACGGTCGTCCAGAGCGCGAGCATCACCAGCGGCATCGTCGTCGACAGGACCCAGACGAGCATCTCGGCGCGGTAGGCCACCGCGTCGGCAAAGCCGATCCGAAGCAGCGTGGGGAATGCGCGCAGCGTGTTGCGGAGGCTCATGCGACGTCATCGTTTCCCGGCTGCAGATCGGCCGACCGACCGCGGGCGAAGAGCTCGCTCATGACCTCTTCGAGCGGAGGATTCTCGACCGTCAGATCGCTGACGGGTAGCGTTGCGAGCGCCCTGCCGACCACCGCGTTGACGGCATCCTTGTGCACCTGCAGGATGCTCTGGACCGGCTCGTGCCGCACGACCTTGCCGAGTCCTTCGAGGTCGCGCGCGTCAATCGCCCTCGAGAAGCGCAATACAATACGCTTGTCGGGGCGAGTCTTGGCCACGAGCGTCTCGAGAGCACCGTCGTAGAGAAGCTTGCCCTTGTCGATGACGATGACGCGCGGGCAGAGCTGAGCGACGTCCTCCATGTAATGACTCGTCAGGATCAGCGTCGCACCATTGCGCTCGTTGTAACGCCTCACGAAGTCGCGCACGGTCGCCTGCATCGATACGTCCAGACCGATGGTGGGCTCGTCGAGAAAGAGCAGCTTGGGACCGTGAATCAGGGCCGCGGCCAGCTCACACTTCATGCGCTCGCCGAGCGACAGCGTTCGCGCCGGTTTGTTCACCAGGCCCGCCAGATCGAGAAGATCGGTCAGCTCGCGCACGGTGGCCTCGTACTGCGGTCGTGGTACGTCGTAGACGGCCCGGTTGAGCTCGAACGTTTCACTCGGAGGCAGGTCCCAGAGAAGCTGCTGCTTCTGCCCGAGGACGAGCATGATGCGTTTGAGAAATGCGTCCTGTCGTCGGCGCGGCTCGAAACCGTCGACGGTCACTTCACCGCTCGTCGGGTGGAGCAGCCCGGCCAGAACCTTGAGGGTCGTGGTCTTTCCCGCGCCGTTCGGACCGAGAAATCCAACGCGCGCCCCGGTCTCGATGTCGAAGTCGATCCCGTCGACGGCGGCGACCGTGCTCCGGGCTCTTCGGAACAGAGAGCGAAACGCCGCGGCCATCCCGGGCGCGCGCTGATGGACCGTGTAGTGTTTTCGGAGGGCACGCACGCGGATCATCGGGCCCGACCGATCCACGCGCCGCGGCGCGGACTGTGGCTCGCCACCGCCAGGTGCTGGCGCATGAAGGCGCGGGAAGGGCGCTGGCTCGGGTCCGACGACGTGCGTCCTCCGCGGGACCAGGCGCCATGCGCGGGCGACGTACGTCCTCGGCCGGACTGGTGGTCATGGGCGGAGCTCGGCACGCGGCCTCGAACGGGACCGCGGACGGGTATGGCACCGACCGTGCAAGCCCTGATGCTCATGCTCAGCGCCACGACCCGAGAGTCTCTGCAGCTGACCTTGCACCTGGCCGCATCTCCGGACAGCGAAGCATACAAAGTCACGCTAGGGCTTTCGGAGATTGATCTCGTCATCGAGGTCATCGATTTCGACCTGTCAGGCGCCATTCGCAGCGCGGCCGAACAGTGCGCCGTCCGGCTGCGTGAGCGCGGCTATTTGGTGACGGCGGCGGACGTCGCCACGGCTCTCGACGATGCGATTCGAGCCTCCGACGTCGTCCGCGGCCGCACGTTCCTCGTCAACTGACCGAGGTTGGAAGGCTAGAAGCGCCACCACAGGGCGGCGGCTGGGGCGAGTGTAGCTCCCTCTACGCTCGCATGAGTCTCGTTGTAGTCGCCTTCCACGCTCGCGTAGCTGACATCGAGCTCCACGGCAACGTGCACGTGCCAGAAGCCGACCGCCACGCCAACGAGTCCACCGGTCCAGAATCGTGTGGCGGACAGCGAAATCGGAGGGGCTCCGAGACTGCCCCCCGGCTGGCTTGCAAGCGCGCCGATGTCGACGTGCTCCCAGCCCGCGCGCGCGCCGATCCAGGCCATGTAAAGCCCGCCGTCGCTCTCGTAGCCCAGCTGAACGGGCACATCGGCTCCCCAGCCATGAAGCGCTCCCAGGTCGACGTTCGGCAGAGTCGTCCCCTGCGCGTCGCCGAAGAGGGCCGCCGAGCCGCCGACACCGGCCCCCAGCGTCCAGTGATGGCCGAGGTCGAAGGATCGCCGCACGTCGCCGCGAATCGCGCGTCCGGTGTACGCGAGGCCGGCCTCGAATTGCTCGCCAAGCCCGACACGGGCCCCCGCCACGGGGGCGAGTCCGGGAGCGACCGAGGCGGCCACCAAGGCCCCCCGAGCGTACGTCGGGTCGCTCCCCGGGGCGCCCGGCGCACCCGGGTTGGCGGCTGCGTCGTTGATCGCGGCGCGCAGCGCGCTCGAAAAGCTCGCGGCGGCGACGTTGTCACTGAACCCAGCAAACGCGCGCACGGAGCTCTGCGGCAGCGCACGCGCCGGATGCAGCAGCGGCAGGCCCCCTCCGCAGCCCGCCAGCGTCAGAAGCGCGAGCGGCGCGAACGCCTTATTTGCGAAAGCGAGATGGAAACGACCCACTCGCGACCCGCTTTTTGAGCTCTTCGTCCTCCGGATGCAGGCGGACGGCTCGCTCGAGGAGCAGCTGCTCCTCCTCCCGGTGATTCGGATCGGGAAGGCAACATTCCACCGGGCACACGGCCTGGCACGCCTCGTGATCGTAGAATCCGACACACTCCGTGCATAACTCCGGGTCGATCACGTAGATCTCGTCGCCCTCGCTGATGGCTTCGTTCGGGCACTCGGGCTCGCAAGCACCGCAGTTGATGCAGTCGGAAGTGATGTACGTGGACATACCGGCGGCTACGCAACGTAGAGACCAGCCCGGGCAAAGTCAAACAGGGGGTCGGGACCCCATTTGCGTCTTGCGTCGCTCGCGCGAAATCCCTCCAGTGCCGGGCGCGCCTCGCCGTGCGAGGTCTCGGCGACAGGCTCGGCGGCCCCTGCGCGCTTGCAACTTCGGCGTGACCGCGACTAGCTTGCCCGGAGTGTTGCGGACCGTGCGGCGCGCCCTTGCGCGATGGTGGCGTCGCGGAGGAATGGACGACGCGCGTGCCACCACCCGCGGCGCGAGCCCATGGCGGGACCACGGCGCGCAGACCTGCAGCGGCCTGATCTCGATCGCGGCCCTCGGGCTCCTCGGGTGCAGGCCCTCGATTGGCTCGCCCTGCACGCTCTCCACCGACTGCGTGACGCAAGACAACATGGTCTGTGATACGGCGCAGCCGGGCGGGTATTGCACGGTGCTCAACTGCATCGGCAACTCCTGCCCGAACAGCGGCACCTGCGTCATGTTCCAGGTGAGCGTTCCCGGTTGCCCCTACGATCCCTACTCCGCTCCGGAGCGCACCGGCCTGGCCATGTGCATGAAGCACTGTACCGAGAACTCCGATTGCCGCGAGAGCGACGGATACGTCTGTGCGGATCCCCGGGAGTCGCCCTGGTACGCGGCCATCCTCGACGCCAACCAGGGGCAGAGGGTATGCATCGCCGCGACGTCTACTCCATCGAGTTCGGTGCCCGTCGAGGTGCCGGACGGAAGCGTCTGCCTACCCGATAGACCTCCGCTTCCGGACGCGTCTCCCGACGGGTTGGTCTCCGGAGCCGACGCGGCGTCGAGCACGACGCTCGAGGCGGGGGGGGGCCCGGATGCCGGCATCGACGCGACGCTGGATTCGGGGGCGACCGGCGAAGGCGGGTCGGGGGCGAACGAGGACGCGTCCGACGGTTCCGGCGACGCTATCGACGAAGATCCGGCCGGTGACGCGGAAGGACCGTAACCTAGCGCGCGCGGCTGGCGCATGCCGCCTCCTGGCCGCGCGCTGCGCGGAATCCCTGACGGTCGTCGTCGTCCTCGCATCCGTGGTTTTCTTCGCGCTGCGGTGGCTGCCCGGAGATCCCGCGCGCTTGATGCTCGGCGATGAGGCCAGCGGAGCTGATTTGGCGCGCGTTCGGTCCATCCTGGGATTGGACCGGCCCATTCTGCTTCAGTACGTGCGATTCCTCCGTGGTCTCGCGACGCTCGATCTCGGCGACTCGTACCGTCGACCGGGTACCCATGCGATGGCCCGCGTCCTTGGCGCCCTCGCGCCCACTGCGGAGCTTGCCGGGTTGGCCGTGGCGCTCGGAGCGGCGCTGGGGATCGCCGTGGCGGTTGCGGCGAGTGGTCCCTGGCTGGCGGGGCGCGCCGCGAGGAGGATCGATCGGGCGCTGGTTGTCGTGGCCTCCCTTCCGCTTGTCGCCTTCGCTCCACTGGTCACCTGGGTCCTCGCCGCGCGAGCGCGGATCTGTCCATTGCCCGGCGATCCGGACGCCGGACTGGCGGGCCTGATCTTCGGGGCCACGCTTCTGGCCCTGCCTCTGTCGGCGCACGTGGGCCGGGTGGCTCGCGCCGCCCTCTCGGACCTTGCCCGTGCCCAGTTCCTCCACGTGGCCGCGGCCAAGGGTGCGGGTCCCTGGCGGGTGTGGGTGGTGCATGCGCTGCCGGTGGCTGCCGGGCCAATCGCTACCGTGGTTGCGGCTCAGCTGGGGGCGCTGCTCGGCGGGGCCGTCGTTCTCGAGCGCCTCTTCGAGCGTTGGGGGCTCGGCACCGTGATTCTCGACGCGTATGCCAGTCGTGACCTGCCCGTTCTCGAAGGAG
>DASPUY010000236.1:0-5403 GCA_035622655.1 Polyangiaceae bacterium
GAATGCACCTGCTCCATGACCTCGGAAGTGCTGGGCGGCTCCCCACCGAGGGCCCGTAGCACGGGCGCCCAGGACGTCAGCGCGCGATCGACGAGCGTGCGCGCGCGAGCGAGATCCCGGAACGCTCCCAGGGGAACGCCCCGACGCGCCGCCTTGTCTTCGTAGCAGGGCCCCACACCGCGCTTGGTCGTGCCGAGCGCGTCTGGTTGCTGCTCGCGCAGCTCGTCGATGCGGACGTGGTAGGGCAGGATGGCGTGAGCGCGATCACTCACCAAGAGTGACGAGTCGCTGCGCAAGAGCCCCCGCCTCGCGAGCTCGTCCAGCTCGGCGACGAGGCGGCTCGGGTCGATGGCCATTCCTTGCGCGAGGATACAGGCCGTCTGCGGGCGCAAAATGCCGCTGGGAATCAAGCGGACCACCAGCTTCTGGTCACCGACGACCAGCGTGTGGCCGGCGTTTGGCCCGCCGGCATAGCGCACGACCATGTCGGCGTGCTCCGTGAGGATGTCGACGATCTTCCCCTTGCCTTCGTCGCCCCACTGCGCGCCGACCACGACGACCGCGGTCATTTCTGTCCTTCCTCTCCGAACGGGGCCGGAATGCTACCGCCGGTGGCGGCTTCGGCCCAACCCGATGAATCCAGCACGTACGTGAATCCCCACCCACGTGCCCAGGCGAACGCGGCGTCTCGATCCGAGACGGCCACGGACGCGACGCCGCGCCGCCTCAGATCGATGAGAGCGGGGGCGTCGGGATCGCCGACGACGACGACGCGCATGGGCCGTCGAGATGCCGCGCCCGCGGCCCGCAGCGCTTCCGCCACGCGATCCAAGTCGAGCGCGAAGCCTGCGGCCGGCAAGTCCCAGCCGAAGCGCGCGAGCAGCTCGTCATAGCGCCCTCCCGAGCCGATGGCGTCACCGGTTCCGGCCGCAAACGCGTGGAAGATGGTCCCCGTGTAATAGGCGAAACCCCGGACCTCTCCCATGTCCACGCTCAGCCGCGCACCGAGGCCGCGGTTGGCAGCCGCGTCGAACAGAGAGAGAAGTCGTCGGGCCGCCGCCGCGGCGGGTGTGCTCGCCAGACGCGCAACACCCTCGAGCAGCGCCTCGCGGCCGCCGTTGGCCGTCGGCAGCGCCGCGAGCGCGCTCGCATGCGGGGCGTCGAGCGTTGAGCAGAGCTCGGAGATTTCGGCCGGGTCCTTGCGCGCAAGAGCTTCCGAAAGCTGCGTCTGATGTGCCGGTGCGAGCGGGGCGAGCAGCGCTCGCACGATGCCAGCGTCGCCGATGTCGAGCTGGAAGCTCTCGAGGCCGATGCTGCTGAGGACGTCCGCCGCGAGGGCGAGAAGCTCCAGATCGCCGGCGGGTCCAGCGATCCCGGCGAGCTCGACACCGACCTGAGGGATTTGTCGGTGCTTGCGCGCCCGGCCGCTGCGACGCCGCAGGACCGTCCCCTCGTATCCGAGCCGAAACGGCGGTGGTCGATCCCGCAGGCGGGTCGCGATCATGCGGGCAATCTGCGGGGTCATGTCCGGTCGGAGCGCGGCGACCTCTCCCGACTCGGGCTCGACGAACCGAAGAACCTCTTGCGGGTCGAGCGTCCCCAGGCCACGCTCGAGCACTTCGGCGAATTCGAAGACGGGCGGAGTCACGACCGCATAGCCGTGGAGCGCGATGCGCTCGAGGAAATCGCGTCCCAGGCCCCGCCGAGCGGCGGCCTCCTCGGGCAGCAAGTCGCGCATCCCGGGCGGAAGCGGATGAGCCAAGGACCGCGGCGGCGAGTCGGCGGGCATGGGCAAACGGCGGAGACGTTTCACATCGTGCTCCCGCGGTCAACGCCTATGCCGCTGCACCGCGCCCTTGCAGCTGTCGCGATTCCAACAGGCGCCCGGTTCGAAAATCCCAAATGTTTTCGTGCACTGCGATGCGGCACGGCCATCGCAATGGCTCCCGCCGGCCGGACACGGCCGAATCCCCGCGCCGCCACGACCGGTTCCGCCCCGAAGGAGCACGCAGACCGTGCCTTCCCGATCCATCCGAAAGAAATCCAACCGAGAGAAGGAAAATGGCCTTTTTGATCGACCCGTCGACGCTCGAGAGAGCTTCCAAGCACGACTCCGCCGCCCTTGACGCGCTCGTCGCATTCGTGCAGCCGCACGTCGAAAGGCAAGTCCTTCGTTACCCGCTGAGCGACGAAGATCGCCTGGACGTCGTTCAGGCGACGCTCATGCAAGTGGTCCGTCGAGTCGGCTCCTTTCGCGGCGATTCGAGCTTTTCAACGTGGCTCTTCCGGGTCACCGCCAACGAAGCTCTGATGGTCATGCGATCGCGACGGCGACACCGGGCACGGCTCGTCGAAGGTCTGGATCTCGAAGATCTGTCGAATCTGCCGGCGGCCAACGACCTCTCGAGCGATCCACGTGCGGATGCGAGCATCGTGGCGAGTGAGCGCGACGCGCTCGTTCGTCGGGCGCTCGACGAGCTGCCGGCGGCTTATCGCGACGTGGTGTCCCTTCACTACCATCACGACCTGGGGTTGCACGAAATCGCGGCGCGACTCTCGACGACGGAGAGCGCGGTCCGGTCGCGGTTGCACCGGGCCCGGTCACGTCTTCGCGCACTTCTGGACCGCAGCGCCCTCGGCGTGGAAGTCGTCGCGGCTTGACACGACGTTCAGTCGACGCGGTGCAGCACGTAGCCGACGAAGAATGGGCCCATTTTCTCGATGAATTCGCTCGTCTGTCTCGTCTTTCGCATCGCCTGGACGAGATGGGACAGCGGATGGAGGTCGCGCCCCACCAGTCCGATGACGAACTCGTTGTCGGCCGCGTCGAGCCCGTAACACGCCAGGCGAACGTCGTGCGCAAGGTCTTGCGCTCCGTAGGCCATTCCGATCTGGGCGTGCTCGCGGAGGATTTGGGCCTGGTCGTGAGCCTCGAGTCGAGCGAAGGCGGCGGTTCTCCGCAGCGGATACCAGACGTGCCAGCGATACCGCTCGTTGGTCACGTTCTCGACCGGCCTGCGCAGCAGCGCCCACTCGAGCTCCGGTTCGTGCCCGGTCGAGTACGTCCGTCCCAGCATCGCGAAGCGGGGACGCGGAATGAGCCGAGCAAGCTCTTCATCGGTGAAGAGCGGCCGGACGGCTCGAACGAAATGGGACGGATCTTCGTTCCAGGTGAGCAAGCCGACTCCACGCGGTCCGGACGCGTCGGCATAAACAGCGGCGGCCACCCGAGCGCGCGCGCACGCATCGGCCACGCGCTTCGCGAGCTCATCGCCTGCGCTTCCTTCGGGGGCGTCGAAGACGAGAAGCTGCATGAACAGCCGACGGTCTGCCGACTGGCGAACGCCGTCGCGCTTTGCGCCGTACTCCGAGACGTCGACCGTCGGCAGACCGCCCGGTTGCTTGGCTTCCTCGTGGGCCATCGGGCGTCAGCTTAGCCCGTCGTATCCGCCGCGTCGCTCGGTCGAAAACCGGCGACCGTGCGGCGCGCTCTCGAGGCTCAGAAGCCCGTCAGTGACCTTTCGATCGCTCAACCGGGATCGACGGAGGCGCGCATCCACTCTTCCAGCGTCCTCGGGGACGCCTTCGCCTTTCCAGCGCTCGGAGCGGACGGTCCGGCAAATCGAGCGTGGCGCGCGGCGGGCACGGGCCACGCCTTGGTCTGCGCCGTCGACTGTCGCACCACCAGCGGCTCCTGCGGCGCGCGCGAAGGGCGGGCCACCGCTGCTGTGGCCACGTCGTTCGAAACGACAGCGCGCTGCGCCCAGGCACGCGACTGCGGGGCCGCGGGCAGGTCGCCAACCGCGACGAGCGGCGGTTCCCAGGAGCTCTTCGGACAGGATGACGAGGACGGGGGCTCGGATGCCTCGGCGGTGGTCCGCGAAACGTCGGGGACGTGCACCACCACCGGCGGTTGCGATCGCGCCATCACGTGACCGCAAACGAGGGCTCCGGCTGCCGTCGTCATGACCCACGCAAGCGCAAACCCGAAGGCATCCATGGCTGCGGATTCGCGAGCGGGGGGCGAGGCGATCGAGCGCTCGAACGCTCCAGGGGGCGTCGAAGCGCTGAGCGCTGGTGCAAGCCCCGGAGGCCGGGCGGGAGCACGTGCGGCCTCTTGGGGTGGCAGGGGAAGCACATGGGGCGGCGATGGGATGGTGCGCGGCAAGGAAGGCGGCGGCCCGACGATCGGAAGCAAAAGCTGCGGGACCGGTGGCCGGCGGGAGAGCTCGACGACGTCGCTGAAATCCGAGGCGCTGCGTGCTGCGGGGCCCTTTTTCGCCGTCGCCGCGACGGCTCTTGCGTCCACCGAGCTGCCGGTCGCTCTTGCACCCACGCTTGCCGCTCGCGCGGCTGGCGCGCCCGAATGAGGAGCTGTCGTCTGGTTCATCATGTTCGGCTCCACTGACGCAGTGCGCATCGTGCCACACGTTGGAGCACACGTCCTTAAAATTTCTTGAGTCGCTGCGGTCGTCACGCGGGACGACGCAACCCGGCGCCCCCAGGGTTTTTGGGGAGATCCTCTCTCCCCAAACGCCCAGAGGCGATCTCCTGGTCACGCCGTTCAGCGCGCTTCGTACGGCGGCGGGTCGACGTGGATGGGATGGAGCGTCGCCAGCTTCTGATCGTACGCGCTTCGGATCTCCTGAAACCTGGCGCGGTCGTGGCTGATGTCGTTCAGCTCGCCTGGATCCCGCGCCAAGTCGAAAAGAAAGTACCACGCGGCGCCTTCGGACATCAGCTTCAGCCCCGGCGTCGGCCCATGGATGAGGGCACGGTGCTGCGCCACTTGCGGCCCGGCCGGCATGTCCATGTACACGTCGCGTTCCTCCATCGATCCCCTGTCCGACCCTGCAATCGCCGACGCCGTGCTCGACCCCGACAGCTCCCCCGCGGGCGGCTGCGGCAAGCGGAGAATGTCGAGAAGCGTGGGCACAAGATCCACGAGGCTTCGTTTCACCGGAACGCGGTGCGGTGTCATGCCCGGCACGTAAACGATGAGCGGAACCCGGACCAACGGCTCCCAAAGATCCACTCCGTGCCAATTCATCCCGTGCTCGTTGAATGCCTCTCCGTGGTCGGCGGTGACCACGATTGCCGTTTTCCCGGCCCAAGGCTGCGAAGCGATGTAGTCGAGCAAACGCCCGATGTGATGATCCGTGAACCATACCTCCCCGTCGTAGAGCGGTTTGGACCATATTTTCGCCCCCTCTCGGAAGTCGGGCGCGCCCGGATGGGACACGTAATTGGCGTGGGGGTCGAAGTAATGGACCCAAAGAAAGAAGCGACCCGCGATATTCGCGCGCGGGCTCAGGAGCTGTATGGCCGCATCGGTGAGCCGGTCGCTGGTGACCGACGAATCGACGTCACGGACGGTGCCCGGCGGCATCGCGGAGAGGTCCC
>DASPUY010000237.1:0-17269 GCA_035622655.1 Polyangiaceae bacterium
GCGCGCCCCCCAGGCACGCAGCCAGACCGTCTGGCCGGGACGCGGAAGGGACACGCGCACCCACTCGCCGCGTTCGTCGCGCATCGGGACCACGGGAATCTGCGACGTGTTCTGGAAAGGGTAAAACTCGCGCTGCCAGCCTTCGGCGTCGAGAGTCTGGCGAAAGTATCCCTGCCCGTAGAGCAGCCCCACACCGACGAGCGGGACGCCTAGATCGTTTGCGGCCTTGAGGTAGTCGCCGGAAACGTTGCCCAGGCCACCCGAATACAGTGGAAGCACCTCCGACACCGCATACTCCATGCTGAAGAAGGCCACCGGGCCGAGGTCCCGCGCCGCGGCTTGAGCCCACCCCGCCGCGGACGTCTCCCGCCGCCGCTCCTCGCACAGGCGCTTTGCGAGCTCGCGCAGCTCTGGAGTCGACCACAGCTCCGAGATGCGCTCGCGCGAGACGCTCTGAAGGATGAGCCAAGGGTTCCCGGTCTCCTTCCACATCGGCGGATCGAGTCGCTCCCAGAGCGCATCCGCGCGGTGGTTCCACGCCGATTGGAGGTCGAACGCCAGCTCGGCGAGCGCGCGATAGCCCTCGGGGATCGACGCGGACGTCGGCGGCGCAGGTAAGAGCATCGAGGACAGGCTCGATCGTGAGCGAGCGGTGTGCCAGCGGAGAAAATGCACGATGACGCAAACTCTGCGAGTCGCTGTCGTTTCGGAGGCGCCCCGAGGGCGCTGGCACGTACACTGCTCACCCGCGGGAAGGGAGAGCATGATCGGAGGACGGATTGTGTCGAACGGCTCCGTGGCCGCCCACCACGTCTTCGATCAGCTTCTGCAGCGGTGCCGCGCGTCGGAGCCCGTCGCAACGGCCGTGGTCGCCCCGACGACCGACGTCGCGATGGCCGGGGCGGTGGCGGCCTTGCAGCAGCACATCATCGTGCCCATTTTCGTCGGCGCCGATCGCGCGATCCGTCGCGCTGCTGAGGCCGTCGGCTTCGATCTGGCCGGGCACCGCCTCGTCGAGGCGGCCGATGATGCCGAGGCGGCGCGCAAGGGCGTCGCGCTTTGCCGGGCGGGGCAGGCGCGCGTCCTCATGAAGGGCAGCCTGCACACCGACGTCCTGATGCACGCAGTGCTCGATCACGACGACGGTCTTCGAGGAGCGCGGCGCGTCAGTCACGTCTTCGTCCTCGACGTTCCCGCGTACCCGCGAGCCCTGCTGATCACCGACGCGGCGATCAACATCTATCCGACGCTCGACGAAAAGGTGGATATCGTCCTAAATGCGATCGATCTTGCACATGCTCTCGGCATCGACATGCCCAACGTCGCGCTGCTCTCGGCGGCCGAGACCGTCAACCCGAAGATTACCTCGACGCTCGACGCGGCGGCGCTTTGCAAGATGGCCGATCGCAACCAGATCACCGGCGCTGTCCTCGACGGGCCGCTCGCGTTCGACACGGCCGTCAGCGCCGATGCGGCGCGCATCAAGGGGTTGCGCTCGCCCGTCGCCGGCGTGGCCGACGTGCTGGTGGTCCCGGACCTGGAATCGGGGAACATGCTGGCCAAGCAGCTCGAGTACCTGGGGGGCGCCGAGCTGGCGGGCGTGGTCATCGGCGCCAAGGTTCCCATCGTCCTCACGAGCCGCGCCGACGACGCAAGAGCGCGCCTCGCCTCGTGCGCCGTTGCCGCCTGCTATGCGAACGCCTATGCGAACGCCGGTCCCCACGACACGGCGCGTGCGGTCGTGTGATTCCTCGCTGCATCGGTCGGAGGCGATTGCCGGCCGTTTGACCTCGAGGGCTCGACCAAAGAGCAATTTCCTGCGCGAAGGCGCAAGTCTTGCGTCGGGCCAGCGGTCCCTCAGGCGCGGCGCGCTGCGAGTGGCCCGAGGTTCGCATCGAGGCGCGCGTCGGGAGCGCTCGAGCGATGTTCCAGGTGCGACTTCATGGCCGAGGAGGGCAGGGCACGGTGACGGGGGCCGAGCTGCTGTCGGTCGCCGCGTTCCTCGAGGGCAAGCACGCGCAAGCATTTCCGAGCTTCGGCTCCGAGAGGATGGGCGCTCCCGTGATGGCGTTCTGTCGCATTTCGGACGCCGAAATCCGCCTGCGCGAGCCCGTCGTCGATCCGGACGCTGTTCTGATTCAGGACGCGACGCTCCTGCACTCGGTCGAGGTGTTTCAGGGGCTTGGTGCAGGCGGCTACGTTCTCGTCAACACGAGCAAGAGCATCGAGGCGCTCGGCCTCGCTCCCCTCTGCGCTCGGCTTCCCTCCGGGCACGTCCGGACGGTGCCCGCGACAGAGCTTGCGCAGAAACACATCGGCCGCCCGATCCCCAATGCGCCGTTGCTCGCCGGCTTTGCCGCGCTCACGGGCATCGTCGGAATGGGTGCGATCGAGCGAGCGTTGCGGGATCGATTCGAAGGGGCCGTTGCCGACGCCAACGTCGCTGCGGCAAGCGCCGCTTTTGCACGCGTTCGGGAGCTCGCCGCATGTTGAAGCAAATCGAGGGATCGCGCGCGATGGCGGAGGCGATTGCGCTGTGCCGGCCCGAGGTCATCTGCGCCTATCCCATCACGCCGCAGACCCACATCGTCGAGGCCCTGGGTGAGATGGTTCGGTCCGGAAGCCTCCGCCCGTGCGAGTTCATCAACGTCGAATCCGAGTTTGCAGCGCTGAGCGTGGCGATTGGGGCGTCCGGGGCCGGCGCTCGTGCGTACACGGCGACCTCGAGCCAGGGCCTGCTCTTCATGGCGGAGGCGGTTTACAACGCGGGGGGCCTTGGCCTGCCGATCGTGATGACGCTGGCCAACCGTGCCATCGGAGCGCCCATCAACATCTGGAACGATCACTCGGACGCGATGTCCATGCGCGACGCCGGCTGGATCCAGTTGTTCGCGAAAGACAATCAGGAGGCGGCCGACCTTCACGTGCAGGCGTTCCGGTTGGCGGAGTCTCTCTCGTGCCCGGTGATGGTATGCGTCGATGGGTTCATACTGACGCACGCGTTCGAGCCGATCGCGGTTCCGTCGCAGTCGGATGTCGACGCCTTCCTGCCGCCATACGATCCGGTGCAGACGCTCGATCCGGACGATCCCATGACGATCGGCGCGATGGTCGGCCCCGAAGCGTTCGCCGAGGTGCGGTGGCTCGCCCATGACAAGCAGCTGCGTGCGTTGCGTGCGATCCCCGAGATCGCCACCGAGTTCGGCGCGCGCTTTGGACGCGCGTCGGGCGGTCTGCTCCGGCCATATCGCTCCGAGGATGCGGAGACGCGCGTCGTGGCGATGGGATCGGTGAACGGCACGATCGAAGAGACGGTGGATCAGATGCGAGCTTCGGGCGTCTCGATCGGCTCGGTCGATCTGTGCACCTTTCGCCCATTTCCGGCCGACGCGGTTCGCGCGGCGCTGCATGGCGCCAAGCGGGTGGTCGTCGTCGAGAAGAACCTCGCCCTGGGGATGGGCGGCGTGCTCGCATCGCACGTGCGCATGGCCCTGCGAGGAGAGCCGGCGTTCGTGCACACGGTCGTTGCCGGCCTTGGCGGTCGCGCGATCACGCGCGCGTCCCTCGCCCGCTGCCTCGGTGCGGCGCACGCCGGAACGCTCGAAGAGCTCCACATGCTCGATCTGGACTGGTCCATCGTCGAGCGCGAGCTCGGGCGCGCAGCGGCCAAGCGTCGCTCCGGGCCGCCTGGAACGAACGTTCTGCGCGACGCCGGTCCGCCGATGAGGAGGATCGCGTGAGCGCGTCGACGTCGCCGCCGCGCACGCCGATCTGCCCGAGGGCCGAGTCGATCCGGAGGGCGTCGTGACCCAGCGAGTGAAGTTTTACCAGACGGGGACACTGACCGCGGGCAACCGTTTGCTGGATCCCGAGATGCGCGCGGTGCAATCGTCGATCGATCGGAGCAACGCTCTGACGAGCGGACACCGCGCGTGCCAGGGTTGCGGCGAGGCGCTCGGCGCGCGATGGGTCCTCGATGCGGCAATGCGCGCTTCCGGCAAGCGGCTCGTGGCGGTCAACGCGACCGGTTGCCTGGAGGTTTTCACGACGCCCTACCCGGAGTCTGCCTGGCAGCTGCCTTGGTTGCACTCGCTGTTCGCGAATGCCGCGTCGGTCGCGACGGGAGTCGCCGCAGCAATGCGCGTCAAAGGCAAGGATGTGCGCGTTCTGGCCCAGGGGGGAGACGGGGGAACGACCGATATCGGGTTCGGTTGTCTCTCGGGCATGTTCGAGCGAGGCGACGACGTCCTCTACGTTTGTTACGACAACGAGGCATACATGAATACCGGCGTGCAGCGCTCCAGCGCGACGCCGCCCGCCGCTCGGACCGCAACGACCCCGGCGCTCGGACCCGAGCCCGGCAACGAGCTCGGACGCGGCAAGAGCGTGCCTCTCATCGCGATGGCCCATCGAATTCCGTACGTCGCCACCGCAAGCGTGGCGGACCTGCACGACCTGGAAGACAAAGTCGAGCACGCGATGCGCCTTCACGGTCCACGCTACGTCCACGTCCACGTGCCGTGTCCTCTCGGATGGGGCAGCGCGTCCGAGGACACCATCCGCGTTGCGAGACTCGCGGTGGAGTCCGGGCTCTTCCCCCTGTTCGAAGCCGAATACGGCGATGTCGTGCGCGTGACCCCGATTCGCCGGCGCGTGCCGGTCGAGGACTATCTACGCATCCAGAAGCGCTTTGCGCACCTGTTTGCCGACGGAAACGTCGATGGACGGCGCGTCGCCTACTTGCAGGCCATCGCCGATCGGAACATCTCCAGATTCGGCCTGCTCGGCCCCGAGGGTGCACGATGAACAAACCGTTCGCCATCACCCTCGACCAGGGATCGAGCCGGGCCAACCACACCGGCTCGTGGCGTACCCGACGGCCGGAGTACGTCGATCGTCTCCCGCCTTGCAATAACGCATGTCCCGCCGGCGAGGACATCCAGGCCTGGCTGGCCCGCGCGGAGGAAGGCGACTACCGAGCGGCCTGGGAGATTCTCGTTCGTGACAATCCGCTCCCCGCCATCATGGGGCGCGCCTGTTACCGTCCCTGCGAGACCGCGTGCAACCGTGGACGGCTCGACGAGGCGGTGTCGGTCCACTCCGTGGAGCGATTCCTCGGCGACTTCGCGATCGCCGAGAAGTGGGCGTTCGGCCCGACGGTCGCGTCCAGCGGAAAGCGCGTCCTGGTCATCGGCGCCGGCCCGAGCGGGCTGTCTGCCGCCTACCACCTCGCGCGGATGGGGCACGCGGTGACGATTCGCGAGGCGCTGCCGCGGGCCGGGGGAATGATGCGCTACGGCATTCCCAAGTACCGGCTCCCGCGCGAGGTGCTGGACGCCGAGGTGCGGCGCATTCTCGATCTGGGAGTCCGGCTCGAGCTGTCGGCCCCGATCACCGACGTCCTACAATCGAGCCGGGACTACGACGCGTGCTTCGCGGCCATCGGCGCTCACCTCGCCAACCGCGTGGAGATCCCCGCGGCGGACGCATCGCGGATCATCGACGCTCTCCAGCTCCTTCAGGACGTCGAGGGAGGCGCGATTCCGCGAATCGGACGCCGCGTGGCCGTCTACGGCGGCGGCAACACGGCGCTCGACGCCGCGCGGACTGCGCAGCGCTTGGGCGCCGAGGAGACCTGCGTCGTCTACCGCCGCGGAAGGTCGAGGATGCCCGCAGATGCGCTCGAGGTGGCCGAAGCGCTGGAAGAGGGAATCCAGGTGAGATGGCTGCGGACCATCCAGAGCTTCGAGAACGACGAGCTCGTCCTCGAACGGGTCGAGACCGACGCACGCGGCGGGCTCCACGGCACCGGCGAGTTCGAGACCCTCGAGGCCGACACCGTCATCCTGGCCGTCGGGCAGAACGTCGACCTGTCGATCCTCGAAAAGGTGGACGGGGTCCGGATCACTGACCGCGTCGTCGAGGTCGATGCCCGCATGATGACCGGCCATCGCGGCCTGTTCGCAGGAGGGGACATGGTGCCCGCCAAGCGAACGATCGCGACCGCCGTCGGGCACGGCAAGAAAGCGGCTCGACACATCGACGCCTACCTGCGGGGGACCACTTACGTCCACGCCGAGAGGCATGAGGTCGCGACTTTCGACATGCTGAACCCCTGGTATTACAGCGATGCCGATCGGACGATTCAGCCGACCCTCGATGCTGTCCGCAGGCGAAGCACGTTCGAAGAAGTCCACGGCGGTCTGACGGCGGACAGTGCCCTGTTCGAAGCGCGTCGCTGTCTGTCGTGCGGCAACTGCTTCGAGTGCGACAACTGCTACGGGGTCTGCCCCGACAACGCCGTCGTCAAGCTCGGGAAAGACATGCGCTTTCGCATCGATCTGGACTTCTGCAAAGGGTGCGGCCTCTGCGCCGCCGAGTGCCCTTGCGGAGCCATTCGGATGGTCGCCGAAGAGGTCTGACCTCAGGGGGGCGACGGTAGCGTCGCTCCCAGCTCGATCCCGATCGCCCGCGCGCAGCGCACGAGCGATCCAGCCGGGTCGATGCATCGGCACCCATCGGCCACCTCCGAGAGGGGGATCGAATCGATCTCGTCGCCGCGGAGCACGACCATCCGACCGAAGCGGCCCTCGGCGCAGAGCTCGGCGGCGTGGGCTCCGCACCGGGTGCCGAGCAAGCGGTCGGAAGCCGTTGGTGCATGTCCCCGCTGAAGGTGGCCGAGCACCGTGACGCGAACCTCGTGTCCGAGGTTGCGAGCCAGGAGCTCGCGGGCGAGCTGATCGCCTGCACCGCCCAGTCGCGGCTTCTCCCCCGCCGGTTCGATCCGATGAACCGTGCCGCCGATCGATCGGGCTCCTTCTCCGACGACGACGATCGAGAAACGTCGACCGAGCGCCTCGCGCGCACGGACCTTGGCAACCACTCGACCGGGATCGTAGGGAATTTCCGGGATCAGAATGACGTCGGCGCCCCCCGCGAGCCCCGACTCCAGCGCGATCCACCCCGAGCTGCGCCCCATCACTTCCACGATCATGACGCGACGGTGCGCTTCGGCGGTCGAGTGGAGGGCATCGATCGCGGACGTTGCCATCGCGACCGCAGTATCGAGCCCGCACGTGCGCTCGGTGCCGGGAAGGTCGCCGTCGATCGTCTTGGGAATGCCGATGCACGGGATCCCGCGCGCGCTCAGCTGGCGGGCGATGCTCATCGTCCCGTCGCCGCCCGCGAGCACCAGCCCATCGAGCCCGAGCTCGGCGAGCCGACTCTGGACGACCGCCCCTGCGTCGGCGAGCGAGTATTGCGTGAACGGGTTGCTGATCGTCGAGCATCCGAGAATGCTTCCGCCTCGAGGGAGGATCCCCTGGACGTCGGCGATCTCGACCGGCACAATTTCGGAGCGCCCGAGCAGGCCCTCGAAGCCATAGCGGCTCGCCGAGATGCGAAGCGAGCGAGCGTGTGCCGCGTGATAGAAGGCGCGGACCGCGGCGTTGAGTCCCGGCGCATCTCCGCCTCCGGTCACCAGGCAGACGTGCAAACCCCGGACGGGTACGGCGGTTGAGGTCACGCCGGAGCCGGACATGATTCAGCGCTCGAACCGCCCCGTCTTCTCGGAAAGGCGCAGTCGAAACAGCGTCGTCCTCGACCCCTCCTGAGCGATGCCGCGAATTCGGGGGCGCGCGAGCGCCGTTGCGCTGATCGGCGAGGGGCTGAAGCGGTTGGTCAGCAGGGCGATCGCGTGGTCCTCGTTCGCGCCGGTGAGCTCCTCGTACCTTCCCCAGGCAATGACACTGGACCAGTGCGCGAGGTCGATGATCTGCTCGACCTCGAAGCACACGGAAGGGTTCGCCCTCATCGTTCGGATCTTCAGGCCGTCCGCCGAATGCGAGTAGACGAATTCGCCGTCGTAGGCGTACGTGGTGGGGACGACGTAGATCCGACTGTCGGCTACGCATCCGATGCGGCCGATGGATTCGCGCCTCAGCAGCAGCTCGATTTCTTCGACGGTGAGTTCTCCTAGCATCGCAATTCTCCGCGCTGTTCAAGCAGACTCCGTACCGAGGTCCGCCGGTCCACCCGTCACACGACTCGGGCGCGTCGAAGGGCGTAACACGGCGCAGGCGGCTCGCTATCCCCGCTCCAGCTGGGCGGGCGCTCGGCCGATGCAGGACCATCGGCGCAGAGCGTTCCATCGCCCACGCGGCTGCACGTGCTTCAGGTCCGACGAGAGCACCAATTGCGGCCGCGCGAATTATTTGCGCATCGAGCCGGCTACGCGCGGGGCGCGACCATCGTTCGCCGGGAGGTCCGCGCGCGCTTGCGAGACTCCCAGGACGCCTGCGAGGGGGTCGGTACGACGCTCGCAAGACGCAAGAGCAAGAGCGGGACAGCAAGAAAGCAGGAGAGCGAGAGCGGGAGAGCAGAAATGCGGCCCCGAGGTGGTTCATGTGGATTAAGCAGCTTCGTGACGTGAGCCTTTCTGATGTCGATGCGGTGGGCGGGAAGAACGCGTCGCTCGGTGAGCTTCTGCGTTCGCTGTCGCCCGTGGGTGTCCGGGTGCCCGACGGCTTCGCGGTCACGGCGAACGGCTACCGCCATTTCGTCGAAGCCAACGGCCTGAACGATTTCATTGCCGAGACGCTCCGGGGAATTCGCCCGGGAGACGTCGACGATCTCGTGCTTCGCAGCGATCGAATCCGCGAGATGATGATACGCGCTCCGGTCCCGGCGGACCTCGAGCGAGAGATCGTCGGCGCCTACGAGGCCATGTCGCGCGCTTCGGGCGTCGCGGTGCTCGACGTGGCCGTCCGCTCGTCGGCCACGGCCGAAGATCTGCCCAACGCGAGCTTCGCGGGCCAGCAGGAGACGTTCCTCAACGTCCGGGGCGCCTCGTCGGTGGTCGCCTCCGTTCGGGACGCATTCGCGAGCCTCTTCACGCCGCGCGCCATCAATTACCGCAACGACATGGGTTTCGACCACATGCGTGTCGCGCTGTCGGTCGGCGTGCAGCGCATGGTGCGCTCCGACCTCGCGAGCTCGGGCGTCATCTTCACTCTCGACACCGACTCGGGGCACAGGGGAGTCGTCCTCGTCACGTCGAGCTTTGGGCTCGGCGAGAGCGTGGTGCAAGGGCGCGTCGTGCCCGATCAGTTCACGGTTCACAAGCACTGTTTCCTCGCCGGCTTCCATGCGCTCGTGCGCAAGCGCCTCGGGTCCAAGGAGAGTCGGCTCGTCTACGACGACGCGGGACACCGCGGCGTACGAACCGAGCCCGTTCCGGCCGACCTTCGGGCGTCCTTCTCGCTCGAGGACGACGAGGTGCTCACGCTGGCCGACTGGGCGCTCCGGATCGAGCAGCACTACACGCGCGCTCACGGTGCCGACACACCGATGGACATCGAGTGGGCCAAGGACGGTGTCACTGGAGAGCTCTTCATCGTTCAAGCGCGGCCGGAGACCGTCCACAGCCGTCGGTCGGCTCCGACCGTGCGCATCTACAAGCTCGACCGGCCCGGTCGGGTCCTGGCGACCGGCCTGGCGATCGGCGATTCCGTCGCGGGTGGCCCCGCGCGTGTGGTGCGCGATCCCCGCCAGGAGGCGGAGGTGCAGAAGGGCGACGTTCTCGTCACCGAGGTCACCGACCCGGATTGGGAGCCGATCATGAAGATCGCCTCGGCGATCGTCACCGATCGCGGGGGGCGCACCTCGCACGCCGCGATTGTGGCCCGTGAGCTTGGAGTCCCCGCCATTGTCGGGGCGGAGAACGCCACCACGGCTCTGGCCGGCGCCGGGCTGGTGACCGTCTCGTGCGCGGAAGGGGAGACCGGAAGAGTCTACGACGGCAAGGTCGATTTCTCGGTGGAGGAGATCGACCCCGCGAAGCTCCCCAAGCCGCGCACGCAGATCATGCTCAACGTGGGGGATCCCGACAGCGCGTTCAAGCTCGCGATGCTCCCGTGTGACGGGGTCGGGCTCGCCCGGATGGAGTTCGTATTCGCGAGCTGGGTGGGAGTCCATCCGCTCGCTCTGACTCGCTATGCGACTCTGCCCATCGCGGTGCGCCGGGAGGTCGACGCGAAGACGGCGGGGTACCCCGACAAAACGCAGTACTTCGTCGACCGTCTGGCGCAGGGGATCGGCGTGCTGGGAGCGGCTTTCTGGCCGCGGCCCGTCATCTTGCGCTTCAGCGACTTCAAGACCAACGAGTACGCGCGCCTTCTCGGTGGAGCTTCGTTCGAGCCCCACGAGGAGAACCCGATGATCGGCTGGCGAGGCGCAAGTCGTTACTACCATCCGGACTACAAGGAAGGCTTTTTGCTCGAAGTCGCCGCCGTCAAACGCGTCCGCGAGTCGTTCGGGCTCACCAACTTGAAAGTGATGGTCCCGTTCTGCCGCACTCCGAGCGAGGGCCAGCGTGTCCTCGACACGATGCGGGAAGGGGGTCTATCTCGCGGATCCGGGCTCGAGATCTACGTGATGGCCGAGATCCCCTCGAACATTTTGATGGCGGAGGAGTTCTCCAGGCTATTCGACGGTTTCTCGATCGGATCGAACGATCTGACCCAGCTCACGCTGGGAGTCGACCGTGACTCGACGACGGTCGCTCCTCTCTTCGACGAGCGCATCGACGCCGTCAAGTGGTCGTGCGCACACTTGATCGAGGTCGCGCACGCGCGCGGGCGCAAGGTCGGCATCTGTGGCCAGGCGCCCAGCGACTACCCCGACTTCGCCGCGTTCCTCGTGGAGCGCGGAATCGACTCGGTGAGCCTGAACGCCGACGCGTTCGCCCGAACACGCGCTCGCATCTACGAAGTCGAGCATTCGCGCGGACCTACGGACCGGGTGGGTCGCCCGGTCGTGGCCGAGGGAACATAGCGGAGGGATGCTCCACGCGGAATCGGGAACAGTCCCTGCTTTGGACTGCTTTGGTGCGCGTCGAGCCCTGGAGGTGGGATGATGGCCAAGCGCAAACAAGTTGCTACGGAGAAGGCTTCGAAGCCTCGCTCGGACAGACGCGGCAGTGAGCCGGGTCGGCACGGAACGGAGGCAGGCGCCATTGCCGGTGAGGTGGCCGGAGCCGTCGTCGGCAGCGGCGCGGGGCCCGTCGGTACGGTCGCCGGAATGATCATCGGGGGCGTCGCTGGAGCCCTCACCGGCAAGGTGCTCGAGGACGAGCAGCGACGTGCTGAAGTCAACGACGCGGCGCTCGACAGGATCATCGGCGTCATCGGCGGAGACATGGGCGTGCCGACACCCGTGCCGGCCAGCCCCGGGCAATTCCCGGGCGCATCGACCGCTCCCGGCAGCGAGCCGCTGGCGTCGGGTGCCGCGGAGGCAATATCGACGGGCGAGGGTTCGCCGTCCGGGGGTACCCCGCGCCCGTTCGTGGCCGACCTGCTCGAGCTCATCGAGCTGCGCCAGTCGTCGCGCGGCCCGTTCGATTCCCATCGCGCCATCTCTCCCGAGCACCTCGGGCAGATTCTGGAGGCAGCCCGATGGGCGCCCACCGCCCACAACATGCAAAACTTCGACATCGTCGTCGTCGACGACCGCGCACTGCTGGAAGCACTGTCGAACGTGCACACCGAGACGTCCCGCACGTTCATCGAGGAGAACTACGCGCAGCTCTCGTTCTCCGAGGCCGAGTTGAAGAAAAAGAAGACGGGTCTGCTCGCGTCGGCGTTCCCGCCGTCGTGGTGGACGCGGGGCGTCACTGCGCAGATCGAGGAGGCGCACGCGCACTCGATCCTCGGCGCGCCCATCAAAGCGAGCGCCGCGGTGATCATCGTCGTCTTCGACCCTCGCAAGCGAGCCCCCGCTTCGGAAGGCGACGTGCTCGGCATGATGAGCCTCGGCTGCGTGATGCAGAACATGTGGCTCGCAGCGCAGGCGCTCGGTATCGGCTTCCAGGTTCAGAGCGTCTTCGGCGCCGAGGGAGTGGAGCCGGAGGTCAAACGCCTCCTGGCCATCCCCGATCCGTTGCGAGTTGCCTTCGCCGCGCGCCTCGGCTATCCGCCAGGACCGCAAAAGTATGTGCGAGTCCGGCGCGACATCGGCGACTTCGCGCACGACAATGGGTTCGGCAAACCATGGCGCCGATCGACGGGCCGCTAGGCCGGACCGATGCAACGTAGCCCGACCATAGGAGAACAGTTCGCATGGCATTCGGCGCTGTAGTCGAAGTCGTCGCGATCGGCTGTGCGCTCGCCGCCGTGGGCTGCGCGTCCACAGCCGACATTCACACCATCAAGTCCCCGGCCGCTCACTTCGAGCTTTACCACTCGGTCGCGTTCGACAGTGAGAGGCCCCCGCCTCCGGGCGATTACTCCAGCTCGCCGCAATCGGCCGACGTATGGTCGCACGTGAAGGATACGGCCACACACATCCTGCAGAGCCGCGGATACACGCTCGGCGAGCCTGGCAAGACCGATCTCATCTTGCGAATCGAAGTCGGCCGCCGTGAATCGACGGCGCCGATGACTTCGCCGATCGGGCTGCAACCCACGTATCCGGGATACGTTCCGGACTACTTGCCCGTGGCGCCCCCGTACCACGGCTATTTCGACCAGGAGAGTCAAGAGCTCGTCGAAGGCGCGTTCGTCATCGATGCGTTCGACGGCAAGTCTCACGAGCTCCTCTGGCACGGCTTCTCGCGGGCCGTGATACGACCGGGCCAGGTCAACTACGCGGATCTCCAGCGTCACGTCGAATCGGTGCTCGCCTCGTTCCCCGCCTCCGGCAGCCGCTGACCGGAACGCAGGGCGCTATGCCTCGCCCTCCGCCGCGGCGACCGTCAGCACCGGGATGGATGCCATTCGCAGCACGCGCTCGGCCACGCTGCCGATCAAGGCGCGCGGCAACCCTTGGCGCCCGTGCGTGCCGAGCACGATCAGGTCGGCGCCGAGTTCCTTCGCTTCCTGGAGAATCTCCTCCCAGGGACTGCCCGTGCGCATCAGGCTGGTGACACCGGGCAGCCGCTCTTCGAGCCTGGCCGTCTCGGCATCGAGAGTCTTGCGCGCCCGCGCTCGGAGCTCCTCGATCGGCAGCGGCCCCCCCACCAACCCCATCGTGGGGGGAACGGAGAACACGAAGAGGAGCGTGAGTTTCGCCCCGAAAGCCTCTGCCAAGGCCGCCGCCAGCTGGGTTGCGCGTGCGGCCGGCTTTCCGAAGTCGGTGGCGACGAGGATGTTCGTGAAACCGGCCATGGGACGTCCTCACGCGATGGGGGAGAAGCGCCGCCGCGGGGCGCGCTAGCGCAAAGCCGCGGGGTGCTTGGTCGCCTCGGCATTTTGCTGGGCCTGATACTCGGCCTCGAGACGGTGGAGCGCCACGGTGACGACCTGGCGCAAGGGCGTCGTGGCGCCGATCGCGTCGGCGTCGGACTTCAGCTTGTCGCTGAATCCCTCGAGCATTCCCGCCCACGCGAGCGCATCCCGCTCTCGCGGTGTCTTCGCGTCGCGGCCCACGGGATACCCGGCCGCTGCCGAGGCTTCACTCAGAAATTCGAGCCAAGTGCCGGGAACGAGCTTCGTGGTCGCGTCCCGCGGCACGCTGGGCACGTTCACTCCGAACAGAAAGTGCAGCTCGTCGGCCACGGCGTAGAGTTTCAGATGCTTCGGCAGGCCGCGCGCCAGTTCCACTCGGTCGAGCGCACACAGCAAGCCGAGGGCGTTGGCCTCCTTGCCGAGACCGTCCTCGTTGAAGCTGAGAAGCGCCTCGAGCTTTGCGTTCGCCCGCAAAGGAACCACGGCATCGACTTCGTCGGTCGTCAGCTTTTCCGGCTCGTGATCGAGGTCACGTTTCACGCGGTCGGCGGCCCGGCGCGCAGCCATGAGCTCGCGCTGCTCTTCGGCCAGGGCGGTCGTGAGTTTCACAAGGGCGTCGCGTCGGGCGCCGTCGACGACGTCGTTGCGCGCCGTCTCGTCGACCTTCGCGATGACGTCGGCCACCGCATTCATCTCGAGGGCGCGCAGCTGTTCGTAATGGGTCTTGTCGGTGGCTCCGCCCCAGACACGGCTCTCGAGGTCGCGGCAGCGCGCCTTGACGGCACTCTCTTTCGTCGAGTCTTCTTCACCCAGCGCGTCGGCCCACTCTCCTCCGAACCAGCAGCCCGCCGCGCGCATGACGAGGGCATGAGCCTCCTCGCGGGTCCGGGTGTCGGCGACCGGAGCCGTCGAGGCCGGCGTGCTTGCGGATGGCCCGGACGGTCCGCTCCCCGACGCGGGCGCGGTCGGGGCCGGAGTGGCGCCGCCGCACCCTTCGAGAAGAAGTAGCGAAGCGAGAAGGGCGCGGCGAGCGAATATGCGGTTCATGCCGGCAGTCGCTTGCGAATGGCGCGCCAGAGGTCGGCGCGCGCGACGTCTCGGCCGAGCTTTCTCGCATACCACCGGATGCGAGGAGGAGGAGAGGTCGGGCCGTGTCTAGCGGCCCGGGCCTCCCTCCGTTTCGCGCTGTGCGCGCCGCCGGGCGTGGGATGCCTTGCCGCCCTTGTGGCCTGCAACGCGTGCTTCCTCGGACGTGAACTCGTGCGCCTTGCCCGTCGCGTGCGCGGCTTTGCCGCCCTTGCGGGCAATGCTCTGAACGAGGCTTCGGTCCATGGCAGCGAATCCGCGCCGCCGGACGGCAGGCTCGGCCTGGATCGGCGCGGGCGGCGTGTCGGGTTGCAGCTCGCTCTTTTCAGGACTGTCGATCGAATTGCTGGTCAGATGATCTTGCATGGCTTGCTCCTGACGCCCATCGGAGCGTCGGATAGGAAACGTTCGCTGATGCAAACTAAACATGCTTGGGCCTGCCGCAAGCGGTCCGTGGACGAACCCCGCCGGGTGTAAAAGCTTCTTCTGCGCGCAAACATTGCCGTCCTCTTCCAGTCCGGCGTCCGGCGCGCGATCCTCGAGAACAGGTCCTCGCCGGGCCGCCCGGCGCCGTGGCCCCCGGGCGCTGTCCGAATCAGAGGTCGTCGTCGGCCTCGCAATGGTTTTCGCGGAACGACGGCTTGGATGTTGCTCGACGAATCGATGTGCGCGTCAAGATCCATGGTCAGACGCTTGCGGCATGCGTCGGATGCCACGCGTGGCTTGGCGGAGGGCCGCCGCCGTGAGCTTCGAGCGCTTGCGCATAGCGCTGGTCGCCGACACGCTCGTCGGGTGGAGCGGCGGGGGAGTCGTGTCGGGCCGGCACTTCGCCGAAAAGCT
Organism: Polyangiaceae bacterium; assembly: GCA_035622655.1. GTDB lineage: Bacteria > Myxococcota_A > Polyangia > Polyangiales > Polyangiaceae > Palsa-1150. Next base: position 15,150 of record DASPUY010000237.1, read on the forward strand.
GCGCCAGCACCACCGGGTGGTCATGGTCGGCGCCGCGCTCCCGCCGGGAGACCGCGACAGCATTGGGCTGCCGGGCTTCCAGTTTCCCGTTCGCGCGATGCACGACATGCAGTTCGTCATGGCGCGTCCCGATCGAGGGCGCCTGCGCGCCGCCTTCGCCGAGGTCGACCTCGTGCACCTGCAGTTCCCGTTCTGGCTGTCGTTCGTGGCGCTGGAGGAGGCGCACGCCCTTCGCCGGCCGGTCGTCGCAGGCTTTCACGTCCAGCCCGAAAATGCTCTGTTCAATGTCGGAGTCCACTCGGCTGCTCTGAGCCGCGCGGTCTATCGCTTCTGGGTCGACCGTCTGTACGACCGCGTCGATGCCGTCATTTGCCCGTCGAGGTTCGCGGAGAAGAAACTCTTGAGCTTCGGCCTGCGCACTGCGACATACGTCGTTTCCAACGGGACGCCTCCGGACCTCCGGATGCGTCCGGTCGATCGCGCGCCGTCGGCCGACGGCACCGTCCTCGTGCTGTCGGTCGGTCGTCTGGCCGCCGAGAAGCGCCAGGACGTACTCATCGACGCCGTGACCCGCTCCAGGCATCGCGACCGCATCCGGCTCGTTCTCGCCGGTCCGGGCACGCTCGATCCGAAACTTCGACGCCGCGCCGAGCGCCTGCCGATCACGCCGGAAATCGGTTTCGTGGAGCGAGCACGGCTGGAAGAGCTGTTCGACACGGCCGACGTGCTCGTTCATCCGAGCGACGTCGAGCTCGAAGGAATGGCCGTCGTCGAAGCCATGACCCTGGGGCTTCCGGTCGTCGTCTCCGACAGCTCGGAGAGCGCGGCGGCGGACCTCGCGCTCGACGAGCGTTTCCGCTTCCGCAGCGGGGACGGCCAATCGCTGGCCGACAAGCTCGATGCGCTGCTCGATCACCCCGAGGCGCTGCGCGAGGCAGGGGTCCGGTACGCGGATCTGGCCCGCGGGCTCGACTTCGGACGCACGGTCGATCATCTCGTCGAAATCTACCGGTCCGTCATGGATCGATCCCTGGCCGGCTCGGCGCCTCGGCAAGGAGCCGCATGAACCCCGTGGGGCACATTCTGGTTGCGACCGATTTCGGCATCGCGTCCGAGCGCGCCCTCGAGGTCGCGACGGAGATCGCCCGGCGGTTCGACGCCAAGCTCACGATCCTGCACGCGGTCGAAGAGTGGCCGGACGGCTTGCCGTGCGCGCCGGAAGTGCGCCGATCGGCCGCGTTCCGCCTGAAGGAGACGGTCGACAGGGCCAGCCGCAGGGCCCCGGTCGTCGAGGGCGTGTTGCGAGAAGGATTCGCATGGCGGGAGATCACCGAGGCAGCCACCCGCCTCGCGGCCGATCTGGTGATCGTCGGCTCCCATGGTCGAGGCCACGACACCCGGTTCTTGATTGGCGCCGTGGCCGAACGGGTCGTGCGCGTGTGCCCGGTTCCTGTTCTGACGGTGCACGCGTGGCGATTCGACGATCGCGTGCAGGCGGGTCGAGAGCTCACCGAAAAGCTCCTTCGCTCGGACGAGCAGCGCCCCGACGTCGTCGCGCTGTCGCGCGGCGGAGTGATCGTCGGAGCGGAGGTCGCGGAGGCATTCGGTTCGTCCCTTCACGTGATGCTGACTCGGGCGCTGGAGCGCGATGGTCGCGTCGTCGGCGCGGTCTGCGAAGACGGCACCGTGTACTTTGATGACGATTCCGGCGACGCGGAAGCGCAGATGCGAGTGGCGGCGGGTCGCGCGTGCGTCGACCTGCGCGCCGAAGCGGCTCGAATGCACGTCGCCGGCGGCGTTCAGGACAGCGACGGAACCCTTCTGCTGGTCAGTGACGCCATCCTGGAACCGGCGACGACGATCGTCGCCGCACGGTCGCTGCGGCGAACCTGTCCGCGGCGAAGGCTGGTGGCAGCCGCTCCGGTGGTCACGATCGGGGCTCGCCACGCGCTACGAGCGTTCGTGGACGCGGTCGTGGACGTCCAGACGGTGGAAGATGGTTTCCCCCTCCCGCGACTCTACCGGGATCTGTCGACGGGAGACGATCGCGGGATCGTCCAGCGGCTCGCCGTGGCGGAAGAGTGGGCTCGGGCCGTGGAGAAACGCCCGTGACACGCACC
>DASPUY010000238.1:0-2830 GCA_035622655.1 Polyangiaceae bacterium
GAGACAGTCAGGTGACGATTGCCCTTCCGGGAGCGTGGCTCGAAGAGGCTCAGAGACTTGCCGAAGCGCGTTCTGAACCGGGGCTCGCGATCACGCGCGCCGATGTCCTTCGAATGGCCATCCGCCGCGGGCTCGACGCAATCCAAGAAGAAACGATTCGGCCGAAGAGTTCCGGCAAGCCGCGACGCCCCGCGAAGTAGCCCTCGGCGTTCGCCTTCGGAGGCGGATTCCCCCGGGGGGCGGGGGCAACCGCGGCTTCGTGGGCGGCCGACGAGCCGCGAAAGGGAGGCAGCGATGAAGTCCGCGACAATCGACAGGCCGAAGCACGGCGCGATCTCCGTCCCGATCGACCACCCGGCGTGTGAGGAGGCATCATGAACCCGCTCGACCCGGCTAGCCACACCCTCGCGGTGCTGGCGATCCAAAGGGCGCGCAAACGCCACGACGCGATCCGCGCCCCTGGTCAGCCGACGCTTGGGGCACGACCTCGGCGCGCGGCAGATGAGCACCGTCCTCAGCGTGGTGGAACCGATCCTCGTCGCTCTCGAGCACCTGCTCGCTTGAGGAGGTCCGGGGTAGGGGCTCGCGCGCGCTTTGCGACCGAAGCATCGGAGCGGCGCGCTGCCGCGCAGCCCCGGAGTGCAGCTGCGTCGCGTGAGCGGCCAAGCCTCGCAGCGATGAATTCGCGCGCGGCCTTCCGCGGACGCCACCCCGAGCCCCCGGCAGGGGCTGCCACGCGGCTTACTTCGCCCAGAGCGCGCCGAGCTCGAGCTCAATGGCGTCGAACGGAGCGGCGCGGACAAGCGCCTCTTCGCGCCACGTTCCGAGAACCACCCACCGACGCTCGTCGCCGAGGCAGAAGACTTCCAGGGTCTTCGCGATCGGGTCGACGAGCCACACATGGACGACTTTTTCGGTGGCATAGATCGGCATCTTCTCGGCGCGATCCGTCGCTGCAGTCGAAGCGGAAAGCACCTCACATACCCAATCGGGCGCAAGCTCGAAAGCGGGGGTGTGGGGCATCTCGGGCATGCGTGACCGGCGCCAGCCCGCGAGATCCGGAACGAGCACTTCACCGCGCAGGTGCAGCTCGGGCTCGTCGAGGATGATCCAACCGCCGGGACCCCCCCTGCCCCGGTCAAACGGACCCATGAGCTCCCCTCCCAGGCGGGACGCGGCACGAGCGTGAGCCGAAGCGGGACGCGGCTGGGTGTGGAGGACGCCGTTGATGATCTCCGCGATCATGGGCTCGGGGACTGCCAGGAGGTCCTCGTAGGTTGCTCGTCGTTTCGCAGGGGCGCCCACGCTTGTGAACTTACTGCGCCCCGCGCCGAGATGCACCCCGGCCGCGTACGCCGCCACCCCTGCGCGCTCCCGGCGCTCGCCTCGACCCCACGGCCGCTCGCGCACACCTTTTTTCTTTTTTCCCGCAACGCGCCGCCGGCTCGAAGCGATGACTCGAGGACATCTTCTGACCCACCCGGGCCCGACGAACGCGCGGGGCCAAGGAGCCCGAGCCATGTGTTCCCTCGACCCCGAAAAAGCGGCCGGTGACGAGCTCTGCCGCATCCTTCGATCGTGCGTGCACGGCCCTCTGAGCGAGACGGTGCACTCGCTCAAACGCGAGCTGCACCTCGCGCTCCGGCGCGCTTTCTACGCGCAGGATCGCGCGCAGCAGCTCAATAGCCTCCTCGCCCTTCACGACAGCCCACGACCGACGGATTGCGAGGCCCTACGCGCCATGCGCCGCGCTGTCCGCGTCATGCGTGAGCGCTGCGCGCCTCTGGAGGCGACCTGCGACGATCTGCTCTGCACCTCCCAACCGGAACAAACGCAACCAGTGCTCTTGCCCGCGGCCACCGGCGCGAGGCGCCCCGGGCACATTCACCAACACCGCCGCCGACGTCCGGGAAATTGGGTCGCGGGACCCGAAAAAGGGTTGGGATCAGGGGTTGGGAGCGAGGCCGCCGAATGAGTCTACGCATAGAGCGGGAGAAGGGTTCCGAAACCGGCATCACCAAAGGCGGCCGATCACGCGCACTTGCCGCAGATTCCGCCGGTTTCGCGGACCTAGACCCCGACACGGCGCAACGCCGGACGACGCTGCGCAACGTGGCGTTGGGCAACTGGGGGGAAACGGACGCGTGCCGAAAATGCTGTGTTCCTCGACCGGTTGGATCCTCTACTCGATGGGACGTGACCAGAATTACTTCGCCCGTGCGTCGAACCCCCAGAGGCGGTTGAACCGCTCGAACGTCGCATCAAGGTCGAGAAGTGGCTCGTCGATGCGCAGCACTGCTTGCAGCTCGGTGGAGATCGCCGCCTCCAGTGCCCGGCGTCGAGGTCCAGCAGCAGCGCCGAATGAGGCGGGCTGCTCACGGAGCGGCGGAGCGTCGAGCTCGGCGAGCTTGGCGTCGACGAGGCCGACGAAATGCGGAGAGCTGAGATCGGCTTTGGCGCGAGCGAGTTGATCGAGATCGTAAAGGTCGCGGATGGCCTCTCGGGTGAATGCCGCCCGCACCTTCTCGGCACGGGCCTCGTCAGCATCGAGGGCGTAGCAGAAGGCCGGATCGTACGAACCGATGAGGGCGTCCTCCGCGAGAAGCTGCCCCAGGTGCACGCGTCGCGGTGGTCGAAGCGTGGGGCGGAGAGAGGCTTCCACCTTGATGGACGGCTGCCCGAGCTCCGACTCGTAGAGAAGCTCCCACTGTCGGTGGGCGCCGCGCTCGAAATGGTGACCGTCGGGGAATCGCAGACGGACGCCGACCACCGCGGCGGTGCTCTTCAATGCATCGCGGATCTTGCTCAGCGCCTGCGCGTTGGAGCGTTT
>DASPUY010000239.1:0-2559 GCA_035622655.1 Polyangiaceae bacterium
ATCCCCTGTGCCCGCGCCAGCTCGCGCTCACGCTCGTGCAGCTCCTGCGCGAGGCGAGCCACGAAATAGGCGATCAGTGCGGCCGTTACCGTGAACGCCACCCACATGGCTTGAAGGTGCGCCGAGAAGGCCGAGGCCCCGTGGTGCATGTGAGCCATGGAGGACACGTTGCTTCCCAAGAGAAAAAGCAACGCGTAGCCGACAGCCGATACAGCGACGACCATACCGGTCCATCGCGCTCCCAAGGTCAGTGCGGCGAGAGTGACGTAGATCAGATAAAGCGTGCTGAATGGATTCGAAGGACCTCCACAGAGAAAGAGCAGCGCAGTGAGCGCCACGGTGTCGATCACCAGTAGCCCGCCTGCCAGGGCCGGCGGCATGTCCTTGCGTCCGGAGCTCCATGCCCACAGGCCGGCGTTGCTCGCCGTCGTGGCACCGAGCACGACGAAGGCCAGGGTCGTCGTCGGTGCGCCGAGTGCGACAACGCCCACGAGCAGGGTCACGGTTTGAGCGACGAGCGATCCCCACCTCAGGCGTATGAGCCACGTTACCGGGACGGGATGGACAATTCGGGGCAGCGTCATCGAACGCCTGGGCGTGTCTTCGCAACCGGCGCGCGCGCACCGACGCACGAACGAGACGTGGGACCATCCGACCTGATCATCGACTTTCTCCTTGTTCTGCGCCGGCGCACACGCTTCGCGTGCGCGAACCGCGGCCACGCGCCGGCTTCCTTCGAGCGACAGGGCGACGTTGGCTACGTGCAGGCGATTCGCGGAGGCGGCGTCGTCGGTTCGAGCGGCACATCGTCGAGATCTCTGCAGAACGCCGATTGCGCGAAGGCGGGGGCAAAAGGACAGGGCGCCACGAGGGGCGGCCGCGCCGCGAGAGCCGGATCACCGGCCACCTGCACGGCGCCCCGGGGCTCGCCGCAAGGAACGCCGTCGACGGTCGACAGACGCGAGGATGTTTTTCGACCGAGGGACGGATTGCACACCGGGCACGACGCGTGGCTGCCCCCGCTCGCGCACGTGCAAACGTGCTCGCGCGGAGCGAACGCGCGCACCAGCCCGCTCAAACCATTGCCCGCTCCGAGCAGCATGACGAGGACCGCGACGATCCCCCGCAGCAGCGGCAGCGGTGCGGGCGCTAGCATGCGCCGAATATCTTGGACGCGCTCGCATTCGAAGGCAAGGCAGCCCGGGAGCGGCCCTGGAGGACCGATTCTTTTTTTTGCGGACCTGAGGACGATGGGCGCCGCCTTTTCTCGTATAATAAACATCGTATGGTGACGGTGCATTTCGTCTGCGGTTCGATCGGCGCAGGCAAGACCGCATATGCGATCGCCCTCGCGCGCCGCATCGGTGCGGTCCGATTCTCGACCGAGGAGTGGATGTCGCGGCTCGCCGCGGCGGACGGGACGGACCCGTCCGCGCCGATCTCCTGGAAGGCGGAGCTCGTCGAGCGGTGTGAGCTCGACATGTGGACGAGTGTCGAGAAACTCATCGAGCGCGGCGTCAACGTCGTTTTCGACCTGGCGCCGTCCAGCCGCGATCACCGCGACGAGATGCGTGGTCTCGTCGCGCAGACCCGCGCGGTGAGCAAGCTGCACTACCTGGACGTGGGACGCGACACCCGTCGCGCACGCATCGTCGAGCGCAACCGCGAGCGCTCGACGGCCACGCTCGAGGTCACGGAAGAGCTGTTCGATTGGATCGACCGGCAGTTCGAGCCGCCCACGGACGACGAGCTGTACGGGGCGATGATCGTCTGCGAAGACTGATGCGAAGACTGAAGGCGCGGGCGCGGGCGCTCGCGCCGGATCGGCTCGTTATGGACACCCGGTGAATTCGACGTCCGACACCCAGATGTCGTACGCGGCGCCGGGCTTGTTCACCTGCCACTGCATCCCGTAGAGCTTGGACTTGTCGATGTGATCCTTCTGGGGGGAACCCCAGCCCTCGAGCTGGCTCATCTGCGCAAACGGGATCGTGAACTTCTTCCATTGCTCGGACAGCTCGAGATCGGTGCCGAAATCGTTGAAGCACTCGGTGCATACCTTCCCGTCCGGATCCGTGTTGATGTCCGGCACCTTGAGGCGGATGTTTTTCTGGGAGCCCGCGCCGACCTTCGCGTAGAAGGACACGCCCGTGTACTTCGTGGCGTCGTAGGCCGCTTTCGGGTTCGTGAAGCTGAACCCCATCCCCGCGTACTGCGGGTCGCCCGATGCCGACACCTTGCCGAGCATGTGGGCCGCGAATGAGAGGCCATTGGCTCCTCCCGGCGACTGAATGAACTTGTGCCCGGCGGGCGGCGAGATCGTCGTTCCGACCTTGTCGACGAACGTGTACCAGTACCCCTTTCGGCCGGACTGGACGAGGATCTGGTTGTTGGCGTCCGAGATGTCGTCGATCACGAAGTCGCCGCCGCACTGCTTGTCGGAGACGCTCGACGGGCCGGGGGACGGGGCGCCGGCGCCGCCGGTCGCGGCGCCCGGCTCGTTGTGGGAGCAAGCAGCGAGAGCCAGGATCCCGAACGTCGTCAGCAGAGCAGGAAGCG
>DASPUY010000240.1:0-6303 GCA_035622655.1 Polyangiaceae bacterium
CGTGCACGGGGAGTGGCGTCGGGCCATCGCGAATCGACTTCGTCGTCGGCCTGGTGAAGGCGTACTGCACCCGAGTCGGCGCCGGTCCGTTTCCGACCGAGCTGACGAACGAGGTGGGAGAGGGACTGCGCGCGCGCGGCGACGAGTTCGGCTCCGTCACCGGTCGGCCCAGGCGCACGGGGTGGCTCGATCTGCCGGCCCTTCGATATGCGGCCCGGATCAATGGGCTCGACGGGCTCGCGCTGACCAAGCTCGACGTGCTGACGGGCCTCGACAACGTGCAGGTATGCGTCGCCTACCGCACACCCCACGGCATGACCGAGGATTTCCCTATCGATGGTCTCGAGTCGGCGCAGCCGGTCTACGAAACGATGGCGGGCTGGAAAGACGACCTGTCCTCCGCGCGGACGATAGAGGCGCTCCCGGCGGCCGCGCGACGGTACGTCGATCGCATCGAGCGCGACGTAGGGCGTCCAGTCGTCCTCGTCAGCGTCGGCTCGCGCCGTGACGAAACCATCGTCCTACGCGATCCCTTCCAGGGCTGAGGCGAGACCCGCGCGCTGCGCTACATCTTCCTCGATGCTCGGGACCATTGCGCTGGTGCTCGGACAGTCGGCGACCGGCGCGTGGTCGAGCGGCCGCCCGCCCGAGTGCAGCGACGCGCCCGGACGTGCGGCGAGCGTCTGGGAGCGAGCGAAGTCGCCCGAGCTGCGCCACTACTGCGACCTCGTGGCGAACGCGTCGTCGAAGCTCGTCGGAACTTCCACCATGGCTCAATCCGCGCTCGACGACGCCCGGCAGGCCGAGGGCGTTTTGCCCGGTCGTGCCGCCCCTCGGGCGCTGGAGGGGCGCGCCCTCGCCGTTCTCGGCCACCTCGATCAAGCGCTGGCCGCGCTCCAGGACGCGAAGGGACGCGACGCGGGGGTCCTCGACGATCCGCAGACGCTGCTCGCATGGGCACGCGTCCTCGCCCGGACAGGTCACGCGCAGGAGTCGGTATCCGCGTACCGCACGCTGCTTCCGCGCGCTTCGGCGCTATCGAGCGCCGATCGATTCGTCGCGACGACCGAAGCCGGCCTCGTGGCGATGGCGTGCGGTCCCTCCACGGTCGACGAAGCCGTTGCCGCGTTCAGGGAGTCGCTTCGCGCGAGCCAGACCGATGCCGAAACGGTCGCCGTGCTCGGCCTGGCGCTGGCTCTCGACCGTCGGGGGGAAGCCGACGAGGCCCGTGCGCTTCTCTCGAACCGCAGGCGTGGGGATCCCCGATCGGTTCTGTCGGGAAGACGCGCTCGAGAGCTGCTGTCGGCGGCGCCCGTCGAGACGCAGGCGCTCGTCGCCTTCGGCCTCGAGGCGATCGATCCGTGGGCCGCCCGTGAATCGTGGGAGAGCTATCTTTCTTCCGCGCCGGCGGGACCCTGGGCGGCCCACGTTCGCGCGCATCTCGCGGCATTGCCCCCCGGGCGCAGCGGGCGGGGAGCACGATGAGTCGCCGTGGGACGGCGAGGGGAGTCGGCGTCGCCGGCCGCGCCCGGCGACTCGTCTGCCATGTCGCGGTCAGCTCGGCGCTGGCGGTCGCCGTCTCGACCGCTCATGCCGACACACCGCCCTCCTTCTGGGACATCGCACGCGATCCGTCTGCGCGCGCTCGATGGGCGCTGCACGTCCGCGTGATGCGCCTGCTGCATGCGCCCGCAGGCGAAGATCCGATGGAGCCTGAGCAGCGGCCCGAGCGCATGCTCTCGATGGCGCGAGCCCTGCTCGAGGATGCCGACGCGGCGCACAGTCCGGACGTGCGACTCCGCTTCGACCTCGGCGCCGTGTACGAAAGGCTGGCGACACTCTCGAGGCGCGACGATCTCGAGCGCAAGGCCGTCGAGGTCTTGGCACCCGCGCTGCAGCTCGCCCCTGACCATCCGGCTTCGGTAGAGGCGTACCAGGTGCTCGCCGAAGCCTATGCGCAGCTCGATCGCCCGCAGGACGAGCTCGCGACATGGCGCGGATACATCGCGCGCGTCACTTCGGATCGCGCCCGTGTCACTGCCCTCATGAACATGGGCGAGGCGCAGATGCGCCTCGGCCTGCTGGACGACGCGCTGGTCACATTCCGCGACGGGCTTCAGCTCTGCGAGACGCTCGCGACCTCGGGCGTGAACAAGAGCTACGCGCTGACTCTATGGGACCTCGCGCTCGCGCTCGATCGATCCGGCGACCCGGCGGCTGCGGTGGCGACCGCCGCCAAGGCGCGAACCTGGACCTGGACCGGAGCCGGCAGGCGCGAGACGGGTTGGGACGCAATCCGGGACGACGACGACGTGTTCTTCGTTCCGGGGTGGGAGAGAGAGTGGTATCTCGCTCTGGGTTTCGCTTCCGCGGCATGGACGGCGACCGACCCGCGCGATGCGGCACGCATGTGGGCGAGGGCCGAAAAACACTGGGACAGTTACGTGGCGCACGCGAGCGCCGCCCCGCCGGAGCACGACCGCTGGCTGCCGATCGCGCGCGCCCGCCTTGCCCACGCACATGAGGCGCGTATGGAGGCAGAGAGACGCTCCTCGAGGCTGCCTCCGCGCGCCCCGACAGGTGGCGAAAATTGGCCAGAGGACTGAACCGTCGACACCCGGCTACATTCCGTCGAGAGCGCCCGCTGACCGCGCGTGAACGCGACGTCCGCGCGGCGCTCGAGGCGGTCCGGTGTCGCTGCGACGTGCCCTCACGTCTCGCCGAGGACCCGGTCGCCGTCGTCCACCGATACGACGATCCGCTCGATCGCGAGCTCGTCGCGCTGGTTGCGGCCTGCGTCGCGTTCGGGAACGTGAAAGCCATTCGCGCAAAGCTCGAGGATCTGCTCGCACGCATCGGCGAGCGCCCTGCGCTGCGCGCCGACGAACGCCGCGAGCTGCGCGTTCGCCTGCGGGGGTGGAAACACCGCGTATTTCGTGCGGACGATATCGTGCGGCTGCTGGCTGGCGCGCGGGTCGTTCAGCGGGAGCACGGGTCGCTGGGCGCCTGTCTGCTGATGCATCTGGAGGAAAAGGGCGACTTGCGATCGGCGCTCGGACGGTGGTGCGACAATGTCCGCGCCGCCGGTGGTCTCGTGCGGGGGGGGCCCCGCCGTGGTCCCGCGCATCTCTTGCCCGACGTGAACGGGACGAGCGGTTGCAAACGCTTGCTTCTCCTGCTGCGGTGGATGGCGCGCCCCGCCGACGGGATCGACCTGGGCGCATGGCCCATCGACCCGGCTCGGCTGCTCGTCCCCGTCGACGTCCACGTGCACAAGCTGGCGCTGAACCTGGGCCTGACCCGTCGGAAAGCACCCTCGTGGCAGACCACGGTAGAGATCACCGGCGCCCTGGCGAGATTTGATCCCACGGATCCGACGAAATATGATTTTTCTCTGTGTCACCTGGGAATGCTGCAACGTTGTCCCTCGAGGCGTGATGCTCGCCTTTGCGACGGCTGCGGGGTGCGGCCCGTATGCATTCATTGGCGCGAGCGACCGGACGGACGATGAATGATCAGGGACCGCGCGAGTTCGAGCTCGATGCCCTGAGGACCGACGGCTGGTTCGAGCGCATCGGTGAAGGGATCGGGTCGTTCCAGTCCCTCTGCGAAATCATCGGCGAGCGGTTCTTCGCGTTCTCGATCATCGTGGGCGCCCGCATTACCGCGTTGACCGTGGACCGGCGCAACCCCGACCTCTCCCTGGTCGACTTCGTCGTCGGTCTACGCGACACCGACGAGCCGCTGGATCCTCAGCGCCTGACGCTGGCCGACTTCAGGAGGCGCCTGGTTGGGGCGCTCCTGGTCGACGACGGCAAGGACGTGCAGGAGCCCGAGCGTGAGACGGACATCGAGGCGATTCAGCTCTACGTCGGCGTTCGGTATTTGCTTCTGGCACCGCTCTACGGATACTCCCTACGCAAGCTCCTCATCGACCACGGCGTCCCGCAGCTCGTCGTTCTTCACGACGGCGTGGAGGAGATCCACGATCTCGACGCGTTCCGCTATCGGATTCGCGCGCTCGTGCGCGAAGAGCTCGAACGACTGACCCAGGGCTCGCGCAGCGCGATCGATCTGTCGAAAGTGACGGAAGCAGAATCCAGCGCAAAAGCCGGGGATTGGGCCAAGGTCGTCCAGCTTCTCGGCGGCTGGCCGGCGCCGCTGGCGATTTTTCTGCGCACTCCCGAAGGTCAGACATTGAGCGCCGACGCGCGGACGCTCATCGCCAAAGGGCTAGGATTTCTAGGGAGCGCCTGCGTCGCCTTGGGCGAGCTCGAGCAAGCCGAGGAGGTCTTCCGTATCGGGATTCAGTACGCGCAAGAGGGCATGGCCGCGGCGGACCTGTTCCACCGCCTGGGCGAAGCGCTTCTTCAGGGCGACCGGCCGGGCGAGGCCATCGGGCCCCTGCGGCGGGCGCTGGCATTCGGAGGCCCCGTTACGGACATCATGCCGGCCCTCGCTCGGGCGTTCATGAAGCGAGGCAAGTGGGTCGCGGCCCATGCGTGCCTGCGCGAGGCACTGGCCAGCGGCGTCGCGGAACGCGAGATCGCGGATGAGATCCGGGCGACGGAAAATGCCCTGGGCATTCCGCTGACGGCGTGGAAAGCCCGTATCATCGGTCGTTGAAACGCTTCACTCGAAACGCGCTGGCCAGCGCCCACTGGATGGAGCGAACCTGCGCGCCCCGGAGAAGATTGACGGATGAATGCACGCATCGGCCTGCTGGTGCTTTCGCTTGCGCTCAGCATCACGATCGGCCTGGTTGTCGCTCAAGGCCGCGCTCCTGCCGCCCCGAATTCGGAAACCGTATCGCCTGCGGGTAATGTGCTCATCGGCCTGTCGCTCGACACGCTGAAGGAGGCTCGGTGGCAACGCGACCGCGACCTCATGCTCGCGCGCGCCCACTCGCAGGGCGCCGAAATGCTCGTTCAGTCGGCGAACGGCGACGATGCACGACAGATCGCAGACGTGCAGGCGCTGCTCACACGCCGCGTCAACGTGCTCGTCCTCGTCCCCCACGACGGCACCGCCATGGCCAAGGCCGTGGCCATGGCCCATGACGTCGGGGTCCCCGTCATCGCGTACGACCGGATGATCCGGGACGCCGACGTCGATCTCTACGTTTCGTTCGACAATGTCCGCGTCGGCGAGCTCCAGGCCAAGTACCTCGTCGACCACCTCCCGACGCCCGGCAAGGGCCGCATCGTCCGCATTTACGGCTCGAAGGCGGACAACAACGCCCAGCTGTTCAAGCAGGGCCAAGACAACGTGCTCGAACCGTACGTCGAGCGCCGCGAAATCCAGGTCATCCAGGAGGACTGGGCGGACGATTGGAAGCCGGAGAACGCCAAGAAGATCGTCAATGCGGCGATCTCGAAGCATGGAACGGCCATCGACGGCATTCTCGCGTCGAACGACGGAACTGCGGGGGGAGCCGTTCAGGCGCTGTCGGAAGAAGGTCTCGCGGGCAAGGTGCTCGTCACGGGGCAGGACGCCGAGCTGGTCGCATGCCAGCGCATCGTCGCGGGAACGCAGGCGATGACGGTCTACAAGCCTCTCGAGCGGCTGGCCGACTCGGCGATCGATCTCGCCGTGCGGATGGCGAAGGGGCGCGCAGTGATCGCGCGGCAAAGCGTTTTCAACGGCAAAATCGATGTGCCTTCGGTGCTGGCCGACGTGGTCGTGACGACGCGCGAAAATATGATGGATACCGTCGTGCGCGACGGCTTTCTCTCGAGACGGGACGTTTACGGCGAGGCCCGGTGAGCGGGCCGCTGTTCTGCGCCGCCGGGATCGCCAAACGCTTCGGGGGCGTCGTTGCTCTCGACGGCGTCACATTCGACCTACGAAAGGGCGAGATCCACGCGCTGTGCGGAGAGAACGGTGCGGGAAAATCGACGCTCATCAAGGTGATCGGAGGTGTTTATCCTGCCGATTCGTTCGACGGGGTGCTCTCGGTCGACGGGACGCCGGCGCGCTTTCGATCCGTCCGTGACGCAGAGCGGGCGGGCATCGCCGTCGTGCACCAGGAGCTGGCTCTGGTCGATGAGATGACCGTGGCCGAGAACGTTTTCCTCGGCGACGAACCGCGACGCGGTCCCCGCGTCGACTGGGATCGAATGCTGCGGGAGGCGGCCGAATTGTTCGCGCACTTCCGCATCGAGATCGACGTGCAGACTCCCGTGAGGGCCCTGGGCGTCGGACGCAAACAACTCGTCGAAATCGTTCGCGCACTGCGCAGGAAGTCGCGCGTGCTCGTGCTCGACGAGCCGACGGCAGCCCTCGCCGACCACGAGGTCACCG
>DASPUY010000241.1:0-40907 GCA_035622655.1 Polyangiaceae bacterium
CGCCGCCACGAACCGCCCCGACGTGCTCGACCCGGCGATCCTTCGACCGGGACGGTTCGACCGCCGGATCACGGTTCCTCGCCCCGACGTCCGGGGACGCGAGGAGATCTTGCGCGTCCACGCCAAGCGCACGCCGCTGTCGCCGGACGTCGATCTCGAGGTGCTCGCGCGTGGAACGCCGGGGTTTTCAGGAGCCGACCTCGAGAACCTCGTCAACGAAGCAGCTCTGCTGGCCGCCCGTCAGGACAAGGACGCCGTCAACATGGTCGACTTCGAGCTGGCCAAAGACAAGGTGTACATGGGCACCGAGCGCCGCTCGATGGTGATCAGCGACGAGGAAAAGCGAACGACGGCGGTCCACGAAGCAGGGCACACGCTCATCTCGGTGCTCATCAGCCATCACGACCCGGTGCACAAGGTGACGATCATCCCTCGCGGCCCCGCGCTGGGCGTTACCTGGTATCTGCCGAAAGACGATCGCCACAACCTCTCCAAGGAACAGGCGGAGAGCAGCATCGCCATTGCGCTCGGCGGCCGAATCGCCGAGGAAATCGTGTTCGGGCGAATGACGACCGGGGCGGGCAATGACATCGAGAAGGCGACGGAGATCGCGCGCAAAATGGTCTGCGAGTGGGGAATGAGCGAAAAGCTCGGACCCCTGGCGTACGGGAAGAAGGAGGAGTCCATCTTCCTCGGTCGCGACTATGCGCAGCGCACGCAGGACTACTCCGAGCAGACGGCCCAGGAGATCGATCAGGAGGTGCGTGCGATCGTGCAGCGCCAGTACACCAAGGTGAAGGACCTGCTCACGACGAGCCGCGAGAACCTGCAGCGGCTCGCGGACTCCCTCATCGAACGCGAGACGCTCGACGCCGAGGAGATCCATGCCGTCCTCGAAGGCCGTGAGCTGCCGAAGCGCGAGAAGGTCGTCATCCCGACGTACGCGGAGAAGGACAAGGCAAGCAAAGAGAAGCGGCGCGTGGCCAGCATCTTCGGTGGCCCACCCAAGCCGGCGACCAGCGGATCGTGATCACGCCGATCGTCCGCGCCGCCGTATTTCCCGCTGCCGCGCCCCTGCTCACGGTACCGTCGTTCGCAGGCCAGACGGTCGCGCCGCGACGTACCGCACGCCCTTCGCTCTGACGAAGTGCGCGCCTCGGATGCCGCCTGCCCGGACGTTGCTGTCCGGAGGGAAAGCGTGCGTTCACTGTGATGCGGGGAAAGCGATCTCCGCTACTTGCCGCGGCAGAGGGGTAAGACTAGCGTGGCGCCACTCGACTCGACTGCAGGAGTAGCACCATCATGTCCACCAAGATCGGCATCAACGGCTTTGGCCGCATCGGCCGCTGTATCGTGCGCGCAATGGCCGAACGCAAAGTGAAGGATCTCGAGCTCGTCGCAATCAACGACCTGACGGACGCCAAGACGCTCGCACACCTCTACAATTACGACAGCGTTCATGGCCGCGCCGAGCACCCGTCCAAGGCTCACGAAAATACGATCGACTTCGGAATCGCTCACGCCAAGGTCATTGCAGAGAAGGACCCGGCCAAGCTCCCGTGGAAAGACCTCGGTGTCGACGTGGTGCTGGAATGCACGGGCCTCTTTACCGACAAGGAAAAGGCCGCGGCCCACCTGGGTGCAGGCGCCAAGAAAGTGATCATCAGCGCGCCGGCCAAAGGACACGACGCCACGATCGTGCTCGGGGTCAACACCGAGGCCTACGATCCGGTCAAGCACACCGTCGTTTCGTGCGGCTCTTGCACCACGAACTGCCTCGCCCCCATTGCGAAGGTCTTGCTCGATTCCTTCGGCATCCGTCGCGGGCTGATGACCACGATCCACTCGTACACGAACGACCAGGCCGTGCTCGACATCCCCCACCGCAAGGGAGATTTGCGACGAGCACGCGCGGCTGCAGTGAACATGATCCCGTCGACGACGGGCGCAGCCAAGGCCCTGTCCGAGGTGATTCCGCAGCTGAAGGGAAAGTTCGACGGCCAGTCGGTCCGCGTTCCGACCATGGACGTCAGCGTCGTCGACCTCACGTTCGAGTCGGAAAAGCCGCTGACGAAGGAGTCCATCCACTCCGCCATGCAGGCGGCCGCCGAGGGGACGATGAAAGGCATTCTCGGCTACGTCGACATCCCGCTCGTGTCGGGCGACTTCATCGGCGACCCGCGTTCGTCGATCTTCGACGCCACCGTCACGCAGGTCCTCGGCGAGAACTTCGCCAAGGTCTTCTCGTGGTACGATAACGAGTGGGGCTTCTCGAACCGCATGGTCGAGCTCTCGCAGCTCGTCGCGTCGAAGCTTTGAGCCGGAGAACGATCCCCCCATGAGCAATCCGTTGCAGGGAATCCGGACCATCCGGGAACTCCCGATCGACAGCAAGCGCGTGTTTTTGCGCGTCGATTTCAACGTGCCGCTCGACGGCAGCACGATCACCGACGATTCGAGGATTCGCGAGGCGCTGCCGACGATCAAGCACGCACTCGAGCGCGGCGCGCGTCTCGTTTGCGCGAGCCATCTCGGACGGCCGAAAAAGGGCCCAGATCCCAAGTACAGCCTCGAGCCCTGTGCGAAGCGCCTGGCGGAGCTCCTCGGACAAGACGTGGCTCTACCCGAGGACTGCATCGGAGACGCGGCCACCAAGGTTGTCTACGACCTTCGAGGCGGACAGGTCTGTCTGCTGGAAAACCTGCGATTTCATCCGGAGGAGGAGAAAGACGACGAGTCGTTCTCTCGCGAGCTCGCCAAGCTCGCCGACGTGTACGTCGACGACGCCTTCGGTTCGGTCCACCGCGCGCACTCGAGCGTGCACGGGCTCGCGAAGCTGTATCGCGACCGGGGTTGCGGCTTCCTCCTCGAGAAGGAGATTGCGTCACTCGGCAAGATCGTCAGCGCACCCGACAAGCCGTACATCGCCGTGCTCGGGGGCGCCAAGGTGAGCGACAAGATCGCAGTGGTCGAGTCGCTCCTCGAGCGCGTCAACGCTCTGGTCATCGGCGGAGCGATGGCCAACACCTTCTTGGCCGCCGGCGGCAAGAACATGCAGGCATCACTGGTCGAGACCGACAAGCTGCCGCTGGCCCGAACGCTGCTCGACAAGGCCCGTGAACGCGGGGTCGATGTGCTTCTGCCGGTGGACGTCGTCGTCGCACCGAGCACCGACGCGCCCGTAGGCCGGGCGGTGACGGTCGACGCCGTTCCCGCATCCATGATGGCGCTCGATATCGGACCTCGAAGCGTGGAGGAGTTCGCCCGTCGCTTCGCCGGCGCAAAAACCATTTTCTGGAATGGTCCCATGGGCCTGTTCGAGAAAGAACCCTTCGCAGCGGGTACGTTCGCTGTGGCGCGCGCGATCGCCGATTCGCCCGCCTTCACGGTCGTCGGAGGCGGCGACAGCGCCGCAGCCGTCAATGCGGCGGGACCCGCGGTCGCCAAAAAAATGAAGCACATCTCGACCGGTGGTGGGGCTTCACTCGAGCTCATCGAAGGAAAGAAGCTCCCCGGAATCGAGGTGCTTCGATCGTCGGAGGCCATTTGAATCAGGGCCGCCGTCCGCTCGTCGCGGGCAACTGGAAAATGCACCATGGCGGCCCAACGGGTGTCGAGCTCGTCGACGCCGTGGTGCAGCTCGCCCCCTCGCTGCCGCACGTCGACCTCGTCGTCGCCCCACCCTTTACCGCTCTGGCGGCGTGCGCGCACGAGTGCGAGGCGAGCCGGGTCGAGATCGCGGGCCAAAATATGTACCCGAAGCCATCGGGAGCCTATACGGGCGAGATCAGCGCCCCGATGCTGCGTGCTGCAGGCTGCCGGTGGGTCATCCTCGGTCACAGCGAACGGCGCCAGCACTTCGGAGAGACCGACCAGTTCGTCGCCGACAAGGTGGCGGCGGCGCTCGAGCACGGCCTCGTGCCCATCGTCTGCGTGGGCGAGACCCTCGAGCAGCGTGAGGCCGGTCGCACCCTGGAGGTGGTCGAGCGACAGGTCCGCGCCTTCGTCGGCGCCATCGCGAACGCCAGTCTGGACGTGGCGATCGCCTACGAGCCCGTCTGGGCAATCGGGACCGGTAAGAACGCCGGCCCGGCGGAGGCCCAGGAGGTCCACGAGGTCGTACGTTCTTGGCTGGCCAAGTCGTCTCCTTCTTTGGCGATGCGGACGCGGATCCTGTACGGAGGGTCCGTCAAGCCCGACAACGCGCGCGACCTTCTCGCCGCGCCCGACGTCGACGGAGCGCTCGTAGGAGGCGCGAGCCTCGAGATAGCCACGTTTGCTCCGATTGCGCGCGCGGCAGAGGCGCTCGCGTCGCCCCGGAGCGCATCCGAGCTTCTCCCCTAGCCGGCAGAGCCGGCGCAGGCGGGCACAACTGAAATGCGTTAGGGGTTTTCACGTCATGCTCACCACGCTGCTCGACCTCGCGCACATCTTCGTTTGCTGCTTCTTGATGTTCGTCGTCCTCCTGCAGCAGGGCAAGGGCGGGGGCATGGGCGCAGCGTTCGGAGGCGGCGCCACTCAGCAGGTGTTCGGTGGCCGTGGAGCCGGAAACATCCTGACGCGAGCCACTGCCATTTGCGCCGGAATTTTCATGCTGACCAGCGTCACGCTGGCCTACGTGTCCTCGTCCGGCGACCGGGCGATGAAAGAGCGCATCGTCCAGGAGCAGCGCAAGGGCAAGGGCAACGAAGGAACCCGAATCAAACCGGCGAAGCCCAAGACGGCGCCGGCACCTGCGGACACGCCGCCGCCGGGCACCGACGAGAAGTGATCCAGTCCGAGGGCGCAGCCGGCGCGCGACGCCCCGCGCCCGGCGTCTGGATCGACGTCTCGCTACTGACACTGGGCAAGATAGCCCTCGGACTCTACGTCCTTCGCATCGGCTTCTCTCACGTCTCCGACGACGACTACGCGCGGACCGTGATCGCCATGCAATTCGCCCACGCTCCGAAGCTCGACCCGAGCGGGACGAGCTGGCTTCCCTTCCCCTTCTGGTTCTTGGGGGGCATCATGGCCATCGCCGGCCGGTCCTTGACCGTGTCTCGAACGGTCTCGATCGCGCTCGGAGCGGCGTGCGCCGCCGCGCCTTACGCGGCGATGCGCGCGACGGGTGTGGAACGAAGCGCCGCCGTGGCCGGCGCCGCCCTCGCGATGGTCTTGCCGTGGAATGCGTGGCTCGGTGTTGCCATGGTGCCCGAGGGCTGGACCGGAGCGCTCGTGGGAGCGGCAATGATTGCCACGAGCAACGTCCGCGCCCGCCCCTGGGTCGCGGCCGCGCTGCTCGTGACGTCCCTCTCCAGGTACGAAGCATGGCCGGCGTGTGTCTTGTTCGCCGCGCTCTGCTTCGCGCGCGCGCTCGCCGCGCGCGAGCGCGAGGTCAAAGTCCGCGAGACGACGTGGGCGCTCGTTGCCGTCGCGGGCCCCTTGGCCTGGATGGGGTGGAACGAGCACGCCCACGGCAGTGCGCTCCACTTCCTGACCCGAGTCCGATCATTTCGACGTGCCACCGGAGCGAGCGAGCTCGGACTCTCGGACAAGGTGTTTGGATATCCGCGGGCGCTTTCGACGGAGACCCCCGAGGTGGCGGTCCTGGCCGCGCTGGGGACTCTGTCGGTTGTATTCGACCGACGCGTGCGCGGTCGGTGGCGATGGAGCCTCGCAGGCGTGCTTGCCATGCTCGCGTTTCTCGTCGTCGGCGACGTGCGCGATGGAGCTCCGACCCATCATCCAGTGCGTGCTCTGTCGCCGATTTGGTGGGTCATCGCGGGCCTCGGCGCCGACGCGATGGCGCAGTGCCTCCGCCGCACGGGCTCGATGATTCGCGTGACGATGACCGGCGCGTTGACCGCGGCGGCGCTCGGGTGGGCCATCTCCCTGCCCTCCCGGTGGCGGGCATCGCCCGGCCGGAGCGACTGGGATCGGCGTGACCCACAGCTTGCGGCCGGATTCGCGATGCAAAAGCGAGGAGTCTCGTGGGCCGAGATCACGCCGTGCGCCTACGAGCATTTCGCTCTCATGGCCGCGTGGGCCCGTCCCGAGCGGGCTCAGGTGAATCCGGGTCTTCACTTGCCGCCTTCCGCCGATTGTCCCCGCGTGGTGGAACGCTAGGCGCCCCGCGAATCGCGGTCAGAACCGGGCTCAGCTTGAAAAGCGCAGGAAGGGCCTCGGCGAGCGGATCGCAGCATGGCAGACTCCACGCCGTGAGGTTTCCAAAGGCCGACTTCGCGCTTCCGACCTCGAAGGACGCCCCACCGGGCCGCTCCGAGCGGATGCCGGTGGCTCCACGACACTTCGTTCTAGGGACGCCGACGGCGCCGCCATTCCCGCCGGAGATGGAAGAAGCGGTCTTCGGGTTGGGCTGCTTCTGGGGTGCGGAGCGCAAGTACTGGCAGCTGCCGGGAGTTTTTTCGACGCAGGTCGGCTACGCGGGCGGCTTCACCCCCAATCCGACGTACCGCGAGGTGTGCTCCGGAAGAACCGGACACGCCGAGGTGGTGCGCGTCATCTTCGATCCGGCCAAGATCACGTACGAAGACTTGCTGCGCGTATTTTGGGAAAATCACGACCCCACTCAGGGAATGAGGCAAGGGCACGACGTCGGCACGCAGTACCGATCCGGGATTTACACGCGCGACGAAAAACAACGTCTGGCCGCGGTTTCGACGCGGGACTCCTACCAGAAGAAACTGACCGAAGCCGGGTTCGGCCCCATCACGACCGAAATCACGCCTTCGCCACCTTTCTATTACGCCGAGGATTATCACCAGCAGTACCTGGCCAAAAATCCGGACGGCTATTGCGGTGCGGGTGGCACGGGGATCGGTTGCCCGGTCGGCGCGGGCTGAAGGCGACGGAGCCAACGGCAGCGTCGCAACCGCGCGGCTCTGCAGCACACTCCTCCCGCCTCGCGAGGATGCCTGTGATAAACGAGGGCCCATGCGCTTCGCTCGAGTGGCTCCAACCCTCCTTGCCCACGCGCTCGCGGCAACGCTCGCCGTCGGATGCGAGGAGAAAAAGGCGTCCGAGAACGCCCCACGCCTGGACGCCGGTACCGACAAATACGCGGCGGTGGACTCCAAGCTCGCGAAAGCCCTCCAGTCCGCCGCATCGGCCTCGTCCACGGCGTTGAACGGTCCTCCCCCGGAGGGGGTGTTCTCTCCGGGCCTCGCGGACCAGCGCCATCCGCGCGACATGCCGACCAAGGTCGACCTCGTCAGCGCCGGGTCCGAGCCTCGTGTGTCCCTCGTTCGGCCTGGAGACACGGCAGCCGACGCGGCGCGGGCTCGCAGCTACGGGCCCGCGATCCTCGAGCTCGGAATGCTGATGGGACGGTCGGCCATGCCCACCGTCGATCTCGGTCTGTCCCTGGGACCGCCGAAAAAGGCCGGCACAGGGCCCGATTGGTTGGTTGCGGAAGTGCACAAGGCCACGCTCGCCAAGGAGCAGTACGGAACTGTTCCCCAGAGTTACGAGAAGGACGTGGCCACCATGGCCGGTACGGAGCTTCGCCTTCAGCTGACGCCGGACGGCCGGGCCGACAACGAACAAGCTCAGCTCGGTAAAGCGACTCTTCCAGATTTCGATCGCATTGCCCAGAACGCCGCCGACGCGTTGCTGCTCTTCACGGTGCCCGTCCCGCCCGCCCCGGTTGGCACAGGGGGTCAATGGATCGCCGAGACACGCATGCAATGGGTCGGCGTCGACGTCCTCGCCTACCGGGCCTACCGCGTGAAGAGCATCGAGGGCGACCGCGTCGACCTTTCCGTCACGGTCGAGGCCTACGCGACAAGTAACGAGACGGCGCTTCAGGGAGTGCCCAAAGGTGCGACTCTCGAGCAGTTCCAGGCGCAGGCTCAGGGAGAGTACGAGCTCGTCCGCGGCGAATTGCTGCCGCGAAAAGGCACGCTCGAACAGCGAGCAGCGTTGTTTTTTCAAGCCCCGACCGAGCGAGCGGTGCCCTCCGCGCCCGGCCAGCCCGGCGAACAGTCGGGCATGATGGTCGCCAAGTTCCAGGGAGAAGCGTCGCTCCTGCGCGGCGACGATCTCCGAGCTGCTTCGGCGCGATAAACAGGTGTTTCTCCGGACCGCGAATCTTTGGCCGCGCTTTCGTCACACGAAGCATTGCGCCCAGGCGGCCGCGCGGACTAACTAGCGCCCGCTGCGTAAGGCGATAGATAAGAGGAAACGCTGCTGCCGACGCGTCGGCCGAGGCCATCGGGCCTCGCCGATGAGCTCTGGGGGAGTCCCCAGTGAGAACGTCAAAAGCGGGCAGCCGAACAGCTACCGAGGTACACTCGATAGCATCCATCGGGCTCACATGAAGATCAGCTGCCAATCGTGCCAGTCCAAGTACAACGTCGCGGACGAGAAAGTCCACGGCAAGATCGTCAAGATCCGCTGCCGGAAATGCGGGTCGACGATCGTGGTCGACGGGACCAAACAAGGCACCGCGAATGGCTCGATTGGACCGAGCGCGGGGTCCGTCTCTTCGGCGCCAGGCATTGCTGTGCCCCAGCCCACCATCAGCAAAGCCGAAACAACGCAGCCGTGGCACGTGAACGTCGCCGAGGACGACCAGCGCACGATGACTCTCGCCGAACTGGTGACTGCATACGGCTCCGGAGTCGTGACGCAGGAGACGTACATCTGGACCGAAGGAATGGATGACTGGAAGCCGTTGAGCGAGGTCGAGGCCGTCGTGCTCGCGCTGCACGATGCTGCCGCGGCGTCGCAGCCGAGCGCCGCGGGCATGTTGTCCTCCAACGGTTTTGGGAGCGATTTGCGCGTGGGTTCGGGTCCGGGACCCGACGCATCCGCGTCCATGTCGCTTTCGGAAAACAACGCCATCGACGGTTCAGATGCCACGCGCGTCTACGAGGGCTCCCGGCCCTCAGCCGCGCAGGCAACACCGTCCGGCAGTCTGGCCGCCGCCGCCCCGGCGCGGGCCGAGCCCAAGCGCGCCGCCGTCAGGCGCGAGCCCCGGACACGGGATCTATTTGCATCGAGGGTGAACCCCGATGAGCTCCGCGGGGGCGGCGGCGGGGACTCGGGCGCAGCGATGCTGCAAATGTCCGCCTCGGCTCCTGTCGACGATCTGGCCGCGAAGCGCCTCGGAGAGCGTAACGAGAACTCTGTTCTGTTTTCGCTGGCCGTTCTCACGAAGACGGCAGAGACCCGCACGAGCAACGACCCTGGATCCGGGAGCGGTGACGACGATTCGGGTCTCATCGACCTCAAGGCCCTCGCCGCCAAGACCGAGTCTCTGCGTCCGGGAGCGGTGGCGACCGACGCTGCCTTTTCTGCCCCGCTCGGCGCCGCAACGCCCATCATCGCGCCGCTCGGCACCGTGGCATCGCCACTTGGAGAGGCTGTCGGAAAGGGCCGCCTGCCTCTCGTCATTGGCACTGCCGCGGTCGTGGTTCTGCTGCTCGTGGCCGGTGGAATCTTCATCGGAGTGAAACTGGTAGGTACCCCCGCGCCAGTCGCTCCTGTGGCCGTGGCCCCTGCCACCGCCGTTCCGACGGCCGCCGCCAGCGCATCCGCCGACACCCCCCCCTCGGCGCCCGCGAGCGCTTCCCCGTCCGCCGCTGCGGCCGCCACGACATCCGCCACAGGGGCGAAGCCCCAGCCGCATGGATCCGGCGGCGCCGTGGGAGCGGGAGCGCGGCCCCAGGTTTCGAGGCCCGCAGGTCCCGCCGCAGGTGGAGCTGGCGAAACGCCGCCACCCGCTCCCAAGAAGGGAGGCGACTGCGGCTGCAACGGCGACTTGATGTGCTTAATGAAGTGCTCAACGCATTGAGTCATGTGTGCGGGGGAGCGCGGCCACTCCACCCGCTCCACGCCACTCCCCCCAGCCGAGAGAGCTCTTCACGCGCGTGCTCGACGCGTTGAGTCTTGTGGGGGAAGCGCTACTACCTGGCGCCGAGAATCCGGCAATCGTTGACACCCGCCGTCTGCGCCTGAGCCACGCACCTGCGATAGTCCATTCGCGCAGCTTCATCTTCGCCCATGGCTCGGTGGGCCGACGCGAGCACCAGCCACCCGGCCGCATCGGAGGGCGACGTCGCCACGGCCTCGGTTGCGAGCAGGACAGCTCGCTGATTGTCCCCCTGGACGAGCGCCTCTTCGGCTTGATGGATCAATGCGACAGGGCTCGGCGCCTTGGGCGCAGCGCTTGTCGTCATGTCGCCGGCCGCGGCCGAGGCCCCCCGGACCGCCACCGCCCCGCTTGCCGGCGAGGCACCGCTGCCGGCCACGGCGCCGTTCGGCGGCGTCTGTGGGGGCGCGGGCCTCCCCTCGGGCACGGCAGTGCCGCGCCCTTCGACCGGTGCCGCCGTTTGGACCCCTTCGACGCGCTCGTTCTGCCCGGTGGCGCTCTTCGGCGACGCGTCGACCTCCTCGGCCAGGGATCCGACGTCGGCTGTCTCTTGGAGAGCCGCCGGCGATGTTTTCTCCTCCGTTTGCGCGCCTGCGGAGGCGCCGGCACCGGTTTCGGTGGCACGCGGGAGGTCCACCGGGTCGACCCCTGGGGCCTGCCCTGCAGCGAGCTTCGATGACGCGACGATCAAGGGGCTCGGCGTCGGCCTCCGCGCGCTGTCGGCCAAACGATCGCGCTGTGCGCTAACCGCACGCAAAGCGGCCAGGACGCAGATGAGGCTCGCGACCGTAACGCTGGCCGCGACGACCCGTTTCGCCGTTTGGCTCACCTTCCGAGGCTGGCCCGGGACGGGCACGTCGTCGTCGAAGAACAAGTCGGAGCTCAGGTCGATCTCGCGGGTCCAGGGCCGGGATGACGGAGAAGCCGTGCGCGCTTGACTCGGGTCGGAGGGGGACGCAGCGGCTGGCGACGCCGGCTGAGATCCGACGACGCGCGAGGCAGGAACGGGACCCCCTGCGACATCCGCGATCGACCATTGTGCGGCTTGGACCTGGGCAGAAGCCTTGACGACCCCAATCTCAGGGTTCCCATAGTCCGCCTCCCGAACCGGGGATCCGCCCGAGGGCGCCGGGGCTGCTTGCGGAAGCGGCGGCGCTGCCGACGGGGGCGGATCGCCGGCAAATCTCCCTTCTTCATGGTTGGCCGCCGCTGGCTTGTCGTTCGCCCGCACGCCGGATTGGTCGAGAAGCCGGAAGGGATCGACCTCCGGAATGGGCGTCAGCCTTCCCTGCGCGTACGTGTTCGCCATTTCGTCGAGTCTGCGCATTCCTTCCATGAGGAGCGTCCCCGTCGACCGGTCAATGACATCTTCCCGATCGACCGACTTGAACTCGACCTCGTACGCTGCGTCATTCCAGCCAAGAACCGCGTAGATGGCTCGCTCGCCCCTCAAGCGCCCGGCGGTCGCGTCCACGGCCCGTCCTTCGCGGAAGTGAATCTCCGCCTGCTGCGCCCGGCGCAGCAAGTGCAAGACCCCGCTTTCGCCCAACATTTCGAATGATTGAAGGAGATCGACGACGGCGAGGTCCTCGGTCGATCCGGCCAGCGCGTGGGACGCAGACTCCGCGGTCCCGGATACCATCCGGGCCCGGGCTCGGCGCGCGACAAGAAGCCCCACACACGCCACCAGCTCGCGCACGAAGACCGGCTTCGAGATCCGCTCTACGTCACCGAGGGCATGCCACTGACCCCAGTCCTCCGATGCGTCCGTCAGCACGATGGTCGAGATCCGCGCGGTCTCGGGGCGCTCCCTGAGCGCGCGAACCAGCGAGTACCCGTCGAGCTTTGGCAGGCGAGACTCGGTGACGAGGATCTCGGGCGCTGCGGCCTGGGCTTTTTCGAGCGCGTCGACGCCGTTCCCGGCAATTCTCACGGTGTAGCCCGCGCTTCGCAACGCGACTTCGACCACGCGAACACTGCGACGCTCCGCATCGACCAGCAGAACCTCGTGCTTCATCGCAAATACCTCGCTCCCCCCGCGAATCTCCAAGCCTCCGCATCTTGGCATGGCCGGCGACCAATGCACGTCGCCCCCCGGCACGCCGGTTCGATTTCGCGACTGCGCGAGGATACGCGCCGCCGTCCGCCAGAAATCAGCTCCCCGGCCTCTCGGCGCGCGCGCGGAGCGGTGGCTCGTCCTCGCCGAGCACGACGTTGTCGATCAAACGGGTGGACCCGATTCGGCACGCGACCGCGAGAACCGCGCCGCCGGAGCCGACGATGCTCTCGATCGGAGCAAGAGTCTCGCGCTCGCGAGCTTCGACGTAATCGATTGACGAGGCCGCGCGTTCGATGGGGCCGCGAGCGATCGACTCGAGCCGACGCGCCGCTCGCTCCCCGCTCGTGAACGCCCGCACCGCCGCGTCGAGCCCCTCGACCAGGGATAGGGCGCGGACGCGATCCTCCCCGGACAGATACCGATTGCGGGAGCTCATGGCGAGCCCGTCGGGCTCGCGAACGATCGGGTGACCGATGACCTGCACGGGCAACATCAGGTCCCGGGTCATCCTTCGGACGACCAGCCACTGCTGGTAATCCTTCCGGCCGAACACCGCGTCGCTCTCTCCGACCAGCCCAAAAAGCTTCGCAACGACGGTGGCGACGCCTTCGAAGTGACCCGGACGGACTCTGCCGCAGAGCGGATCCGCGAGTGGACCAACGGTCACTCGGGTCGATTCGTCCGGCGCGTACAGCTGTTCGGCGGCCGGCGCAAACACCGCGTCGACGCCTGACGAGGACAGTGCCGCCAGGTCGGCCTCGAGATTTCGGGGATACGCCTGGAAGTCTTCATTCGGGCCAAATTGAATCGGATTGACGAAAATCGATACGACCACGAATGACGCGCGTCGCCTCGCTTCCGTGACGAGCGCAAGGTGTCCGGCATGCAGCGCCCCCATCGTGGCGACGAACCCGACCCGTTTGACGCTCGCGCGTGCCCGTTCGCACGCATCTCGCAAATCCGCAGCACGAGTGACTACGCGCGGCACTGCCGTGGAGGCCATCGACGCTTTACGTTACCGCGCCGCGAGACTCGATGCGATGCGGACCCATGGTCCATTCGACGCGCCCGAATCGCAAAGGGCGGCCCGACGGACCGCCCGTGCTTCGTTGGCTCGCCTGCTGGACCGGCGAGCCGTTTGGCCCACGGGGCGAGTCCGATTCTGATAAAACGTTGCGCCCTAGGCGATCATGCACTCTGGACGCCTTCGTCGCCTGGCGTTGTTCGCATTCCCGGGATGCATGGCACTCGGGTTGCTCGGCCGTCCGTGCCTCGCCGCGAACGACGTGCCGTCGGCGGCAGAGCTGCAATCTGCGCGCGCGCTCTTCGCGCAAGCCGAGGAAAACGAGGACGCGGACCAGTGGCAGGACGCGCTCGAAAAGCTTCGCCTCGTATCGCACGTCAAGCTGACGGCGGGCGTCCGCTATCACATCGCTCTTTGCGAGACGCATCTCGGCGAGCTCGCGAACGCGCTGGAGGACTACAGCGAGGCCCAGAGTCAGGCCCGGGTCGAGAACGCGGAGGACGTTTTGCGGCTCGTCGGCGGCGCACTCGCCGACCTCAGCCCTCGTGTTCCGCGCCTCACGCTCCGGGTCGTTCCGGAATTCGTCGATGCCACCGTCCTGCTCGACGGTTCGCCGCTCGATCGGAGCCGCCTCGGGGTTCCGATCCCGATTGACCCTGGTCCCCACAAGGTCGATGCCAGTGCTCCCCACCGATCATCGATCCATGCCGCCGTGATGGTCCACGAACGAGAATCGACCATTTTGGAGGTTCCCCTGGTCGAAACGACGACCCAAGCTGGCGCATCGATCCCGGCAGGCGCACCGGTCTCCGCGCGCGTCTCGAGCCCGCCCGACCGACCAGGGGAAGCTCGATACCCAACGCGGCCCGCTGCGATTGCGGCAACGGCAGCGTCGGTGGGTCTCGCTGGCCTCGGCGTTGCCGCCTTCGTCGTGGCCGGAAATCAGCAAGCTCGTGCAATCCGCGACTGCGCTGCGATCGTCAGCCCGTCGCCCGACGCCTGCAACGATCTGAAGAGCCCCGTCCGGGCGTGGGACTGGACCGCCGCCGCGAGCTGGACGGCCGCAGCGATCGCGGCAACTACCGCGATCGTTCTTTGGACGCGCCACCCATCGCCGATGGCGGCGTCGGCGTCCCTCGTCATCGGGCCGGCATCGCTGGTTGCTGCGGGGAACTTCTGAATGCCCGACCCGAGGCGCTGGTCCGCTGCCGCCTGGAGCGCCCTCGGGGCGTGTAGCCTGCCCGCATGCGTCGATCTTTTCCATTCGACCAGCGACGTCCGCACCGCTTGCGAGATCGATGCGGCGGCATGCGCCTCCGACTCGGACACGGTAACCGCGGCCACCGTTTCGGCCGACCTCTGTGCGGCGCCCGACCTGGCCCGTCAGAACGCCGCGCACGCCTGCGCCTGGCTCGGAGCATGCGTTTCCCCGATGGGAAACAACGCGTTCGGCCCTTGCATGTTCCAGGCCCTGATGACGTTCGACTGTGCCGCAAACCCGAACCACGTCGTGCTGGGAGCGGCGCGCGAGCAGTGGGCATGCTTGGCCCAAGCCGGCAGCTGCAAGGAGGTGCAAGAGTGCGTCTTCCCCGACGGGTTCCCGGGATGCGCCGCTCCCGATACGACGGTCTGCGGCGGCGTATCTCGGGACGGAGGAGTCGGCAGCGCGGCCGCTCGTGTCGAGTGCGGCGACTCGGGTCCCACGACGGTCGGCGCAGAAGACTGCACGCTCTGGGGAGAGACCTGCATTGCGGACGCCGCATCCGCCTCCTGCGGCGAGAACGCCGCTGGGCTCGTCTGCGACGGCGGTGCTGTCGATTCTTGCTTGGGAACCCAGGTGTCCTGGTGCGGGCTCACGGGCACGGAGTCGGGCATCGATTGCGCGGGCAATGGCGCCGGGAGCTGCCGAAAGGTCACGGCAAGCCAGGCGGCCTGGGTTTCGTGCGTTCCCATCGCCGACGCCGACGCGGGAGCGTGCTCGCCGACGCTGGAGGTCATATGCCAAAATGGGGTGGCCCAATCCTGCCCCACGGGGGTTCCCGAGACGCTCGACTGCGGGGCGCTCCTGGGGGATTCGGCGGCCGCGTGCAACGAGGTTTTGCTCGATCCACCCTTCGACTGGACCAGCCCGTGCGACCTGACCCCGTCGCAATGCGACGCCGACACATGCGACGGCTCGGTGCTGACGAGCTGCGCTCGCGGCGCCGCTTTTTCAGTAGATTGCGCCAGCGAGAACCTGGGAGCCTGCGAGATCGTGTCGACCGACTTGCAAACCGAGCAGCACTCCGCATGCCTTGCACCGCCGACGCCATGAACTTTGTCTGGATCGCGTGCAGCCAACTATCCTGCCGGCACGATGGCTGAAGATCGCCGCAGTGCTCGCCGCGCCCGCCTCTCGGCCGTACGGGCAACGTATGAAGGCGCCACCGGAGAGCGCCACCAGACCGAGGTCCTCGATCTGAGCCGCGGGGGGCTTTTTCTCAAGACCGCCGCCCCCGTTGCGGTCGGCAAGCGCCTTTCGCTGGAGATTCACGCCTCGGGCGAAGCGTCGCCATGGCCTGCGCTCGGACGGGTCGTTTGGATTCGAGCCCACGCGGAGGGCGAGAACCGCCCGGCGGGGATGGCCGTCAAGCTCATCGACGTGGAGGACTCCGTTTCCGAAGCCATCGACCGCCTCGTGCAGACGAGAGAGCCGACCGATCGGGGAATCCCCCGTCCGGCTCCCCCTCGTGAGAGAACGATTCTCGGAGTGGGTCTGAAGCCCCCCGAAGTGCCCGCTGCGGTGGTGCCCGTTGCGACGGTGATCGTATCCGAGCCCGCGGCGACGGTCATCGTGTCCGAGCCTCCAGCGACTCCGGTTCCACCGCCACCACCGGCCCCCGCGGATTCGAGGCTCCGCAACGGGGGCGACCCCACGCGCGCAAGGGCGCCCACCGACCCGAGCATCGGAATCGATCGTGTCGGCAGTCAATCCGGAGCACCCGAGAAACGTGCGCGCGGAGTTCCGAACGTGGCCGCAGAGCCCCCGCAAGACACAGCGACACGCCGTGCGGCAGCGGGGCGGACGGTCGCCAAAAAAGGTCGCGCACGTGGCCTCATCGTCGCGCTCTTCATCCTCGTTGCGGCGGCCCTCGTCGCGTACGCGTACCGTCACGCTCTGCTCGTTCAGTGGCAGCGCGTCGCCCCTGCGGTTCACCGCGCATTGGGTCACTGACTGCGGTGGTCCCCCGTAGACCCGGTCGCTGGGTGGGAATGACCCGACTTCGACGCCTTGCCCTTGACGGGCTTGCCGTGATGTCCCGCGCTCGCGGACGCAGCCGGGGTGGGCGGCGGTCCGTGCATCGAGCCGAGCGCCGGAGTCGGCGCAGGGGCAATCGACGAGTCTGAGCCGCTCGCCCCAATCACGCCAGTCGCAGCGTCGACAGGCATCTCGGGCGATCGAGGAAAGCCGCCAAGCGGCTCCGACGATGCGCTCGGCTCCTGCGGCGCCGCAGGAGTCTTCGAGGAGCGCGAGTCGAACCATGCGCTCGCCCCGAGGCCCCCGAAGAGGGCGAGGGTCACCCAAGGCAAGATCGACCGCCTCCGCGCCCGACCGACGGAGCGGTCGGGATTTCGAGGAGTCAGCTGGAGTCGAGTGGTCGCCTCGAGATCGCGCCGGCTGATCTCGATCGTGGCGGGCTCCGTCATCGGCTCGATCGGCTCTTTCGCTCGCTCGGACGCAGCGTGCTGCTCCCGGCGCGGGGCGTTGAGCTCGTCGGGCGGCTTGACCTCGAGGCGCGTTGCGCTCAGCTCGTCGATCTCGCTCATCGCACGACGCACATCTGCTTGCATGTCTGCAGCTCCGCCGTAACGATCCTCGCGCCGAAACGCCAGCGCGCGGTCGACCACGCGGGCGAACGGATCGCTGACGTCGGCGGCGACCGCGCGAATCGGCGGCGCTGGAAGATTCGCCATCTTCGTCACGAGCTCGACGACGTTGGCACCCTCGTGGATTCTGCGCCCGGTTCGCAACCGGAAACCCGTCGCTGCAAGCGCGAACAGATCGGTCCTCCCGTCAATCTCGTCGAGACGTCCTGCCGCCTGCTCGGGCGACATGAACGACGGCGTACCCAGCGCCAGACCGTACGCCGTGATGGCCTGCCCTTGGAGAAGGCGCGCGAGGCCGAAATCGAGCACCTTGACTCGAGCTCCGGAGAGGGCGGCCGCATCCTCCCGAACGAGAAAAAGATTTTCGGGCTTCAGGTCGCGATGAACGACCCCGCGAGCATGAGCCGCGCACAGAACGTCGAGCACGCGATCCGCGATGCCCAGAAATTCGAACTCGCTCATCGAGGGGCCCCGCTCGAGCCGATCTTGCATCGATTGTCCTTCGAGGAGCTCCATGACGATGTAGGCGGTCCCCGCTTCCGGCCCCGTCGACACGACGTCGTCGTCCAGAACCTTGACCACCCCGGGATGATCGACCTGGTTGGCCGCGTAGCCCTCGCGCTGAAAGCGCTCCCGGACTTCCTTGTGCCGCGACAAATGGGGATGCAGCACCTTGACGGCCGCACGTGCGCCGTTGCGGTGGCGCGCAGCGTACACAGCGGCCATTCCCCCGACGCCCAACAGGCGCTCGAGCGTCCACTTGTCGTCGAGCACGCTGGCTACACGCGCTCGCGCCTGGCGATCGAGATCGTCATCCAAACACCCGGATTGTACTCTGCCGGGCCCCTCGCTCGGCCGCGGCGGCGAGGCTCCGGGGTGCGGCGTCGGTGCGCGCGATGTGCGACAGGCTCGGGTGTGGGAGAACGCGTCCCTTGACCTCCGTTAAAACGGACATAGGATCCGCCCTGCCCGCCGTGCCCGCCCGGACGTCAGCGGAGCTCGATCGGAAATCCATTCGACGAGACCCGATGAGGGGTGGACGAATCGAGGCACGAAGCTCGAACCAGGAGAATCCCGATGGCCATTCAGCTGGGCGACATCGCCCCCGACTTCACGCAGGACTCGACCGAAGGTCCGATCCATTTCCACGCGTGGCTAGGTAAGTCGTGGGGCATTCTGTTCTCGCATCCGAAGGATTTCACGCCGGTATGCACCACCGAGCTCGGGGCGGTCGCCAAGCTGAAGCCCGAGTTCGACAAGCGCAACGTCAAAGTCATCGCCGTGAGCGTGGACGACGTGCCCTCGCACAAGAAGTGGACGGGCGACATCGAGGAGACGCAGCACGCGAAGCTCAATTACCCGATCCTGGGCGACCCCGACCGCAAGGTCGCGTCGCTGTACGGAATGATTCACCCGCATGCGAACGACACGCTCACGGTGCGATCGGTGTTCGTGATCGACCCCAACAAGAAGGTTCGGTTGACGCTCACGTACCCTGCGAGCACGGGGCGGAACTTCGACGAAATCCTGCGGGTGGTCGATTCGCTGCAGCTGACCGACTCGCACGCGGTCGCCACCCCCGCCAACTGGAAGGACGGCGACGACGTGATCATCGTGCCGTCGCTTCAGGATCCCGAAGTGATCAAGCAGCGGTTCCCCAAGGGGTTCAAGGCGGTGCGACCCTACCTCCGCATCACGCCCCAGCCCAACAAGTAAACCATCCCGTCTGCGCTCGGCCCGTCGATCTCGAAGCGCCGGGATTCGGGCTGGGCCGCAGGCCTCGCGCGCGGCAAGAGCGTCGCGCGCGGGGTACGGTCACGGCGGGGTTTTGGCCGGAGAAGGCGGCGGTGGTGGAGGCACGGCCGGCCTGGGTCGGGGCGGCTTGGCCGAGCCCGCGGCAGGGAGCGGCGCGGACTCCGACCTCGGGGAACCCGCGTCCTGCGACGTCCGCTTGGCAGGCGGCTGCGCCCCCGACGGCAAGAGCGCTACCGAACCAAACGGCGGCGCCGAGGCCGCCTGCGGGACGGGGGATGAAACGGCGGAAGCCGGCTGGGCGGGCGGGCTCGGCGTCGAAGGAGCGGCCGACGGCTCCGGAACCGCACGAATGTCGCCCATATGCGTGTCGCGCTCCGGCGCGCTCGCATAGGAGTCTTGCGTGCAGCCCGCAAGCACGGCGCTGACCGCCACGAGGAGGGAGCCGAAAGACTCGAGCTTCGACCTTCCGTGCCCACGGACACCGGGGAGGGCGCAGGGCTTCGCGGTTCGCATCGGCCTTCTTTTACTTCGGAGCGGTCGAAGATGCGAGCACGGTCGACTCTCCCGCGGCCGCGGCCGCGCCCTCCACCGCTGCACCGGGCCTGAACGCCGCGACGAGACCGACCACGAAGAAGGCGATACCCGCCGCTCCCAGGACGAGACTGATCCACCACATGAGCCTGCGTCGCGTGAGGGCGCCGATCGCCGCGAGCGCGATGGCTACCTGGAAGATCGTCACGCTCTTCGCGAACTGGTGGTGAACGAGCAGGCTGCGTCCTGCCTCCGCATTCAGCTCCGAGACGGACTTCTGCTCTTCCTCCGCGTGCCGTCGGATCTCGTCACGCTTCTGCGTTTCGCGATCCGCCATGGCGCGCCACTTCGCGCTTCCTTCGGGGCGAACCGCCGCCTCGGCCTGCGCAGAGTAAATCGCGGCTTCGATACCTTTCGCGTGGTAGTACGCCCACGCGTCGTCGGCCTTGGATTGATGCAGAACGGCATCGTTCTTCTGCACGATGGCCTCGTTGGCGTGTGCGCCTGATTCGAGCGCGGCGATCGCTGCGAGGACGGCCAGAATCGCGGTCGAAAGCGAGAGCCACGTGAGCCATGCCGGGCCGCGATGAGCCCTCTCCTCCGCTTGGTCGGCGCGCTCCGCGGCTTCTTCGAGGTTTTCCTTGATCTCCTGAGTTTCGATGGCCTCTTCCGGCATGCTCTCGCCTCGTCGGTGGGGGTGGCTCGCGAACCGATTCGGGATGGCTCGCAAAACCGAGCCGCTGTCACACTGGTCGTGCCCCGCGCCTCGATCGTAATGTGTGGGGAGATGAGTTGAAGACGATCTTGCACGTCGACATGGACGCTTTCTACGCGTCCGTCGAGCAGCGGGACGACCCGACGCTTCGTGGAAAGCCGGTCATCGTTGGCGGCAGCTCCCGTCGCGGGGTCGTCCTTGCCGCCTCGTACGAGGTGCGACCGTTCGGGGTTCGATCGGCCATGTCGATGAGCGAAGCCCGGCGACGGGTGCCCCACGCGATCGTCGTCCCGCCCCGGCGCAACCGCTACAAGGAGGTGAGCGCCGCGGCCTTTGCAATCTTCCGCAGATACACCCCGCTCGTCGAGCCACTCTCGCTCGACGAGGCGTTCCTGGACGTCACCGCGAGCCGCGCGCTTTTCGGCGATGGTGAAGCCATCGCACGCGCGATCAAGGGCGATATTCGGCGCGAGCTCGGGCTGACTGCATCCGCGGGCGTCGCGTGCGTGAAGTTCGCAGCGAAGGTCGCAAGCGATCTGGAGAAGCCGGACGGGCTGGTGGTGGTACCGCCCGACGCGGTGGCGGCCTTTCTCGCACCGCTGCCGGTCGAGCGCATGTGGGGCGTCGGGCCCAAGACCGCGCCGCGCGTCCGCTCGCTCGGTTACTCCACGCTCGGCGATCTGGCCCGTGCAAGGGTTGATCTCGAGCGGGCTTTCGGCCGATGGGGCCGCACCATGGCCGACCTGGCCCGCGGAGTCGACGATCGCGACGTTGATCCCACCGGCTCCCGACGATCCATCGGCGCGGAACAGACCTACGAAGAAGACCTCGTCGGCGAGGGTGCCGTCTCGCGCACGTTGCTCGCTCATGCGAGCCATGTCGCGCGTCGATTGCTCGGGGCTGGAGCAAGCGCGCGCACGATTGCCGTCAAGATCAAGTACGCGGACTTTTCGATTCGCAGCCGGCGTGTGACGCTCGGTGAGCCGGTTCAAGACACCGACTCCATCTTTCGCGCCGCGCGAGCTCTTCTATCGCGGCTCCCCCTCGAAGGACGACGCGTACGGCTGACGGGGATCAGCGTCGCCGGACTGGTGCAGGGCGCGCCCGAGCCGACGCTTTTCGGCGATCCTCGCGCCGAGGGACGTCGCAGGCTCGAAGAGGTCGTGGCCAACATCGCAGCGAAGTACGGGCCAGGCGCCGGGGTGACCCGCGCAGCACTGCTCGATCGCAAGCAAGGCGAATGAGGCAGCCAAGGCAAGTGAGGCAAGTGAGGCAAGTGAGAGAGGTGCGACAAACGACGCAAATTGACGCAAAGGAAGCCGACGTCGCAAGCTGGTACGAGGTCGGCTCGCGCGGTATTCTGAATGGGAATGTCGACCTCTCGTGGCGCGCGCGGGTTCACCCTCATCGAGGCGATGGTGGTCGTCGTCATCATCGGCATTCTCGCGACGCTCGCGATCGTCGCCTACCAGAAATGGATCCGCACCGCACGGGTGGGCGAAGCGCAAGACATGGTCGCCCACATTCGGGCCGCCGAAGAATCGTACCGCGCGGAGAACGGCAACTATCTCAACGTCTCCAAGGGCCTTGCGCTGACGGGGGTTCCTGGCACGGGCATCCTCTACCCCGCGGCCGTTCCCGGTGCATTCAAGACCGAGTGGGGCGGGCCTTGTTCCGTATGCACGAACCCCAACGCCTGGGAATGGCTGACGATAAACCCTCCCAATCCGGTCTGGTACGGTTACGCGGTCGTCGCCGGGCCGAGCACGTCTGCCCCGAACTACACCATCGTCGTCAACGGCAATCCTGCGACGAGCCTTGCGTCGATGAGCGGTCAGCCTTGGTACATCGTTCAGGCGATGGGCGACACGAACGGCGACAACGTCTTTTGCACCGTGTACGGATTCTCGAACACGAATCAGATCATGATCGACAACTACGGCGAATGACGCCGGACTAGAACAACCGTCGTTTGAAGCCGCTTGGGAAACGCGCTGCGGCAGCAGCTCGCCCGCAAGCGTCGTTCCATCGGCACGCCGCTCTAAGCGACGAGAAAGCGCTGGACCGTCTCGCGTTGGGCGATCGTGTCCTCGTACCCGAGATCCAGAAGCTTGCTCGTGTACGCTCGGTCGAAAAAGAGATAACTGAGAAGGTCCCATCCCACGTGATCGGTCGCGCCGAGCCCTCGCAAGAGGTGGCGCACCGGCAGCGGAACGCGGTGCAGCAGCTCGCTCGCCAGCCGGCCGAGGTCACGCGATGGCCTGAGCACCGTCAGCGGCACCGTGCGCAGGGGCTGGGCGCTCCGGTGGCTCGCGGGAATCAGCTCGATCGTTCGATTGATGCGCTCCAGACGTTCGACGTCGAGCTCGAGCCCGTCGAGCAGGAGGGCATTGAGCAGAACTCCCCCGATTTCCGCCAACGTCAGCGCGGGAGCGGACGCATTCACCCTGTCGGTGCCGTTGCCCTCGCCTGGGTCGTCGCCGGTCGGGGGGCTGGACCGAATGCCGATGGCCAGGATGCGCTCGGCGCCCAGATGGATGGCGGTGCTCAGCGGAGCGCGCAGGCGGATGCATCCGTCGCCGAAAAAACGCCCGTCGACGTTGACGGGTGGGAAAAATATCGGAAGCGCCGCGGAAGCGAGCGCGTGCTCCGGCCGGATTTTCGCGTGGACGCCGAGTCGCGTCGTGCGCACCCAGGGCTCGATGGGGGTGTCGCTATCGAAGAACGTCACCGCATTGCCGGAGTGGTAGTCCGTCGCCGTGACCGCCAGGGCACGGAGGACACCATTGCCGAGGTTGCGGCGAATTGCCGCGCTGTCGCACCCGCGCGGCGCGAGCAGGTCTCTAAGCGGCGTCGTGTCGAGCAGGTGATTGCTGTGATGCTCGTGGATGAGGGAGCCGAGGCTGAGCTCCACAAGCAGCCGGAACCCGATGTGCAAGAGACTGGTCGGATTCGTGAGAAACACGTCGTCCGCGCGGATGTGCTCCCAGACGCTCCAGAGCTGATCTACTGCCTCCCTGAAGTCGTCGGCGCGAGACGCGAGGTATACGGCGTTGATCGCTCCGGCCGAGACACCGGACACGATCGGAAAGGGCAGCGCGGATTCATCGCATAGGTCCGCGAGCGCGCGCAGTGCCCCGACTTGGTACGCGCCGCGTGCACCCCCCCCGGTGAGCACCAGCGCCCGACCCCGACGCCGTCCATCGAGCCCGGCTCGGCCATCGGCCATCTCGACACGACGATGAAGCAAGTTGCGTGGCAGCGCGCGCCCACGGGACTACGGTGCTGCCCCGCCTGAGCACGTCAGCGCGGGGCGCCCCAAGCGTCGCGCCCGAGAGCGTGCTCGAGACGGATCCGGGCGATACGCGCATCCGCCTTCGCATTGAGCAAGTCGAGCCGCGCGCGAGTCAGATCCGTCTGCGCGTCGGTCAGGGTGGCCGACGTCCCGCGCCCGTTGTTGAACAGCTCGCGCTGCACGCGCACCGCTTCCTCGGCGCTGGCCAGCTCGCGCGTGCTCGACACGATCGAGAAGTCCGCCTGCTGCACGTTTTCCCATGCCTGTGTGACCTCGACCTCGATCCCGTCTCGAACGACGTTCTTGTTGGCCTCGATGGCTCCGACACGCGACTCCGCGTCGGCGACGGATCCATTCGCGATCAGGACGTCGTTCGGGGACCACGTCAGCTGCGCCCCCACGTCCCAGCTCGGGAACCATGTGGCCGTCTGGGGAAAAATGCGCGGATTGGGGTTGGCGTAGATCCCGTCGGCGAACGCGCTGAGGACCGGATACCGGCCCGCCTTGTCGGCAGCCGCCTGCTCGCGCGCCGAGGCCGCGTTTGCGTCGGCGCTCTTGACTTCCGGCCGAGCGCCGACCGCCTCGGCGATCATCTGCTGCACGCTGCCTTGAACGGGGGGAAGGGCGCCTTCCAGATCCTCTCCCGGGACGAGCGCCTCCTCCGCGGGCGAGTGAATCGCCACCTGGAGCTGCTTCTCGGTGAGCGTCGCGAGATTTCTCGCCTCCTCGAGCGCCAGCTCGGCGGACGCCACGGCGGTCTCGGCGCGCAGCACGTCGGCGCGGGATGCGTTGCCGACGGCGAACTGGTTGCGGCTGTCGCGCAGGTGAGTTTTCTGATCGTTGAGCGTCTGCACGGCGACGAGCACGGCCCCCCGCGCCCGCAGCCACGTGTAGTAAGCCACCTTACCGTTCGACTCGGCAGTCGCGTGCGCGGTGACCAGATCCCAGCGCGCGGCGTCCTCTGACCGCGTCGCAGCGGTGTAGGTCTGATCGATGCGCAGGAAATAGTCGCTGATCGGCACCGAGATGGTCGCCTGGAGCAGCCAGTCGTTGTAGACGAGCGGAAATGCGAGCGGAATGGCGCCCAGCTCCAGGTTGGACGTGCCCAGGAAACCCGTTCCGGGCATCGCCGGCGTGCCCGCCGTGGCGGGCGTCGGCGTCGTGCCGACGGGCTGCAGATAGCTGTGAGTCGCCGGATCGTACGCCGGCGAAGCATTCGTCGCGATCAGCGTTCCGAGATTCGGAGGCGTGATGAAACTGAGCCGCGTGTACTTGGCCACCACCGACAGGCGGGGCAGAAAAGCCGCCCACGCCTGGTCCACTCGGGCCGCTGCTCCGCGCAGCGCCTCTTCGTTGGCCTTCGCGTTCCAGCTCGTCGCAGCGGCTCGCGTCCCTGCCTGGACCGCGGTGATCCCCCCAGGCTGAGCCTGGAGCAGGTCCACCGGAACGGGCGACTGGGTCGTGTCATCACCCAGTCCGGCCGAGGGCATGGGTTGGGCCGCGGCGGGACTTGCGACGGAGCCGGCAGCTGTCGCGGTGGACGGTGGAGGGGATGCGGCCGCGCCCGCCTGCGGTTGAGCGGCGCTCGGCTGCCCACGTGCCCCGCCGGGCGCGAGCACGAGTAATCCTGTTACGAAGAAGGCGATCCCTCTGGATCCCACCACTTTCAACATCGCGATTGGTCCTTTCGACAACGTGCGCATCGCAGGGGCGCGGAGCCGCTGCAGCCTAGTGCAAACGATGCCTGCGGCGCCGTCGAAACACACGGCTCGGGCAACGCTCGCCGCGATCTACTATGGTCAGGACGTGCAGTTTGAGAGCGTCGACGCCGTGTGGACGCGCATCGATCGGCTGGCGCGCTCGGAACCGGGCGGCGTGGTCGCTACCGACGCCGACGGCACGCTCTGGTCCGGCGATCTCGGCGAGGACCTTTTCCACGCTTTTCTCGACCACGGGCGCGTCGAGCCGCTCGCGCTCGAGGCTTTTCGACGAGATGCACGGGAGCACGCATTGTCCGATGCCGGCAGCGGGCCCGAGATCGCGCGGAGAATCTATGACGCTTACCTCGCGGGTCGTTTTCCGGAGGAGCGCATGTGCGAATTGATGACCTGGTGCTTCGCCGGATGGCCGGACGACGCCGTCCGACGATTTGCGCGAGGCGTCGTCGCCGGAACCGACCTGGCGGGCAGGTTTCATCCCGAAGTCCTGCGAATTCTCGACCGGGTGCGCGGAGCCGGGATTGCGACGCTTCTGGTGAGCGCGTCGCCATTCGTCGTCATTGCCGAAGCTGGCGCGCATGCCGGTTTCGGCGAGGACGACGTCGTCGCCGCACGCCCGCGCTATCGAGACGACACCATGCTTCCGGAGGTCCAGCGGCCCATCCCGTACGCCATGGGCAAGGTCGTTCGATTGAAGGAACGACTGATGCCGGGCGCCTCTCTCTATGCAGCGTTCGGTGACAATGCGTTCGACATCGCGATGCTCGCCAGCGCACGCGTCTCGGTCGCCGTTCGGCCGAAAGAGCGCCTGCGCCGGCGCGCCGCGGAGGTACCGGGAATCGTCGAGCTGACTCTTTGAGATGGCCTCGCTTCGCGTGGGTCTCACCTCAGGGCGAGACATCCGCCTGCCGTCCCTCCCCGCCGTCTTCGTCCACGCCGGGGCTGCCGAGCCCGAGCTCTGCGATCTCGGAGTCGCTCTTGAACGCTACCCCGGTGTAACCGATCCGCGTCGACCCCGTGAACCGAAACTCGAAATCGTGCGGAACGGTGCGGGTCAGAAGCAGGCGTACGAAAGCGACCGAGGCCAGCACGGGTGCGAAACCGCGCAGCTGGGACACGCGCAAACCGCGGGCTGCACACATCGCACGCAGCTCCTCCGGCTTGATGAACAGTCGAGCGACGTGCAGATCAGGCGGCGTGTTCTTGACGAACCATTCCACGCCTTTGACGACGACGAGCCACGCGATCCAGTTCCGATTGAAGGTATGGAAGAAAAACGCGCCGCCCGGCGCAAGGACGCGGGCGGCCTCGGCGACGACCCTCGCGGGCTCATCGACGTGCTCGAGGAAATCCATCGCGCAGACGACGTCGAAGCTCGCGTCCCCGAAAGGCAAGGAGCACGCATCGCCGACGACGTACTCGACCGAGCGTCCCGCGTCGTGCCGCGCCGCCACAGCGAGGCTTTCCGCAGAGGCGTCGATGCCGGTGACCCGGTGCCCGATCTTCGCGAGCGCATTCGAAAGAAAGCCGGCACCACAGCCCACGTCGAGCACGCGCAGGGGGCGCGGGCCGAACGACGTTGCGATCTGGCGCGCGATCCACGGATTGCGGCACGCCGACTCGGACCGCAAGAGCGCTATCGGATGGTCGTGCGCATCGTACCAGCGATCGCCGAGTTCTCCGTAGATTGCGTTGTTTACCGACCGGGAGACTCGCGACGCCGCCATGGGAGGTTCCAGTACACGATTTGGTACGCGCAAAAGGCGATGGTGACCACCAGCTGACCTGCAACGGCGACGAAGAGAAACCGATCGGCGGTGATCCACGAGATGGGTGCGCCCGACGCCGCGTGCAGCAAGGGCCAGAGCAGACCGAGCGTCGCCAGGGTCACCGGGTGAACGAGGAACAAAAGCGCGTGCACCCAGTGTTCTCCTGCGCTGCAGCGACGCGCATGGACCCATTCGTCCTTGGTGATGAGAAGGCACGAGAAGACGGAAAGGGTGATGAATCCGAAGGCCGCCGGACCACTGGGGGGGACCGTCAGGACCCAGACGAGGCAGGCGACGACGCTCAGGGTGTCGATGGGATGCCCTATCCGCTCCCAGCGCCCGAGCCCGCGCTTACGGTGAAAATAAAGCTCGTCGACGCCCATCACGGCGGCCTGGAAGGTCGAGGAAACGATCAGCAGAGCCGAGCCGGTCACCGCTTTACCATCAGCGCGCCCGCGACCGTCAAACCCGGCCCGAAGGCCAGGCTCGCGATGAGTGTCCCCGCAACGACTTCGCTGTCCTCCAGCAGGTCTCTCCAGATGTGCGGAAGCGTCGCTGACGACATGTTTCCGTAGCGGAGCAAGGCGCGCCGGCTGACCGCGACCTGCCCACTCGAGAGCTCGAGCGCCTGCTGCACCACGTCCACGATCAGCGGGCCACCCGGGTGCACCGCGAACGTCGTCGCGGCGCGCTCGCGCTCGAAGCTCAGCCCCGCGTCGTCGAACATGGACTCGACGAACTCGCGCGCGGCGGTGGCGACGCGAGCCGGTACCTCGCGCGCCAGAGTCATCAACATTCCATGATCCGAGGCAATCCAGGCCATCGCCTCGCCCGAATCGGGCAGGATTCTCTCCCTGACGCCGAGCACTTCCAAGGACGGAGCACCGGCGACGGGAGCTTCGTCCGCCAGAACGACCGAGTAACGGATGTGCCCGTCGGCAAACAGGCTCTGAACGACGAGCTGCTCGGGCGAATGGTCGGCCGGGCGCACGTGCAGAGTGCAAATCTCGTTGTGGACGATGTCGGCGCGCCGCGGCTCACCCGAACCGGGGGGGGCCGTGAGCAGACCCGTTGCGAGCCGCACCGCGGGGAGCGCGGCGTAGCAGCCCATGTGGTACGCGTGGACGACCCGTGTTTGCCCTCCCCAGCCGCGATTCGCGACCAACCTCTGGGCGGCGCTCGGCGCCGCATATCCTGTGCAGGTGACGTGAATCAGATCGGCCGGCGCGGTCGCCTCCCCCGCATAGAGCCGCTCCACGGCGTTTGCCGCGATGCGCGCGTAGGCTTGCGTTCGCGCGAGAGCTCCGGCACCTTCGGGACGGCGATCGACGTCGTAGATTCGCATGTCACCCCAGACCGTATGATTGCCGTCCGCGATGTCGTAACCGCGGGTCGCAATCTTCTCGGGCGAGCATCCGTATCGATAAAGCAGCTTGCGGATGCGAGCTTGAAATGCGCGCTCGTCGAAGCCCGTCTCGGTGCCGGATCGCGATCGCTCCGCGGCCGTGTGGAGGCCCGTCAGCCACTCGAGCGCTTCCGTCTGCGACGCTTCATATGAGGGCCGCACGACCACGAAGTCTCGGAGCCTCGGCGTGCGGGGGCGTATTTCGAGCATCGCTGAGTGAAAACGCATAGCACGAGCGGTCGTCGCGAAGAGTTCGGGCGCGCGCTACCATCCCTGCAAGGTATGGAGTTTTCGCTCGCCCTGACCGAGGAGCAGGCGCTCCTGCGCGACACGGTCCGAGACTTCGCCCTCCGGGAGATCGCCCCCAAGGCATCCGAACTGGACAAGAGCGGACGCTGGCCCTCGGAGATCGTCACGCGCATGGGGGGGCTCGGGCTGATGGGAGTCGCCGTTGCCGCCGAGCACGGCGGCGCGGGGATGGATACGCTCGGCTACGCGCTCGCCGTGGAAGAAGTGAGCGCCGCCTGCGCGAGCTGCGGCGTCATCATGAGCGTCAACAATTCGCTGTTTTGCGACCCGGTCGTAAAGTTCGGTAACGACGACCAGAGGTCGCGCATCGTCGTCCCCGTGGCCCGAGGCGACAGACTGGGCTGTTTCGGGCTGACCGAGCCGATGAGCGGCTCGGATGCGCAAACGATGGCGACGACAGCCGAAAGGACCGCGGACGGCTGGCTCCTCAACGGGGCGAAGAACTGGATCACGAACGGTCCCCACGCGGACTGGATTCTGGTGTTCGCTGTGACCGAGCGGGGC
Organism: Polyangiaceae bacterium; assembly: GCA_035622655.1. GTDB lineage: Bacteria > Myxococcota_A > Polyangia > Polyangiales > Polyangiaceae > Palsa-1150. The sequence continues at coordinate 28,829 of DASPUY010000241.1, forward strand.
GCGCGCACCAGGCACACGGCGTTCCTGGTGGAGCGCGGAACTCCAGGCTTCTCGCACGGTCCGCCGGACCACAAGCTGGGCATCCACGCGGCGCATTCCTGCACGGTTTTCTTCGAGAATTGCCGCGTTCCCGACGCGAACGTCCTCGGTCCCGTCGGCGACGGGTTCAAGATTGCGATGTCGACTCTCGACGGCGGCCGCATCGGGATCGCTTGCCAAGCAATCGGGATCGCGCGAGCGGCATTCGAGCGGAGCGTCGCGTATGCCAAGGAGCGGAAGAGCTTCGGCGTTCCCATCGCCCAGCACCAAGCAATCCAGTTCATGCTCTCGGACATGGCGACCCAGATCGACGCCGCTCGCTTGCTCGCATGGCGGGCGGCGTCGCTGAAGGACAGGGGCGTAAGACACACGATGGAAAGCTCGATCGCGAAGCTCTATGCGAGTGAGATGGCCACGCGCGTCGCTCACAAGGCGATCCAGATCCACGGTGGGTACGGGTACTCCACCGAGTTTCCGGTCGAACGCCACTACCGCGATGCGCGCATCACGGAAATTTACGAAGGTACGAGCGAGATTCAACGGATCGTCATCGCGGCGAATCTTCTTCGGTAGTCTGCGCAGGATGGACAGACGGACTCTCTCGGCAGGGCATTCGGAGCCCATGCCTTCAAGCAGGGCCCGATCGATCGGGCTCCTGGTCTTTTCCATGGCCGCGGTCCCCGCATGCGGCGCAAGCGTGCCGCCTCCGCACGAGCCGCAGGCAGCAGCGCCGACGCCACACGCGCGTCCGCCCGTCTTGCGAATGAAAAGCGAGCTTGGAGACGTCGACCCCGACGCGGTCCGTAAAACGTTCCGTGGGCTCGACGACAAGTTCATGGAATGCGCCAAGGGCGAGATCGATCGAGTCGAAGTGCTGGCCGGGAGCGTGAAGTTCTTCGTCCGGATTGCCGAGGACGGCTCCGCCAAATGGGCGTATCTGGAGGAAAGCGAGGTCGGCGACCGCACCGTCGAAAAGTGCCTCGTGCAGACGGTCCTCGGTGCTCAGTATCCGAAGCCCGACGGCGGCGAGGCCGAGGCGCGCTATGGCATGGAGCTGCCGTTGCAATCGACCCGACCGCCCAACGAATGGGGCGCCGAGAAGGTCTCGCAAGCGCTCGCCAAGCACGCCGAGGCGATCGGACGATGCAGGACCGGTGCGAGCGGCGGCCTTCAAGCCACGATGTACGTAGGTCCGGGCGGGAAGGTCCTCGCTGCCGGCATCGCTGGAGCGGGCAAGGACGGCGAGGGGGAAGCCGACTGCCTGGTCGAAGTCCTGGAGAAAATGAAAGGTCTTCCTTCTCCAGGCAGCTGGCCGGCCAAAGTTCACTTCGCTCTCTGAGCGGGCGCGTCCGGCCGACACATGAACTTCGAAATCGGCGGGACGCAAGCGCTCGTACAAGGCGTTGCGCGCGACTACGCCGTGCGATGCGTGGCGCCGCGGGCGGCGGAGCTGGACGCCAGCGGCGCGTTTCCTCACGAGCCGTTGCGTGGGCTGGCCGACCTCGGGCTCATGGCCATCAATGTTCCATCGGACTATGGCGGCGCCGCGGCCGGCACGGTGGCATTCGCTCTGGCTGTCGAAGAGATTGCGCGCGCGTGTGCCTCGACGGCCGTTCTCATGAGCGTCACCAACATGGTCGGCGAGACCATCGCCCGCTACGGAACGGAGTCTCAGAAACGGCGCTATCTCCCGCAGCTGGCCCGGGGAGATGCCGGCGTGGGCAGCTTCGCTCTGAGCGAGCCGAGCGCAGGCAGCGACCCGGCCGCCCTGCGCACGACCGCGGCGCCGAGGAGCGGCGGCTGGGTGCTCGACGGTCGGAAGCAGTGGATCACCGGTGGCGCGCACGCGTTCGCTATCCTCGTGTGGGCCCGAACGGCCCCCAAGGAAAGTGGGACGCGAGGTATCTCCTGTTTTCTCGTCGATGGCCGTGCCGATGGCCTGCATGTCGGGCGCCCCGAAGACAAGATGGGGATCCGCGCGTCGCACACGGTGCCGATCGTGCTCGACGGCTGCCGCATCGGCGAGGAAGCGCTGCTCGGCGAGTTGGATGGGGGCTTCAAGATCGCGATGACGGCGCTGGACGGCGGGCGCATCGGGATCGGCGCCCAGGCGGTCGGCATTGCGGGCGCAGCGCTCGACGAAAGCGTAGCCTACGCCAGGGTCCGCGAAGCGTTCGGCGTTCCGATTGGAGAGCATCAGGCCATCCGGTTCAAGCTGGCCGACATGCGCGTCGCGCTCGACGCATCGCGCTTTCTCGTGTTGCGCGCAGCCGAGGCCAAACAGGCCGGTAAGCCGTTCAGCCGCGACGCGGCCATCGCGAAGCTCTTCGCGAGCGAATCGGCGGTCTCCATCTGCAACGACGCGGTCCAGATCCACGGGGGCTACGGCTACGTCCGCGAATTCGCCGCGGAACGACACCTGCGCGACGCGCGGGTGACGACGATCTACGAGGGGACGAGCGAGATCCAGCGTACCGTGATCGCGCGAAGCGCCTTGGGCTGACGCAACCGATCGCTCTCGCCTGTCGATAGAGAGAGCGAGAGCGAGAGCGAGAGAAAGTCAGACGCATCCAGAGTCGGGAGACGATCCATGCGAATCGACGAAGGGGCGGGTGCGGTTCGGCGCCGCTGGAGCGTGCGCTCGCTTCGGCCGTGTATCGCGGGCGCTACCGCCGTGCTCGGTTTTCGCACCTTGGGGACCCTCGCCTGCGGCTCGAATTCCGAGAGCGTCGACGCGAGGTCCGACGCGAGCTCGATCGTCGTCTACGGAAGCCCCTACGGCGATTCGGGGTGCGATGCGACGAAAGCTCCGAAAGACGATCCTTGCGTGCTCGCAGATGCCTACGGTGTCTTCGTGGCACCCGCGTCGAGCGGAGGCGACGACACGGGCGACGGCACGATGGCGCGACCCTTCGCGACGTTCGGCAAAGCGCTCTCGAGCGCGCGCTCCAACGTTTTCGTTTGCAACGGGACGTATACAGAAAACGTCACCGTGACGGCCGCCGTGCATGTTTACGGTGGCCTGGCGTGCCCGATCGATGGGGGGGCCGCCAACTGGGCGTATTCCGGCGGAGCGGCCATGGTCAGCGCTTCCTCCGCAGCGTCCCCCGCCTTGCTCGTGACCGGCGCCGGCGATTCCGGGGTCACCCTCGAGGACCTGACATTCGTCACTCCGAACGAGCCCGAGCAGGGCTGGGATCCAGTGACGGGCGACGGAACCTCGAGCATCGCCGGGTTCATTGCGACCTCTACGGTGACGCTGACGCGCGTGACTCTCATCGCTGGTACCGGGTCGGACGGGGCGCCCGGGGCCCCTGGCGCGACGATGCCGAATTATCCCCTTCTCGTGGACGGAGGCGCGAACACCGCTCCGAGCGGAACGCTTGCGGGCTCTGCGCCGGATGGCGCGCCCGGAGCGGCCGGTGGTTCAATCGCGTGCACGAATGGAACGAGCTCGACGGGGGGAACGGGCGGGAGCATCTCGGAATCGCCCCCCTCGGGGGCGGATGGTATGCGGGGAACTCCCGCTTCGAGTGCCTCTCAAGGCATCCAGAACGGAGCCGGGGGATCGCTCGCAGATCCGGACGATCCGAGCGCGCTGGACGGTGGCTGTCCCGGCAACCCCGGCGCCGATGGGCTCCCAGCTCCCGGCGGAAGCGCCGCCGTCGTATATGGTTCGCTGTCCGGCGGTAGTTGGGCACCCTCGCCCGGCGGGGACGGACAAGCGGGAGGTACCGGCCAGGGCGGCGGGGGAGGCAGCGGCGGAGCGGCAACCGATTTCGGTGTGCCGCTCTGGTATCCCGGCTCCGGAGGTGCCGCGGGGGGTTGCGGCGGGACAGGCGGAGCCGGCGGGCGAGGAGGGGGCGCCAGCATCGCACTTGTCAGTTCGGACAGCGTGGTCATGCTCGTGAATTGCACGCTGCACGCCGGCCAGGGCGGCAATGGGGGAGACGGCGGGCCCGGACAGCCCGGTCAGGGCGGCGGCAACCTGACCGGGGGGACGCTCGCATTGGAGAACCCCGATACGGCCCCGTGTGCAGGGGGCGCGGGAGGGAACGGCGCGGGAGGCTCGGGGGGCGCCGGCGGAACCGCGGGGCTTTCGGCGGGCATCGTGTACACGGGTACCGCGCCGTCGTACGACCCTGCGACGACGATCCTTCCCGGTCTCGCGGGCTCTCCAGGTCAGCCGGGAACGGGCGGTGCTCACGGGGCCAACCTCGCGGGTGCCTACGGGTTGACGACCGGAAGCGATGGCAACGCCGGTGTTCCCGGGCTGGGCTCGGCTCCCGTGCTCGTGCTGGGCCTATGAGGCGTGCCGCGGCCACCGCGGCGATGCACCGACGAGATGAAACCGTCGCACTCAGACGCGCGCAAGCCCAGCGTAACGCCGCCGCCACGGAGAGTTTCCGAGGCCGTGGGGGAAGTGAATCGGGGAGCCGACTACTGGACCTGTCGCAGTGCCGTGCCCCTTTACCAGCAAGGAGTCACCCATGCGAACGCGGACAGCCCTATCCTGCATCTGCTACCCTGCGCTCCTCGCAGCTTGCGGCTCGAGCCCTGGCCCGTCCCAGAATGAAGGCGTGCGGAGCCCGACGGTTCTCGCCCCCGCCAGCGCCGCGATCCGAGACTTCGGTGGACAATCCTCGGACCTGGCGGAATCGCCGCAGAAAGTCATCCGACGCGTCCTCCTCATCAGCGTCGACGGGTTGCACGAGATAGACCTCGCCAACTGGATCGCCGCGAACCCGACGTCCACGCTGGCGAGGCTCGCTGCGTCGGGCGTGCAATACACCGATGCGCACACCACCACGCCGTCCGATTCATTCCCCGGCACCGTCGCTCTCGCCACGGGCGGCACGCCCAAGTCGACCGGCGTGTACTACGACGATAGCTACGATCGCACGCTCTACTCCCCTGGCAACGAGTGCACGGGCGACCCGGGCACGGAAGCCATCTTCGACGAGAGCATCGATTTCAACAGCAACTTGCTCTTCAGCGGGGGCATCAATCCCGCGTATCTGCCGCACCAGCTCGACGCCCGGGGGCAATGCGTGGTCGTCTTGCCGCACGACTTTCTCAAGGTCAATACGATCTTCGAAGTCGTGAAGGCGGCGGGCGGCTACACGGCCTGGTCGGACAAGCACCCCGCATACGACATCCTCAATGGTCCGTCCGGCCACGGGATCGATGACCTTTACACCCCCGAACAAGCGTCGCTCATCGCCAACGCGCCGGCCGGCACGGTGAACGGCGTCGACCTGCTGGGCAGTCTCGCGCAGTGCAATGGAACGACCAATTCGCTGCCGCTCTCGGAGATCTCCGACTATACGACCTGCGGCCCGTCGGCCCTCGCGTACGACGCCGTCAAGGTCCAGGCGATCATCAACGAGATCGACGGCATGCGTTCGGACGGATCGACCGCGGCACCGGTGCCGACCGTGTTCGGCATGAACTTCCAGGCCGTGAGCGTGACCGAGAAGCTCACGCCCGGCGGATACCTCGACGCGGCCGGCACCCCGAGCGCGTTGCTCGAGAGCGCCCTGAGCTTCGTTGACTCGTCGCTCGGACGCATGGTCGCCGCGCTCGAGGAGCAACGTCTGCGCGACTCGACGCTCATCATCGTGACGGCAAAGCACGGCCAATCGCCAATCGACAAGAGAAAGCTCGCGATGGAAGCCGGCGGCAACGGCAACGACACCGTACAAGATCCGCTCCCCTTCATCGACGACGTCGACCCTGCGATCGGCAACCATCCGTCGGCGTTCGTGAACCCCAACAGCGGCAGCCCCTACGATACCGACGGACACCTGACGACCGACGACGTCGGCATTCTGTGGATCCAGCACAACCAGGACCCGACCGCGGCATCCACGGTCGCTGCAGAGCTCGAGAGCAACGCGAGCGCGATCTTTGCGCAGACCCTCCCCCCCGGCACGATCTTCACCTCGAACATCACGTCGGGACCCGCTCTTGCCGCCCTATTCGGCGACCCCCTCTCGGCAGATCCGGTCGCCGCGGCCCGCGCTCCCGACGTGTTCATTCAGCCGGATTGGGGCACGATTTATTCGAGCAGCAACAAGAAGATCGCGGAGCACGGCGGTGGAACGCTCGACGATACCCACGTCGCTCTCCTCGTCTCGCTACCCGCGTTTCACGAGGGCCGAACCGTCTCGGAGCACGTGAGGACCGTGCAGGTCGCTCCCACCATCCTGCATGCCCTGCGCATCGACCCGGGACAGTTGAAGTCGGTCGTCCAGGAAGGCACGCGCGTTCTTCCCGACCTCCTTTGACCTCCGATCGCGCGCGCCGGGAGCCGGGGAGCCCGGCGCGCGCCGTCAGTGCCCGAGGCCGCGATCCATTTGGGCCTCATGGCAGCGGTCGGTGCAGTCAGGGTCGTCGACACACTGCTGCGAGCAGTCCGAATAGGCGCCGCGCGATTTCGCGCAGCTCGGGTCGCGCTCGCAGGTCATCGGATCGCGCTTCGCGGCATTCTGCGCCGCTGCGCACCCTGTCAGGGCCCCCGCCGCAAGCCACGCCGCGAAAATCACGGTTCTCATGCCCCCAAACGTGCGTCGCCCGAGCCGTTAGCGCAATACGCCAGTGGCGGAAACGACGTCCGGCGGCATCGTGACGGCGGGCCGTTTCTTGAGACACTGATCGAGCTGCGACTCGAGCGCCGCTGCGGAAGGGGGAAGCCGCGGCCGGCCCATCACAGGCGCGCCTTCCCGCGACCAATCGATACCGCTGTCGCTCACGCTCAACCAGACGAAGAGGGCGCGGCCCTTGATGTTGGCGAACGGAACGCCCCCCCCTTGCCCGGCGAACCACATGCGCGAGTCGTGGCTGTTGTTCCGGTTGTCGCCCATCACCCAGACCTCGCCCTTTTTCGCGAAGTAGGGGCCCTGGTATTCCGGGTAGCCTCCCGACGCCCGATCATAAAATGTCAAGAACGACTCGTCGCCGAGGTACTCCACGTACAGGTCGCCCTCGTGGTGCATGACGGAAGACTCGTAATCGTTGTACGACCACGGCCCGACGCGACAGCTCGGCACTTCCCAGCCGTTGATGATCGGGTGACCGTTTCGCGCCTCGAGCTTGTCGCCTTCCACGGCGATGACCCGCTTGATGAAATCTTGCTCGGGGTGCTCGGGAAACTCGAAGACGATGACGTCCCCGCGGCTGGGCGGCATGCGATGCCACAGCCGCGTGTGGGTGTATGGAATGGCCGGCCCGTAGCTGAACTTGTTGACGAAGATGTGATCGCCCACCATCAGCGTGGGGATCATCGAGCCGCTCGGGATCTTGAATGCCTCGATGACGAACGCTCGGAGCGCGAACGCCACTGCGACCGCCATCACGATGGCCTCGAGGTATTCGCGCACTTCGCTCTTGCGCCAGGGCCCGAGGCGGACATCCACCTCGCCGTCGGCTCGGGCGAGCGCGTCGATGAACGTCGTTTCGTCGAATGGAACCCGTTCCATGGCGTCGCGGAGTCCGTCGAGCTCCACTCGCAGGCGCTCGCGCTCCTTGATTGCCAGCTCCCTCGCGATCGCTTTTTCGTGCTTGGCGAAGATCATCTCCGCTTCGTCGAGCAGGCTGCGTGCACGCTCGAACGTCGAGCGCAGGCGGGCGGGCAGGTCGGCACGCTGCGGCGGGTGAGCGTGCCTCGCAAACGGCAGCTGGTGCCGAGCGGCCCAGAGCGCGACCTCGAACACGGTGAAAAGAACGATTCCGACCGGGACTGGCTGCGACCGGACCACGGCCTGCGCCCAAGCGAAAAGGCCGGTTTGCTCGCCGCCTCCCGCCGGCGAGAGGATCCAGATCGCCATCGACGCGAGCACGGTGGGGAGCAGGACGAACCAGAGCGCCCAGTAAAGCAGCCGGAGCAGCCGTGACCGCCGGAGGGGGGCCAGCTCATCCGCTGCTGCAGCATGAGCCCCATTCACCGACGCATCAGCCGCCGATCCGTCGACCGGCATGCGCGCTGCTCCGTTGGAGTGCGATTCGCTCGAGTCGATGCTCGGGTCGACTGGGTTGCTGCTGCGCTTGCGGGGGCCGGTCGGCTCTTCAGTCTTCAAGGCGCGTCACCGATTTGAATCGCGTAGTTGACGACTGCGGCCGGAGGGCCCAGCACGTTCATCAGAGGTGCGGGCGGTGGGGCCACCTGCCCCGCGGAAGGCGTGTTGTCGATCACGACATAGTACATACCCGGCGGAACAGGGACTGCACGTTCGTATTCCTGTCCGTACCGGATCACGTCCGAGAAGCGCGGCATGAACGCGAGCGCTCCAGCCGCGCCGTACTGGACGTACTGAAGCAGCGACGGGTCGCCTTCCGCCTTGGGAACGACGAAAACGTCGGCCGACTGAACTCCCTCGAGATGCATGTGCAGGAAGATCGCCCGCCGGAAGCCCTCGATCGAAATGGGGCCGATGAAGTCGCGCTCGCCTCCATACACCGCGGTCCGGAGATTTTCGTACGTCACGCGGCTGCTGCCGTGAAGGTCGAAAGGGTGAGGCGGATGCTGCCCAAGCGGCAAATGGCCGATACCGAATTCGATGTTTCCGCCGGCGTGCTCGATGACGGTGAAACCCTGCGCGAGCTGGCCCGAAACGACCTGGCGTCCGAAGTTGTCGGCGAATGGGGCAATCCAGTTTTGAACGAGGTTGGCGACCGGTTGCTCGATCTGCAGGATGCGAAAGTCCGGCGGCGAGACCGCCCGGCTATCGAAATAGGCGTAGATACCGTCATCCTCGGCGCACTTGAAGTCTTGATTGTACTGGATCGTGGCGGTCGAAGTGAAGGTGACTTTCCTCGACAGGCTCGTCCACGCGTAACCGAAACCGTCGAACTGCACCCACAAGTCGCCGTTGTCGAGCACCTGCTGCGTGCAATGCTGCGGGAAGAAACGGCCCACGATCGGAGCGTCCGGCGAGAGCGTCAGCGGCGCGTCGCGAGTCGTCATTTGCTGGCAAAACTGCCCGAGGCCGAAGCTCATGATATTTCGGCGCAGCGTGCGGTTGGACGGGTCGTTGATGGGCCCCGCAACGGCGCAGATCGAGTTCGGAGAGCATCCCGACGCGACGCATGCGCCGGCCGGGGTCGCCAGCGCGAGCACAATCTGCCAGCCGGCGGCCGAGCGCATCGGAGCATCGGCAGCATAGCGCGGGCACTTCGAGGCAACCCGGAAGCTTGGTGCTAACGTGCGCCGAATGAAGGCGGCGATCCTCGGCGCCGGAGCCTGGGGAACGGCGCTTGCGAAAGTCCTGGCCGAGAAGGGCGACGACGTCGCCATGTGGGCGCGTCATGTCTCGCTGTGCGAGACCGTCAACGCGACAGGTGAGAACACGCGTTATCTGCCCGGAGTCAAGCTGCCCCGAACGGTCTCGTGCACCCACAACCTCGCCGGCGCGCTCGACGGGGCTGAAACCGTCGTCTTCGTGGTGCCGAGCCATGCGACGCGCGATGTGGCCCGTGCCGCGGCCCCTTACATGCAACGCTCGAGGCCACTTGCCGGAGGCGGCGACGCGACCCTCGTCATCGGCGCGACCAAAGGAATCGAAAACGACTCGCTCATGTTCATGGATGAGATTCTCTTCGACGAGCTACCGGCGAGCGCGCGGGAGAGCCTCGCCTTCGTTTCGGGGCCGAGCTTTGCGCGGGAGCTCGCCGAGCACACACCCACTGCAGTCGTGGTCGCCTCCTCCCACGCCGGCGTTCGGCAAGAAGCCGCGCGGCGATTGCACACGGCGTATTTGAGGACGTACACGAGCGACGACGTCATAGGCGTGGAATGCGGCGGCGCACTGAAGAACGTGATCGCGATCGCATCGGGAGCGATCGAGGCGATGGGCTTCGGCCACAACACACGCGCGGCGCTGATCACCCGCGGAATCGCCGAGGTCGCGAGGCTCGCGACTGCCCGAGGAGGCTCGGCCCTCACGCTGGCGGGGCTCGCCGGAGTCGGCGACCTCGTCCTGACCTGCACAGGTGATCTCTCGCGCAATCGGACCGTGGGCCGCGAGCTCGGACGAGGACGCCCGCTCGCCGAGGTCCTCGCCACGCTCGGACACGTGGCCGAGGGGGTGACCACCGCAAAGAGCGCTTACGAGCTTTCGAAGAAGCTCGCGGTCGACATGCCCATCACCGGCGAGGTCTACTCCGTGCTGTACGAGGGCAAACCAGTGCGCCAAGCCGTAAAAGATTTGATGGCGCGCGAATTGGGCTACGAGTTCGACTTGCGCGCCGTGGCGCGCGCACGATCCTAATCGCTGCCGGTCGGAGGACACATGCGGGCATGGGCTGCACTCTCTGTTGCGACGATTGCTGTGACGTGCGGTGGCCCCGCATTCGCGCAAGCTCCTGAGCCGAGCTCTCCCCTCCTTCCCCCGGTGCCCCCCCCCGCGGTCGACGTGCAGCTCGCGCCCGGAACGCGACCGCCCGACGCTCAGGCCCCCGTGCCGGTTCAAGCCCCTCCCGGGCCGTATCCGACGCCGGTTTATCCGCCGGCGCCGCAGGGATACGCGCCCCCCCCGACCTATGCTCCTGCGCCCGGATACGCGGGCGCGCCGCAGCCGCTTCCCGCTCCGTACGGGCCGCTGCCACCGGTGCTGCAGCCGCCCCGCCCACGGCCGAGCCGCTATCGCAGCGCGCAGGAAATGGCGTTTCTCTATGGAACCGGCGTGGCCTACGGCATCGGCACCGGCATCTGGATCGATGCCCTTGCGAAAGAGAGCGACCCCGGCATTGCCGTCATTGCTCCGGCTGCATTCGGAGCCGCTGTACCGATCGGGCTGTACATTTGGGACCAGCTCGACGAATTCGACCGCGCCGTTCCCTCGACAATCGCCACGGGACTGCTGCTCGGAAGCGTAGAGGGTGTCGCGATCAGCGGCTTGCAATGGCAGGTGACCGGCAACGGGGGGCCGCGCTCCTGGGACTTCCAGATGTGGACGACAATCACGTTCCTCACCGCCACGGCCGGGGGCGTGGGCGGCTACGCATTCGGCGAATGGTTGCAGCCGGATCCGCGAAGCCTCAGCCTCATCTCCAGTGCTGCGGGCTGGGGAGCCATTACGGGCGTGCTCTTCGGCGCCGGCGTGGTCAACGGCGACTGGAAGGACGGCGCCGCGGTCTGGGGCTTCGCCGGGTACAACGCCGGCATTCTGTCGGCGGGGGTCGTCTCCGCGTTCTACGTCCCATCCTGGGTGACGATTCGGTCCATGTGGGCGGGAGAGGTCCTCGGCACACTGGCCACGACCCCCATCTACCTCTTTTACATTGGAAGCAGCGGCGACGAGTGGCGACGCGGAATGATCGCAAACTCGGTGGGCGGGCTCGCTGGCCTCGCCATTGCTGCGGTGTTTACCGCCAACTCGACCGACAGCCCGAATCAGGCTTCGTGGACCCCGCCTTTCCAGGTCGCGGTCGCTCCGACGCAGCACGGCGGTGCGCAGCTCTCCGCATTCGGCAGCTTCTAAAGCGGCGCTGCATGGCGTGGAACGCCACGGGGCCTGCCATCCCTCGGAACGCCGCTCTAGTCTCGGTGGGGGGAGCGCGGCTCATCGCGACTCGAGCCCGGCAAAGATAAGCGGCGAAACGCGCGGCCGCTCCTCCCCACTCCCAAGACGCTCCTCACTTCGCAGGGGGCGATGCGGCTGCCGTATCTGCCGGAGCGGCCGAGCTCGCGGTGCTCGCGGCGCTGGCACTGTTCTCCGGCGAGCTCGCCGGCTTCGTGTCGCTCCCGCCGCAGGCCGCCAGCCCCGCGAGCGCCATCGCGGCGAAAACTACGACCACCGCCATGTTCTTCATCATCTTTTCCTCCTCCGCAGCGATCCCCCTCTCACGGCCGAGATCGCCTTTATCACTTATGCCTCAGCTCCACCTGAACCGTCAATCGCCCGCGCGGGACGAGACGCCTGGCCCGGGCGAAGGCTCGCAATCTTGTCCCCGCCACTGCATCACCGCTGCGGCGCGGGGTCCGCACTTTTTCCACTTTTTCGATTCTGGCGACTGAGAGCGAAGACCGAAACCCTTTTCT
>DASPUY010000242.1:0-22839 GCA_035622655.1 Polyangiaceae bacterium
GGCGTCGGGAGAAAAGCGCTGCCCGCAGGCGGCGCACTGGCGAGCGTCTCGGAAGTGTTCGTATCGCGCCGTTGGCATACGCGGCTCGGATCGGCTTCCAGACGGGATGCTCGACCCAAACTCAGTCTAGTATCACAGAGCACGGGCCCGCTCGCGGTATGCTGAGGTCGTGGAGCCCCCCGTCGATGTCGGCACCCTGACGCCGGTCGCCCGCAAGATCCTCGACCCGGCCGCCCCCGCGCCGATGCGGCAGATGGCGGCCAAGGGAGTGGCGCCGGGGATCAAACCCGGCGAGGCCCTCACCATCGTCGTCTTGCTTTCGGAGTCGAGGGACGCAGCTCTTGCGGCGACCGCGAAGAGCACTCTCGGCGCGCTGCCCGCCCCTTTGGTGAACGGCGCGCTGGCCGGCGACCTCCCACCCGGTGTGCTTGCCACCATGGCCTCGCTCTACGCGCGGAATGCCCCCGTCATCGAAAGGGTCCTCGCGCATCCCGCCATCCTGCCGCAGACGGTGGCCGCCGTTGCGGCGGAGGCGAGCGAGCTCATCGCCGAGCTCGTCGCGACGAACGAGCAGCGTTTGCTCGCCCACCCCGAGATCGTCGAGAAGCTCTACATGAACAAGAACACGAGGATGTCGACCGCGGACCGCATCCTCGAGCTGGCGGTCCGAAACAACATCGAGCTCAAAGGCATCCCGGCGTACAAAGAGGCGGCGGCCGCGATCGGCCACGAGCTCATCGTGGAGCCCACTGCAGAGCCGACCCCCGACGACGTTCACTTCAAGGAGACGGGAGAGATCGCCGAACGGACGCCGGTCAACGCCGAGATCGAGGATACCCATCGTCTCGACGAAGAGACGGGAGACGAGGTGCTCGAGGATCGGTTTCTCCCGCTCCACGCCCGTCTTGCCCAAATGACCGTCTCGCAGAAGGTCAGGCGCGCGATGATTGGCACGGCGAGCGAGCGGCTCATTCTCATTCGAGATTCCAACCGTCTGGTCGCTCAGGCAGCCATCAAAAGCCCGACCATCCAGGAAAACGAGGTCGTGCGCATCAGTGCGAGCCGCAACGTGTCGGAGGACGTCCTGCGCATCATCGCGCTGGATCGGGAGTGGACGCGGGCGCACCAGATCAAACTGAACTTGGTGCAGAACCCGAGGACTCCGTTTGCGTTCGCCTCACGGCTGGTTCAGCATCTGCGGGAGCATGAGCTCAAGGCATTGGCGAAAAGCAAAAACGTCACCGGCGCGGTGTCGACCGCAGCACGGCAGCAGCTCGCGCGCCGTAATGTGAACGAGTGAGGGCCGGCGGGCTGGCGCTCTGCCCACCCCCTTCGCGAACCGTCACGCATGGGAAATATGCAGTCGCGATCCCGCCTCGCCGCGTGGCCGGCCTTGCTGTCGTATCTGTGCGCGTTCGTTGTGCTCATCGTGGCCGACTCGGTCTTGCTGGCGGCTGTCGGGCGCTTGCGAGCCAGCGATCGTCGCGACGTGACCAGCTTCGAAGCGCAACGGTTCGCCGCCTCCGCGCAGGGGGCGATGGCCGTCGCCGCAACGAACGCCGCGGTCTTGCTGCTCGTCGCTTTCGCCTTTGCCCGGCTGCAAGGAAGCGTGCGAACGGGCCTGCGGATTCGCCGTTCAAACGCGAGCGCGATGGGCTCGATCGCCGCGATCTTCGGCACGATCGGGCTCAGCGTTGCCGGAGGGGCTGCAAGCGACTTTTTAGGCGTGGGGCGCAGCGGCGTGATGGGGATGCTGGAAACCGCGCTCGCTGGAGCCGACCCCACGACGCTGGCATTGGCGCTCGCGGCCATCGCGGTCGCGCCCGCAGTCGGCGAAGAGACGTTCTTTCGGGGCGCGATGCAGACCCGCCTCGCTGCGGCTTACGGACGCTGGCCCGCGATCGTCGTCGCGTCGTTGGCGTTCGGGCTCCTCCACCTCGATCTCGTGCAGGGTACCCTCGCGTTCTTCATCGGACTGTTCCTCGGTTGGTGCGCGGAACGGTTCGATGGAATTCGTCCGACGATCGTCGCGCATGCCGCGAACAACGCGGTGTTCATCCTGCTCGCGGCGACGTGTCGCAGCGGCGGCGTGTCGCGCGGCTCCGAGGCCGCCGCCGCGGCTTTCGGCATCACCCTATGGGCGCTGTGTGCAGGTGCGCTGCGCTCGAGGTTTGCCGTCGAAGGATGACTTTTGCCATCACGGCTCGGAGGCTAACCGCCTGGACCGAGGCTCCATCGCGCGAGCAGCTCTCTCAGGCGCGGGAGGATGAACTCGACGGCGCCTTCGCCCTTGATGCCCCCTTCCACGCGGTGAGATGAAGCCGTGCCGTCCGCTGAGGCGAGCGCGAACAACGGAATGTAGCTTGACGCGTATCCGGCCGCGGCGAGCCGATCGAGATCCCGATCGGCGTCGAACTCCAGCAGCGCGAGCCTCGGCAGTCGGCCGTCGAGCGCTCCGGCCTCTGCTGCGTGGTGAAAGCGCTGACAGGGCTCGCACCAGCTCGCACCGACGTAGACGACCAGCGTGCGGCGCTCGGCTGCGGCCGCGCCCGACGCCTCCCGCACAATCGAGGGCACCCTTCCGGCCGACGCCGTCATGAAGACCACGGTCCGAGCATCGTTCGGGTCCGAGGTCGGCGACGCCTTCGAGATCCCGATCCGGGAAGACGTCGATCCGCGTGCTGCGGCGTCGAGGAGCGAGGCTCGAACGACGGAGTCATCGGCATGGTCGGTGCGGCACCCCGCACCGGCCAGCGCAGCCGAGATGCCGAACACGGCGGCTCGCTTCATCGGGCCCACGAATAACAGACGAAGGCTTCCAAGTCGCTCACCGACGCTGCCCCGACTTTGCCACGGCACGTGGCGCTCCGACACGACCGGTCGCGAGCCGTCGGAGACCTGCGGCACTCGAAACCGAACGAACCCCACGGTACTTCGGTTGCACGGCGTACGGCGCGGAGTTCGACGGAGGTCATGATGAACCAGCTAGTCCGCGCCCGGCTGGCGGCGCTCGGTATTGCCATGGTCGCTTCGCTTGGCCCAACGGCCTGCGAGAACGCTCAGCAGCAACTCGAATCGCCGACCAACGTCCAGCGCGCGCCCGTGGCGGCGAACACGTCCGGTTCGAGCCCCGCGGCCAACCCGCGGCTGAGCTCGACCGTCGGGAGCGCGCCGGGCCTGGCCGGTTCGAGCGGCCTTGCGGGATCCTACGACGCAGCGTCATCGACCCCGGCGACGGGTACCGGCGACCGGTCCGAAACCGGCGTGACGAACACGATGGTCGATCCCTACGCGACGACCGGATTGAGCGACGGCCAGATCGCAGCCATGATCGCATCGTTCAACGAGGCCGCCATTCAGCAGGCGCAGCTCGCGGAGGCGAAGGCATTTTCCCCTGCGGTCAAGCGTTTCGCGCAGCACATGATCAGCGCCCACCGGACCATGCAAAACCGCGACGCGATCGTCCTGTCGCGGTCGAAGATCGTTCCGACCGACAATGCGGTCAGCAATCAGCTAAGGACCGACGCACAGGACCAGCTCTCGGCGCTACAGTCGATTCATGGTCGCGACTTCGATCGCCAGTACATCGACGGACAGGTCCGCGATCACCACAAAGCCGTCGAGCTTTTGGTCCAAGTGACCGCGATCGCAAAGAGCCCAGATCTACGGACCGATCTTCGCGCCGCCCGATCGCAAGTCGAAGATCACCTACAGATGGCCAGGAAGGTGCTGGAGGAGCTCGAACCCACGGCGCCCTGATTGAGCCGGTCTGCGTTCCGCCGTGGGGTGTGGGTCGAGCCCTGACCAATTCCTTGCCCGGGTGCTTAAGACCGCCGCCGCATACCCCGTACGATCGCATCGTGCGTCTACGAACGGGTTTTCTTGTCGCCGCGATTTCGGCCATCTCCCCTCTCGGGACGACCTCCGCAGGCGCAGCGTCGCCCGACGGGGCAGCGATCGTTCGCGGCGAGGGTCGCATCAAACAGGACGGCGCCGGGCAATGGCGCGAAACGACGACCGCGGACATCCTGGACGTGGGTGTGACGGTGCAGGCGGCGCCGGACCAACCGCTGGAGATGATTCTGCCCGACGGCGTCACAATCACGCTCGAGCCCAAGTCGCTGGCGCGCTGGATGCCCGGCGGCAAGCTGCCCAGCGAAACGAACCACTGGGCCCACGGGTACCACCTCCTGCTCGAAGAGGGCGAGGCGGAGGTGCGGATGCCTCCAGCGCCGAAGGGGTCCCATGCGTTTCTCGTATCGAGCAGGGCAGGCACCCTCACCGACTGGCGTGGACAGCTTCACGTGCGAGTGCACGGCGACGCGACGTCGGCGGCGATCTACGAGGGAGCGTTGGTGGTGGGGTCCAACGGGCAAGGATTTCCCGTGTACGACGGCGCTGGAATCCTCATGCGGCGCGGTGTCAATCCGGACAAGAGTCGAGGCATTCCGGCCTCACCCGCGTGGGACGCCCAAAGCGGTGGCTTTCGCGTCGTACCTCGAGGCTCGCCGGCTGCCGTGGACCTGGCGTGGGGTGCCGTACCGAATACGGCCGAGTACCGGGTCGAGGTGGCACTGGACCCGAGCATGGTGCGGGTGATCGAGAGAACCACGACGCGAGAGCCGCGTGTCTCGATTTCCACGGACGGCGGCGCACTCGACGGCGGCGCGGCGTGGGTTCACGTACGTTCGGTCGGCAACTCGGGGATCGTTGGCGCGTGGTCCGTGCCTCGTCCCCTGCACGTGCTCCGTTACGCGCTCCCGGAGGGAGCGTTCGTCGCGCGCGACGGCGCGATCGTCCTGCCCAAAGGCGAGTACGTGTCCATGCTCTCCCCGAACGGGAGCGCGGCGAGCGGTCCCGACGGCTCTCCCATCGAAGTCGCCTATGAGAATGCTGGCCTGTCGGAGCCTCACTACGAGGTGCCATTGTATTGGGGGCGCCTCGGGGGCTCGCTGCGGCTCTCGGAGGACGCCCCCATGCGAATCGTGCATCTGCGCGACCGGGCCCTCGGCGCCGAGACCCGTCTCGTGCTCGCGCGGCGCGAGCTGCGGGCGTACGTCGCGCTTGCGCCCGCGAATGCGCGATGGCCTACGGACCCCATCGACGCGCGCGTGGAAGTCCGTGATCCCTCCGGCCGCATCGACGTCTCGAGCGAGACGGTCACCCTCGAGACGCTCCTCGACTTGACGCCGCTTTCGGTGGATTGGCAGCGTGACGGTAACACGTGGCGAGGACGCATCGCTCCGCGCTTGATCGGCGATCCGTCGATCGTCCGCGTCGTGGTCAAGGACGGGCATGGTTCCGAGATCGGACGTGGCTTCGTGGAGCTCGAGCCGGTCGCGTCCCGCTGATCCCCCGAAGCACGCTCGTGCACGTCGCTCGTAACCGACCCGCGAAATCCGGAAACCGTCAATGATTCCGCGCGGTCGGGGCGGCGGGATTCGAACCCACGACCCCTTGACCCCCAGTCAAGTGCGCTAACCAGGCTGCGCTACGCCCCGAGCATGCCGAACACCTTCGGACCGTGACGGCAGGAGCGCAGGCTAGCCGAGCCACGGGCCAACGCAAGGCCGCCATCGGTTGCGGCTCGGGCGATTGCGCGCGGGGCCCACGCGTCTCAACGCCCGAGCGAACGTCCGTCGCCGTCGGCGTCGACCCATAGTGCGCCCGTCATCGCCCAAGGCGCCGTCTCCTCGGGACTGGCGCCCGGCGCAATGACGGGGAGCATCGGGTTGTGACCCGACGCGATCACGACGAATGCGTCGTCGCTCGGTACGGACAGCGTGAAGACGACATCGGCGACCAGGGCTCCACGCGAATTGAGCTTCGGGGTAATCCGTTTCGTTTCGGATACGGCGCCGCTCACGTCGTCGCCTGCTCGTGACGCGCGCAGCACACGAACCTCGTCGACCACGACCCAGGGCGCGCTCTCCACATGAACGTTGACGACGATCGCGTGACCCCGCGTCAACCCACCGATCGGCGCGCCATTCGCGGTGACCCGCAGCATCGGCCCGTTCGTCAGAACCACGTCGCGCAATTCTCTGACGCCATGAACGAGATCGCGAGACCGTGCCTCGTCCCAGGGCTCGAGCGGTCCGTCGTTCGCAACTCGTACGTACGTGCGCGGATAGCCTGCCTCCTGTCCCACGATGCCATGTGTGTCGGTATCGGCTGTGGCCGTGACCGGGTGGCCGGTGCGAAGCAGCGCGAAGAAGTCCGCGAGCACCTTGACGCGAGCATCGATGTTCCGACCGTTCCACACCTCGACGGCGTCGAAGGTGGGATCATAGCCAGGCGTCGTTCCGAGGCCCGAGGCGCGATCGAAGCCCGTCCGGTCGAAGTAGCCCGTGGCGCCCGATCGCGGATGGTTGACCTGAACGACGATGGGAACTGCCGACGCTTGCCGCACGGCTTCGAACAGCTCCGCGGGAGTGCGGTCGCGCACCGCGGGCGCCCCGCCCCGAGCCCGGGTTTCGTCGACGGACAGCGGCCAGGCATTTGCGTGGCCCCACGCGTTGCGACTCGCATCGCTCGTCAGCTCGTCTCCGGCGATCGAGACCATGTCCGGTTCGAGGTGCAACTCACGTACGATCGGCTCGAAGTTGGCAACCACGTTGTGCTCGCTCGCTACGGCGACTTCGACGCCTTCGGCGGCGTTGGCGACGACGCGGTCGCGGGTGGAGACCGGGGCGTCCGTGCCGAGCATCGTGTGCTGATGGAAATCGCACGCCAGGTAGCCGGCGGTATCGACGACGCGTGCAAGCGAAAGCGAGAGCTCCTTCCGCTCGCCTGGGGCGAGCAGCACGTTGATCCCATCCAGCGCGTACTCCGGGCCGCGCGAGGCCGTGATCCTGTACGCGCCCGCTGCCAGGGCCACCTCGACGAGCCCGTCGGCCGTCGTCGCCTGATTTCGTGCCGGCCCGGCCACGTAGGCAGGTCCGAAATCCGGAGCCGACGCGCCGTCCGTGCGCTCGAAGGTTACCTTGCACGGGATTCGCAGACCCCTGGCTGGCGACTGGGGATCGACGCCGCCCGGAGGACGCTCGGACGAGGCATCGGCGCTCACGCACTCGATGTGGATGCCGGCCGGCTGGCTCACTGCGAGCTGCGCGTGGGTCGGCGCACCGGGAGTGACGTCGATCCCGACCGTCTGGACTGCAGCCCGACCTCCACCCCCGGAATAGCCCAAGGCATAGCGCCCGGCCGGAAGATCGGCCTCGAGCATGGGCGGATCTCCGGACGCCTGGATGCTGAACCTTTCGACGCCGTCCGCGTCTCGCACGGAAAGGCGCGCGTCAGGCGGCACCGCGAGCGCAGGCTGTCCAGGTCCAGGTACGAGCGAGACACTGGCGTGGCCGACTTGGTGACCGTTCATCCGTGCCAGCTCGCTCAGCAGGCTCGAGGAGTCTCCTCGCGCACCGACGAGGAAGACCCGCCCGTAACTCGTGCTCGCGCCTGGATCGAGTCTGACGTCAGCGACCTGCAGCGTGTCCGTCCAGCCGCCTCCGCTCGTGGCCTCGATGTCACTGCGAGTCGGCGTGGCGACGGCGTAGCTCGTGAACCGTCCGACGCCTCCGACGTAAGGCCCTTTCGACGGTCCCTTGAACCCGCGGGCTTTGCCGGGTGCGAATTTCTCCGCGCCGCCCCACTCGACCGCGTCCCCCAGTCCAGGCAGCGTGACGGCGGCCGCGCCCGAGTTCTGCAGCGTCGTCCGAAGCAGGAGAGCCCGACTGGTCGGAGGTAGCGCGTAGCGTGTCGTCACTCGGACGCCCGGCTCGTAGAGCTCCCGCCCGGAGACTTCGACCCACGCCGTCCCATCGTCCTCGATTCCGCTCGTCAGAGCGTCGTACACGCCCTGTCGTGGAAATTTGCCGAAGTAAGTGAACATTTGTCCGAGCTCGTCCTTGCGCACGTGAGCGTCGGCCGCGTCGACGACGTTCCCCCCGCTTTCGGCGAACCCCGCGCTCGACCCGAGTCGCTCGATGACGACGACGACCCGATCGTTCTCGAGAAGGAGGTCCCCCGGCCGGCCGATCGCGTTCGGGCCGCCGAGCTGTTCGCCCTCGGCCATCGCGTGGACCCGCGAGGGGTGGATCCCCTGATCGACAATCGCGGACCAACGCCCCGCCGCCCTCGGATCGACCGCGATGAGAGGCGTGGTGTCGCGGGGCCCCGGGCACGCCGCGGCCGCGACGCACGCGAGCGCAGGGTATGCAGCAGCCGCGCGTCGCAATCCGTCAGCGTCCTGCCGCTCGCTCGGCGATGAAGCGAGCCACTGCCTGAGCCTTCGGCACGAGCGTCGCGACCTCGATGTGCTCGTCCCTGGTGTGAAATCCCGCGCCGCGCGGACCGAGACCGTCGATCGAAGGGATGCCCAGCGCGCTCGCCGTGCTCGCGTCGCTTCCTCCGCCGAGCAGCGGGGCCTCGCCGTCGCCGAGCCCATGGGCACGTGCGCATGCGGCATACTCCATACGCAGCCGCTCGCTGGCCTCGGTACGTTCCAGCGGCAGACGAGACGGCCCCTCGTGCATCTCGAAACGGGTGCCGGGAACGGAGGCAGCGGCCTCGTCGGCCACCCGGCGAATTGCCGCTGCGAGGGTCTCTCCGTCGGTCCGTGATCGGAAACGCAGATCGACGTGCGCTTCGGCACGGTCGGGAACCGTGTTCTTGCTCGTGCCTCCCTCGATGCGTCCGACGTTCACGGTAACGCCTGCTCCATAGTCGGTCAGTTTCTGCGCGGCATCGACGAAGCGCGCTAGCGCCCAGATCGCGTTCGCGCCATCCGCGTGGGCATTACCCGCGTGCGCGGCCCGGCCGTGAGCGACGGCCGCGTACGAACCGGTCCCTTTGCGCCGCGTGATGATGGCGTCTGCGGATCGGCCGGCCTCGAATACGAGACATGCACTCGCGCCGCTTATCGCCGCCCCGATGATACCCTGACCTTCGGGCGATCCGACCTCCTCGTCGCTGACCACGACCACTCGAACCGGCACGACGTTGTCGAGCCCGCACGTCTCGGCGAGCGCCTTGAGGGCGAACGCTGCGACCACGAGGCCGCCTTTCATGTCGAGCACCCCCGGACCTCGGGCGAGCAGTCCGTCGCGTCTGTAGCCTTCGAAAGTGCCCGGGGGAAAGACGGTATCCAGGTGACCGACGAGCGCGATGGCGCCCTTGTTCGACTGTCGCGGGCGCGTCCGAAAGATCAGGTGATCGGCGAAGCGCTCGCTGGCGCGCAGGGTTGCCTCGACACCTGCGATAGCGAAGAGGTCGCGAAGAAGAGCCCCGGTTTTTCGGCCTCCCTCCGGGTTCTCGGTGAACGAGTTGACGTCGACCAGCCGCGCCAGCGCCTGCTCCATCTCGAGCTGCTTGTCGGCGAGCCAAGCCGTGGCTTCGACAGCTGCAGAAGTCGTCGTCGTAGGTCGGGTGTCCACCGCGCGCGCCTCGGGGCTGAGTGTGAAGGTAGCATCCCCGCGCCGACGGTCCGCGCCTTCGTCCGGTGGCCAGTCCCCGCGGGATCACTTACGATCCGGAGTTCATGCCAGGCAAACGGTTCAAGGCCGCGGTCATCGGCGGGACCGGCTACGGCGGTGCGGAGCTCATCAGGCGATTGCTGATGCACCCCGACGTCGAACTCGTCCGAGTGACATCCATCGAATCGATCGGCGAACGGCTCGCACAGGTGCATCCGACGCTCGAAGGCCGCACGGAACTGCGGTTCGAAGCTCTCTCCCCGGCTGAAGCTGCGCGCGGGGTGGACGTCGTGCTCCTCGGCCTACCGCACAAGGTGAGCGCGCAGACGATGGGGGAGCTTTTCACGACCGGGGTCCGTGTCGTCGATCTCTCCGGGGACTTCAGGCTTCGCGACCCGGCTTCGTACGAGAGGTATTACGGCGTGCTTCATCCTCGCCCCGAGGATCTGCGGCGGGGTACGTTCGTTTACGGGCTTCCTGAGCTCCTGCGCGACGAGATTCGAGCGGCGCGCCACGTCGCCTCTCCAGGATGCTTCGCAACGACGATCGAGCTTGCGCTCTTGCCTCTGGCGCGCGCGGGACTCCTTTCGGGACCCGTCGAGATCGTCGCAATCACCGGCTCCAGCGGCAGCGGCTCGGCGCCGAGCGCCACGACGCATCACCCCGTGCGGGCGAACAACCTTCGAACGTACAAGCCGCTCACGCATCAGCACGTCCCCGAGATTGTCGAGGCGCTCTCGCGCGCCGGCGCCCGCAACCTCGTGCTCCGCTTCGTCCCGGTGAGCGCGCCTCTTTCGCGGGGAATCTTCGCGACCTGCTTCGCACATGTCGATGCGGCCACGCCGGAACAGGATCTCGGACGTATCGCCTCGGAGGCCTATGCAGGCGAGCCGTTCGTCCGAGTTCCGGCCCACCGGCTGCCGGAGGTCGCCGCCGTCAAGGGAACGAACTATGCCGAGGTCGGGCTCGTGGTCGGCGATTCGGAAGACGGCAGGCGCGTCGTAGCGTGCTTTGCCGCCACCGACAACTTGATCAAGGGGGGCGCGGGGCAGGCCATTCAATCAATGAACCTCATGCTCGGGCTGGACGAACGACTGACCCTGGAGGACCCGGGCGGCTGGCCATGACCGACCGGGCAGGCGAGCACGCGATGAAGTCGACCAGGGCGATCGTCGTCAAGATTGGCGGAGAGGTCGTCGCGTCGCCGACGATGGGGGCGATCGCTGCGGACGTAGCCGAGCTGACCGCGCGCGGAGACTCCGTCGTCGTCGTGCACGGCGGTGGAGCGCAGGTGACCGAGCTCCAGGCGAAGCTCGGTCAGACTCCGATGCTGATCGGAGGACGGAGAGTGACTGACGCGGCCACGCTCGAAGTGATCAAGATGGTGGTCGCGGGAAAGGTCAATGTCGACGCATGCGCGGCGCTGGTCGCGGCGGGCGCCCGTCCCGTCGGCTTGCACGGGGCCAGCGCTCTGGTCGTCGAAGCAACGAAGCGTCCGCCGCGGGTCGTCTCGGGCGGCGGGGTCGAGCCCGTCGATTTCGGGCTGGTGGGTGACGTAACCGGGATCAATCGAGAGCTCATCGGTTTGCTCTCGAGCGCGGGTTACGTCCCGGTCGTGGCATGTATCGGCGCAGACGCTCGGGGAAACGTGTTCAACATCAATGCCGACGTCGTCGCCACGCGCCTCGCGGTAGGTTTGGACGCGCAGGCGGTCGTTCTGGTCAGCGATGTTCCCGGGGTCTTGCGCGACGTGGCCGACGCGAGGTCGCGCATCGAGCGTCTCACCGTGGCCGAAGGCCGCCGGGCCATCGCGGAGGGTGTCGTCACCCAGGGCATGATTCCGAAGCTGGAGGAGTCCTTCGCGGCTCTCGCCGAGGGGGTCCGAGCCGTGCACATCGTCGGCCGCCTGGCGAAGGGCGATCTGGTGCGCGCCGTTGCCAGCCCGGGCGCGATCGGGACGGTGGTCGTTGCGTAGGTCGGTACGGCAGATCGACCCGCGTATGGTATGCCACCCGGTGTGCGGATCGCCGTCTGCGACGTGGGGCTCGGTAATTTACGCAGCGTCGAACGGGGATTGCTGGAGGCGTCGCGCGGGCATGACGTCCGAATCGAAATCAGCAGCGATCCGCGCGTCATCGCGGCCGCCGACAAGATCGTGATGCCGGGTCAGGGCGGGTTCGGCGATTGCGCTCGGGCGCTGTCCGCGGGGCTGCGCGATTCGGTCCTGGCGCATCTGGCGAAGGAAAAACCGTATTTCGGGATTTGCCTGGGGCTCCAGGTGCTGCTCGGCACGAGCGAAGAGGCACCGGGATGCTCCGGCCTCGGGGTGGTCGAAGGGAGTGTCGTCCGCCTGGCCGGCGGCGTCGATCCTCTGACGGGCGCGAAGCTCAAGATTCCGCATGTCGGCTGGAATGCCGCAGAGCCGACCGCTGGAGTTCGGGCCTTGCTGCCGGAGGCTGAGCATTTCTACTTCGTCCACAGCTTCGCCGTGGCTCCTCGTGACCCGCGTGTCATCGCTGCGACGACCGAGTACGGCGCGCGCTTCGTCAGCGCGATCGCGTACGGCAACGTCTTTGCTTGCCAATTCCATCCGGAAAAAAGCCAACGCGCCGGCATCGCGCTGCTCGAGAGGTTCGTGCGGTCGTGATTGTCATTCCCGCCATCGATCTAGTCGGCGGCAAGGCCGTGCGCTTGCACCAGGGGCGTTACGATGCGATGACCGTCTACGACGAGGATCCCGTGGGGCGCGCGCGCGGCTGGCGGGGGACGGCTTCGCTGATCCACGTCGTCGACCTGGAGGGCGCCCGCGGCGGACACCCGGTCCAATCCGGAATCATCCGGGCGATCGCCGAGGTGTTCGGTCGCGGAGTCGAAGTTGGGGGGGGGGTTCGAACGCGAGAGACGTTCGAGGCTTACCTTTCGCTCGGCGCGACGCGCGTCGTGCTCGGCTCGGCAGCCGTGAAGGATGCCGCGCTCGTCCGCGCACTCGCCGCCGAACGGCCCGGCGTCGTCGTGCTCGCAGTCGACGCCCGAGACGGTTTCGTGGCCGTCGACGGCTGGACGGAGACGACGCGCGTTGCCGCGGCCGATCTCGTGGCGTCGTTCGCGGGCGTTCCCCTCGCCGGAATCTTGTACACGGACGTCGCGCGGGACGGCACGCGCATTGGCCCCAACGTCGACGCTACCGCCGCGCTGGCGTCACGCACGACGGTGCCGGTCATCGCGTCCGGCGGAGTCGGGACACTCGATGACCTCCGAGCTCTCGCGCAGCGCGGCGTCGCCGAATGCATCGTCGGCCGCGCGCTCTACGACGGAGTCTTTACCCTCGACGAAGCCATCGGAGCCGCAGCGGGCGGATCCAAGAGTCTCGTCGTTCCCCGCGGCGCTTCGCGCGCCTGAAACGCTACGGTTTCTGGCTCGTCGCCTCCACCTTCGCGCGCTTGCGGCGGCGCCGGGCGGCCTCGGCTTGCTTCTTGCGTCGCTTGACGCTCGGCTTCATGTAATGGCGACGCATCTTCAGCTCGCGAAGCACCCCCTCGGACGCGAGCTTGCGCTTGAGCATTTTGATCGCGCGCTCGATCCCACGGTCGCTCACGACGACTTCGAGGGGCTTGCATTGAATGGCTTCGCTCGGCATTGGCTCTCCGGAAAAAGGATGGGCGGCGGTCCCCGAAGGGAAGCTTTACCACAGGCCGCGGGCGCGCGCCCCCCCCTCCCCTGCAATCAACTCCCCTGGGCAGGCTGCTCTGGCGCGACCGCGTCGCTGCTTTCGACCACCTTCTTGGCGCTGGCTCGCCCGGTCGCGGACGTAGCTCTCGCTTTACGAGCGCTCGCGGAAGCGCGGGCGCCGCCCCGCCCCCCTCGGCGGGCCACTCTGCCGCCTGCCGTTTTCGACCCCCCGCCCGCGGTCTTGACGAAGTATGTCGTTGCACGCTTCTGGCCAGATTTCTGAAGCGATCCCGTGTCGAGCGCTTCCTTCAGCGGCCTCGGTAGCTCCTTGGCCTCGAGCCCCAGCTGGTCACGAATCTCTTCCGCGCGCAGACCCCCAGGGTGCCGCTTCAACAGGCCGACGATGCGATCGACCACGCGCTCGATGTCTCCCGCCGATCGTCGGGGCAATCGGCCGCGACGCCGAGGTCCGGCGCCGGTGGGTGCCGCCGCCCGGACGGGAGCGGCTGGCCCGCCCTTTCGCGCTCGGCCGGACGACGACTCCGCAATCAACTGATCGAGCGACACGCCCCGAATGACCTCGAGCACGCTGCTCGCAAACGAGGACGCCAGCGCGTTGAGGCGACCGCGCAACGAATTCGACATGAAGAGCGAAATAAGCGCTAATGGCAATTGCCGTCAACGTTTTCGTTGGTCGGGCTTTACCCACGTGCACGCTGGTGCTTTATAGACCCGGGCAATCTTATGTCTCGTGGCTCTCATGGCTCTCATGGCTCTCAGGGCGCGCACGGCCACGCTCGAAGCCGAAGTGGCGGAATGGCAGACGCAGCGGATTCAAAATCCGCCGCCCTCTCGGGCGTGAGGGTTCGAGTCCCTCCTTCGGTACTGCGGCTTTTCGCTCCGTGGCCGGTCGTCCAGGCTCGTCGGCTCATCCGATCTTCCGGCGCTGCACGAGCGGTCGCCGTCTGGCTCGTTTGCTTTGGCGCGCTTGTCTCCGGCTGCAAAGATCAAGCGAAGGAGAGCGCGGCTCGCGCCGTGAGCGATGACGCGTTTCTCGTCGACCTCGTCGAGAAGGACGTTGCCGAGATCGAGCGGGGCCTTCCGCAAGGCGCCAATCAGCTGGCGCTTCTGTTTCGCGACCGGGCAGATCCACGACAGGACGTTGCGGGCGTCCGAAAGGCGCTCATGCGCATGCGTCGAGACGTCGTCGATCTGAATGTCGCGAAGTCCACGTTTTTCGCGCTGGCCGACGCGGATGGCACGGCCATTCGCAACGACCTCGAAGAAGACGTCATGGCTGGACAGAACCTGGTGACGATCTTCCCCGCCCTGGCGAAAGCCCGGGACGGTTTCGTCACGACGACCGGAAGCTTCCCCAACGCGGATGCCAGAAACGGGGCCGACAAGGACTGGATCGCCGCGACGCCCGTCCGTCGTATGGACGGATCCACGGGCGCCCTTCTGGTGACCGGGTGGTCATATCGCTATTTTGCCCGGCACTTGCAGGCCAGCTTGCAGTCCCGCCTCATCGACCAATCCAAGGCGGCCGGCGGCGACGGAAAACTTCCCGTGTATTACGTGGCAGTCTTCGACGCGTCCGGCGTGTATTCCGCGCCTCTCACGCCGCGAGTCGACGAGGACGCGCTGGCGACGCAGAATCTGGTCACGAAAACTGCGGGCGGGCCGACGCAGGGAACGATTCGCATCACCGAGCGTGACTTCGGCTTTGCCGCTGCGCGCACGCCGAAGGTCGCGCCCGAGACCGGGGTCGTGGTCCTTCGGAGCGAGCTCTGACGCTGGCCGACGCGACCGCGCTCACCCCCGCCCCTCCCGGCCGAGCTTGTGAGTTGCCCAGGCAAGCACGACCCACCCCGCGAGGATGGCGAATCCGCCCGCGGCCTGCTGAGTTTGCATTCGTTCGGATCCCTCCGTTCCGGGCACCGGCGCAGTCGCCGCGATCACGAGACCGGCGACCAGCAGGACGGCGCCGAGCACCACCCAATGCGCGGGCGCTACACGAACCATCCCTTCGGACGCTAGCCGATTGGGGACGGTTGCCGCTAGCTTCTGACTCATGCCTCGCTTCGCCGCCATCGATGTCGGATCGAACGCGCTGCGCCTCCGCGCGGTGGAGGCGGCAGCGCCGTCCAACACGGTCCGGTCCCAGCTGCCGCTGCTGCCCGAGGGCCAGTGGCGCGACCTGGCCACGCTGCGCTCGGCGGTACGTCTCGGTCACGAAGTATTCGTGACGGGCCGGTTGGCCCCCGCATCGATCGGCCAAGCATGCGACGCGCTACGCGAGTTCCGCAGCGAGATGGATCGCTGGAAGGTCGACGCGTACAGGGCGATCGCGACGAGCGCGGTGCGCGAGGCGAAGAACGGGGGCACGCTGATCGAGCGCGCCCGTCGAGAGGCGGGAATCGAGCTCGAAGCCATCGAGGGCATCGAGGAGGCGCGCCTCATCCAGCTGGCGGTGACCCGCAGAATAGCGCTCGGTGACAAGCGCGCCCTGCTCGTCGACGTCGGCGGCGGATCGACGGAGTTGACGCTGCTGGACCGGGGCACGACGGCGTTCACCATGTCCCTTCCCCTCGGGACCGTTCGGATCCTCGAAGCGTATCTGAAGGGCGCCAAGACCGTCGATCGCGCCCGCGAGAGGCTTCTCGAGGAGGCGATCGATCGGGCGTTGAGCGAGGCGATCCCTCAGCTCGGGAGCGTGGACGTCGTCGTCGGCACGGGAGGCAACGTCGATACCTTGTGGGACCTTTGTCCGGCAAAGGGCACCGCGCGGGCGATCGATATGACTGCGACGCGGGCCCTTTTCAAGAAGATGTGCGCGATGGCGGCGAACGAGCGTCGCGACGCTTACCAACTCCGTCCCGACCGGGCGGATACGATCGTACCGGCCGCGGCGATCTTCCTTCGATTGGCCCACGTTCTCAAGCTGCCGACGGTCATCGCGCCCGGCGTCGGTCTCGCGGCCGGCGTGCTCGAAGAGCTCGTGGACAAATTCTTCCACGTGTGGGACGCGGCCGGCGAAGCCGAGCGCGTCCTCGACGCGTGCACCCGCCTCGGTCGCCGGTACCATTTCGACGAGGCGCACGCGCGCCAGGTATGCCGATTCGCGACGCAGCTTTTCGACGACCTCCAGCGCGTGCATGCATTCGGCGAACGCGACCGGCTGCTCCTTCGCGCATCGGCCTTGCTCCACGACATCGGCGACTACGTGCACTACAGCGGTCACCACAAGCACAGCCAATACCTCATTCAGCACGCCGACATCATGGGAATCACTCCCGACGAGCGTGCGATCGTCTCGAACATCGCGCGCTACCACAGAAAGGGACCACCCGATCCCACCCATCCGGCCTATCGGGATCTCGACAAAGAGGCCCGCGGCAAGGTGCGCGGCCTCGCTGCAATCCTTCGGATAGCGGACGCGCTGGACCGGGAGCACAAGCAGAAAATCGAGAGCGTCCGAGGCGCCATCGATCGAAGCCTGGGTCACGTGACGCTCTTCTTGCGCGGCGACGCCGACCGAGAGCTCGAAGAGTGGGCGGTTCGAGCCAAAGCATCACTGTGGCGCGACGAATACGATCTCGACGTGGTCGTTGCACGCGCCGAGGTCGACGGATGAAAGCGTCGCGTCGTGAGCCGTCATCACGTAGAGCGGCAATCCACACTGCCGTTCTGCCGCGCTGCATTCCAACTTTGCTGCCGCTGCTTAGCTGTCTTCCGTGCGCCTCTTGCACGCCGTCGAGGCTTCCCGATCCCCGCGATGCGGCTCGTGCCTATGCTACGGCGGCCGAGCGCGGCGACGCCGATGCGCTCTACGCCATGCTCTCGCTGTCCGCGCGCAGAGAGTACAGTCAGGCCGACGTACGCAGGGTCGTCGCCGCGCAACGCGACGAGCTCGCGGATCAAGGACGAGCCCTGACGGCGCAGGACCTTCGCGTCGAGGCGACTGCGCGTCTCCGCTTTGCGGACGGCGAGGAAGCGGCTCTCGACCTGCGCAATGGTCTTTACGGGGTCGCGGCCGCCGGAGCGCTGCCCGGTGGTGCGCGCACTCCGGAGGAAGCCATCGACCAGCTGCGTCGAGTGCTCGCACGGAGAAGCTACGCCGGGCTCATGCGCGTGCTTTCCCCCGCGACGCGATCGGCGATCGAGAACGACATGCGGAGCATGGTCGACGGACTGAACGAGCCAGGAGCGCTTCCCGTGCAGGTGAACGGAGATGCGGCGAGCGTGCTCGTTCCAGGAGGGCACCAGATCAAGCTGAAGCGGGAAGCCGGAATCTGGCGGGTCGAAGACTTCGACTGACGACGGCGGATGCCCATCCGCGTTAAGGCGACCGATCGAGCCCAACCGTCGGATCGCGCATCGCGTGGCGGTCGGCTACAACGTCTCCGGTGCTAGGGCGGTCGCTGCTGTTTCCGTCGCTGCTCGTCGGCGTCGTCGCGGGGGTCAACGTCGTCGCTCCGCATCCGGCGCGCGGTTTCGGCGAAGTCGGCGCGTTCGACCCACGCGTGCTGCTCACCGGATCGCAAACGGCATCCGCACATCCGACCGCGCCGGCCCGGTGGTCGACCGAGCTCGTCCAGAGAACGAGCGCGCCGGCGCGAGTCCACCCCAGCGTCGTTCATGCCGACGACCCTTCGATCGTCGACGCCCCGTTTCTCTATTGGAGCGGGGATGCCGAGATTGCGTCGCTCACGAACGCAGAGGTGTCCGGGTTACGACGCTTCTTTTCGCTCGGCGGCGTACTGCTGGTGGATGACGCCGCACCCACTGCGAACGGTGAGCCGAGTGCGTTCGGTCGGAGCGCTCGACGGGAGATTGCCCGTGTCCTGCCTGAGAGCGCGCGCATCGCCATCGGCGCCGACCACGTCGTGTTCAGGACTTTCTATTTCCTCTCGCGCGCGGAGGGGCGAATCGAGGGTCCGCCGACGCTCGAGGGGATCGCCAGGGGCGGACAGGTGCAGGTCCTGTTCACCGAGCACGATCTCGGCGGCGCCCTTGCGCAGGGAGCATCCGGCATCTGGGAGGAGCCCGTGATCCCAGGCGGCGAGGTCCAGCGCGAGCACGCAATCCGGCTCGCGGTGAACATCGCCATGTACGTGCTCTGCTCGAACTACAAGGACGACCAGGTGCACGCGCCGTACCTGATGCGGCGCCGAGCGATTTCGACTCCCTAGAGGACGCCAATCGGCCCCGCGGAACGCTCCGGGGAAGCCGAGCCGCTCCAGCCCGCCTCCGCCGCAACCGGTTCACCAATCGCGAAAACACTCCAGTCGATGATCACCTCAACCCTGGGCCCGAGCGCCGACCTGTCGCCGTGGGCGATCGGTGCGGCGTGCGTGCTCGGAGCGGCGAGCTTCGGCGCGCTGCTGGTCGAAATGAGGCGTGGTGAGCGCGGTCGCCCCATGATCGCGACCACGGGCTTGCTCGCCACGATCATGGTCCTCGCCGCGGTGCTCCGTCCGGCACGAATCTCGGCCAGTGAAAGCGTCGTGGGAGCCCGAATCGTCGTCCTGGCCGACGAATCACGATCGATGGCCCTGGCGGCCGACGACGGCAGACCCCGAAGCGCCGTTCGCGACGATGTCGTGGCACGGCTACGCCGCGGAAGTGGCCGCGAGGCACGCCTGCAGGTCTTGGGGTTCGGCGTCGGGGCCCCGACTCCACTGCTCGTCGCCCAGGGAAACGACGTGACCACGACCCGGGCGCCCCACAGCGATCTTGCCGCGGCGCTACGCTCGCTGTCCGTCTCGGCGGAGGAGCGCCCGGCCGCCATCGTCGTCGTGAGCGACGGCCGACTCGACGACCCACCGGACGGCGCCTCCAAGACCGCGTTGCGCGGCCTTGACGAACAGCTTCGGGTTCCGATTCATACCGTCGCCGTGGCCCAAGCGGCGCCTGCCGATGCGAGCGTGCGCGGGGTGACGGCATCGGGCGCCGCGGTGGCGCATGTCCCTCTTCCGGTGCGCGTCGAGGTCGGATGCAGCGGCACTCTCACGTGCGACGAGATCCCGGTCACCGCACGCGAGCTGCGCGAAGATGCGCCGCCCGCGCTCCTCGCGTCCGGTACGGCCCACCTCCGCGACGGCCGGGCCTCGCTCGACCTGACGATCACACTGGATCGAGCAGGCACTCGGCTGGTCGAGATCGCGATCGCCGCCCCAGCGGGCGACACGATCCCGTCCAACGATCGCCGGCTGGTCGTGCTCGACGTCGCGCGCGACCGCGTACGCGTTCTCCACGTCGCAGGGCGTCCGACCAACGACGTCCGCGCTCTCCGGCAGTGGCTGAAGAGCGACGCGTCGGTCGACGTCGTCGCGTTCTTCATCCTGCGCACGCCCACAGACGACGTGCGGGCGACACAGAACGAGCTCGCGTTGATCCCGTTCCCCGTGGACGAGCTCTTCACGGAGCATCTGCCCAGCTTCGACGCCGTCGTCCTGCAGGATTTCGATGCGCAGCCCTATCACCTCGAAAAATACCTGAGCAACCTCGAGCGGTACGTTCGAAGCGGCGGGGGCCTCGCGATGGTCGGCGGACAAAACTCCTTCGTTGCTGGCGGCTATGCAGGAACGCCACTCGCGGAAGTGCTCCCGGTCGAGCTCGACGCGTCGCGTGACGCCACCGGCGCGGACACGTCCCCGTTCGTACCGGAGTGGACGGACGAAGGTCGCGCCGCTCCTCTTCTTGCCCCGCTGCGCGAAGTCGTGGGCGACGATTTGCCCGAGATGGCGGGCGCGAACGTGCTGGGTGAGGTCCGTCCGGGCAGCGTCGCGCTCTGGACGCATCCGACGCGCACGACTCGAAGCGGCAAGATGCCCGTGCTGGCGATCGGGGACGAGGGCGCCGGACGCGCCATCGCGCTCGGAGTCGACGGAGCCTGGGCCCTGAAGTTTTCTGCAATCGGCGCGAGAACCGCGGGGAGGGCTCATGGCGCCCTCTGGGACGGACTGCTCGGATGGTTGATGCACGATCCACGTTTCGAGGCTGCACGGATGGAGAGCGTGGGCGCGTGCATTGCGAACGTTCCGTCGACGCTGCGGGCCCAGCTGTCTTCTCGAGCGGCGGGCATCGCGGGCAAGATGATGCTCGACGTGACGCGAATCGATCACCCGCAACCTCCGCTTCGAATCGAGGTGGCGCCTCCGGCAGGCGGCTCCGTGGATCTGTCGTTGCCGCCCCTCGAAGCGGGGGCTTACGCGGCGCGACTGCACGTCGGCGCGGCGAACGCGCGCTTCGATTTCGCCTGCGAAGCGGGTGGCGACGAATGGGCCGACCCCCGACCCGACGTGTCGAGGCTCAAGGCGCTTGCAAGCGCCACCGGTGGGACATTCGCGTCCGCGGACGAGGCCGAGTTTCTCCCGCTGCCGAAGCCAACGGTGGTGAGCGCGGAGCGGCGAGTATCGCCGATCGCGCCGCCGTGGGCCTGGTCCGGCGCCGCCGCGGCGATTCTCGGCGTGCATTGGCTCGTGCGCCGACGAGGCGGCCTGTCATGACTTCTGAAGGCAGGCCGAGTCGCCGGACCCTGAGCCCGTGGCGCAACGGTTTCGGACGTCGTGGCTCGCTTGCGGCCGCGTTCGTGGTCCTTTCTTTGGCGCCGAATCGCGCTCCGGCGCTCGCCTGGCCAGACGTCGTCGAGCGTGTGCAGCGCGATCTCTCCGCGTCGGACGCCGCGATCCGACGCGCCGCGGTGCGCGATCTCGTCAAGCTGGGCCGCGTTCACGGCGGTCCTCTCGCCCTCGCGGCGCTGGACGACCCCGACGACGAAGTGCGCCTCTCCGCCGCCGAAGCGACGATCCGGCTGCGAGTCGCTCGAGCCTCCGACGTGGTAGTGACATGGTTGAACGCCCCCGACACCCGCTTGCGTCGCGAAGCTTGCGAGGTGGTGCGAGCGCTGCCAAACCCGAGCACGATTGCGCCCCTCGCGCGAACGCTGGGTGATCCCGACGCGGAAGTGCGAGCGGCCGCGGCGGACGCGCTTGGCCACCAGGACGCCGCAGAGGCCGTGCCCCCGCTGCTCGGGCGGCTCGACGACTCGACGCCCGTCGTTCGGATCACCATCGTCGAGGCCCTGGCTCACCTCGGAGATGTGCGCGCGGTCGTTCCGCTCATCGGCAAAGTCGAAGACTCGTCGGTGGAGGTCCGAAACGCGGTCGTGCGTGCTCTCGGCGATCTGGGGGACGCGCGTGCGTCCCCTGCCCTCGTCCTCACCCTGCGCGACCCGAACCCCGAGGTCCGGCGGGAAGCACTCGTCGCCCTCGGTCGGCTGCGCGCCGTCGACTCGGTCGACGCGATTGCGCCCTTCGCCGTGGACCGCAGCGCGCCTCTCCGACTCGCGGCGCTGGAGACCCTCGGCCGCCTGGCGACGCCGGACGCACTTCGCATACTGATCGGGGCCCTCGGCACCGCCGACGATGCGGCCGCTTTGCAGCATTCGACCCCCGTGAGGGACGCACTCGTGCGCGCAGGCCAGGCCGCAGTTGCGCCGCTGCGCGCCCTGCTCGCGGCATCGGCGCCTCCTGCGACAGCGTCGAGCGCCGCCTGGGTTCTCGGCGCACTGCATGCCCATTCCACTGCCGGTGTCGTCGTCGATGCCTTGCGCCGCGGCTCGTTGCCTCCAGCGGCCGCCCTTCACGCCTTGGCCGGCGCCGGTACTGCGGCCGAGGTGCCGGTGGTTCTGGAGTTTCTGACGGACGAGAGTCCAGCCGTCCGCAGCGAGGCCGCCGACGCCGCGGTGGCGCTGCTGGATCCGCGTGAGCCCGACGGACGCGCCGTCGAGCCCCTCGCCGCGGCACTTCGCGATCGCCGTCCATCGAACGAAGAGCGCGCTCGATTCGTGCAGGCACTCGGGCGCACGGGAGCGCCCCGAGCCGCACGCATCTTGGCCGATCTGGCAGGGGCGCGGGACGTTCGTCTGCGCCTCGCCGCCATCGACGCCCTCGGATCGCTGCAATCCGGCGAAGCCGACGACGCGCTGCTTGCGGCGCTGGCTTCGCCCGAAGCAGACGTCCGACTCCATTCGGCCGCGAGCTTGTCCGAAGCCGGGAGCGCGCGAGCCCGAGAAGCGCTTCTCGACTTGCTGAGGCACGGCGACGAAGTCGATCGGGCATCAGCGCTGACCGCCCTCGGCGGTGTACTCTCGCGTTTCCCGACCGATGCTGCGGTCGCGCAGCTGGCGGGCGAATTCGAGCTCGCCGCAGGGCCCGAACGCGACGCGCTCATCGAGACGATTGGACGCGCTCCGACCGGTTTTGCGGCACGAGCGATCGCTCGAATCGCGCGCTCGGAGGAGCCGCTGGATCGTCGCCAGGCGGCTGTCCTCTGCGCCGCCCAGGCGAGCGGGCCAGCAAGACGTGATGCCCTCGAAGTGGCGCGCGAGCTGATTCACGACCCGGACTCGGGCGTCCGTGCCCAGGCTGCGTGGTCGCTTGGCGTGCTCGGGGACGTGGGCGACAGCGGGCCGCTTCTCCGACTGACTCGCTCGACAGATGGCGACGAAGGCGTCAATGCGACCGCGGCCCTCGGTCGGATCGAGGCTCGGTCCGTGGAAGCCCGGCCTCGCGCCGCGGCAGCGGACGCTCCGCGGCCGGCCCCTGGACTCTGCGCCCTCGTCACGGACGTGCGACCGTTCGTACGCGCAAACGCATTGGCGGGGCTGGCTCTCGAGGGCGCACGGTGC
>DASPUY010000243.1:0-15258 GCA_035622655.1 Polyangiaceae bacterium
GCATCTTCGAGACGCTCGAGCTCGCCGGATCCGGGAACGTGACGGGATTTTCGTATCTCGAGTACACGCTCGGCGGCGTTCCGGTCTCGAACGCGAGAGCCTATCTCGCCACGGTCAGCCTTCAAGCGGGGTTTTGAGTCTCAGCACCGCGTTGCGCCTCGTCCGGGTTGGCACGCGCGCTCATGCGTCGGGGTCGTTGTCGGTTCCGCGAAGGCCGTGTTTCTTCGCCATGTCGTGCAGGTGCTTGCGGTCCATTTTGGCTTCGCGCGCCGCGGCGCTCACGTTGCCCGCATGCCGACTCAGGAGCCAACGGACATAGCGTCGCTCGAACTCCGCATCGTAGGTCGCTCGGGTCTCACGGTAGCTCTTCGTCGACTCGAACTGAAAAGAATCCGCGCCGCCGGCAGCGGACACCGGAAGGGAAATGAGGCGCAGCTCGGACTGTCCGGTCGCCCGAGCCAAGTACACGGCGCGCTCGAGGACGTTGCGCAGCTCGCGGACGTTCCCCGGCCAGTCGTGCGCGGCCAGCGCCTGCGCCGTCTCCTCCGCGAGCACCATGCCGCTGCCCCCGGCCTTCAGGAAGTTTTCCGACAGCAGCCCGATGTCGTCGCGCCGCGCGCGCAGCGGCGGCACGGTGATCGGAACCACCGCCAGACGAAAAAAGAGATCTTCCCTGAATTTGCCCGCATGAACCTCGCGCTGCAGGTTGCGCTTGGTCGCAGCGATCACGCGAACGTCGGTTTTTATGACGCGATTGCCGCCCACACGTCGGAATTCACGTGTCTCGAGCACGCGAAGCAGCTTTGGCTGGACGTCGAGGGGCAGATCGCCGATCTCGTCCAAAAATACGGTTCCTCCCTCCGCGAGCTCGAACGCCCCCTGTCGGGCTGCGACTGCGCCGGTGAAGGCGCCTCGCTCGTGACCGAAGAGCTCGCTCTCGATGAGCGAGTAGCTGACCGCGCCGCAATCGACGACCACGAATGGACGTTTGGGGCGCGTGCTCTCGCTCCAGATCGCCCTGGCAAGCACGTCTTTTCCGGTCCCCGTTTCGCCTTCCAGCAGCACCGTCGCGTCCGTCGGAGCGATGCGCTCGAGGACGCCGAAGACGGTGCGCATGGAGACGCTACGGCCCAGCGCCTCGCCGAATCGGGTCCGGTCGCTCGGCATCATCTCCACGGGGCGCCCCGCCGGGCGGAGCATGATCTCGACCT
This sequence comes from Polyangiaceae bacterium, assembly GCA_035622655.1. Classification (GTDB taxonomy): domain Bacteria; phylum Myxococcota_A; class Polyangia; order Polyangiales; family Polyangiaceae; genus Palsa-1150. The sequence goes on from DASPUY010000243.1 coordinate 1,212, forward strand.
CTCCGACCTTCAGCACGCTTCCTGCCGTCACGAGAGCGTCCGAGATGCGCGCACCTTCGACCTTCGTCCCGTTGGTCGACGCGAGGTCTCGGACCCGGACGCCACCGCTCGTCCGCGTGAGCTCGCAGTGGTGCCGCGACACCGTATCATCCGCCAGGACGAGGTCATTGTCCGGAGCCTTGCCGATCCGCAGCGTCTCGCCGAGAGACCGCGACGTACCCTTGGAAGAGCCCGACAGGACGACCGCAAGGATCCCCACGCTTTCGCCCGACGGGCGTATGGCACGCGTCGCGATCTCGAACGACTCGTCGGTCGGATCGACCTTGCAGTCGCTTCCGTCTTGCGAGCTCGTCATGTTCGCACCGTCATCATGGTCCTCGCAGTGATCGAACGCGCGCCACCAGTCCTCGAAGAACGGGCTCGGGCAAGTCGAACCGCGGCATCCGGTTCTTTCCGCTCTTGATCGTTGCGAGCATCTCGGCGTCCGTCACTCGCGCCTGCCACTCGGAGCTCGTGAGATCGGGCGGATGGAGCATCGGCGCCATCTGGCCGTCCCCTCGACCCGACACTCCGTGGCACGTCGTGCACTGCTGGCGCCACGCGAGCTCGACGAGCTGCTGCACGTCGCTGGTGGAGCTCACGTTGCCTGGCTTGGGCACGCCGGGCTCGGGGGGCTTTGCGCCCGGGTCACGCGCGCCCAGCTTGTCGTCGTCGCTCGAATGGTGGTCGCTCGGTGTCCATTCGCGCAGCGAGTCGGCTTGGGGCGGACGATCGCAGGCGCTCATGCAGCCGAGCAGCACGAGCGCAAACGGCAAACGGTTGGCGATCTTCACGCTGGCTTCTCGCGCGGGCACGTGTCGTCCGAGCGGCACACAAATTGAAACGTTAGTTCCGTTCCGAAAAGATGGCCATCTTGCCGCACGCACTCCTGGGCGTTAAGTTTCGATGTAGGCGTGGACCGGACGCTCAGCCGTGCTCGAGGCGAGGCATTTCCCGGCCGCGACCAAGGATTCGATGGTTTCGGCACCGCCCGCGGATGCGCGCAAGAAAGTGACCGTCCCCGAGGTACGCTCGCGAAAAGTCGGCGGTCCGCCGCTCGCCATGGTGACGGCGTACGACTACACGATGGCCCGTCTCGCGGACGAGGCCGGGGTGGACATGGTGCTCGTCGGCGACTCGCTCGGCATGGTGGTGCAAGGGCACGCGAACACCCTGCCCGTCACTGTTGACGATATTTGCTATCACGGCCGCGCGGTAGCGCGCGGCGTCGCTCATGCGCACGTCGTCGGCGACTTGCCGTTCATGAGCTACCAGATCTCCCCCCTACGCGCCCTCGAAAGCGCGGGTCGGCTGGTCAAGGACGGGGCGTTCGAAAGCGTGAAGATGGAGGGGGGGAAGGAAATCGCCGCTCACATTGCGCGCGTGGTGAAGGCGGGAATCCCGGTCATGGGTCATGTCGGGCTCGAGCCGCAGCGCGTGCATTCACTGGGAGGTTTCAAGGTTCAGGGACGAGGCAAGGACGACGCGACGCGGATTGTCGTCGACGCGCGTGCAGTCGAGGCTGCGGGTGCCTACGCGCTCGTGCTCGAGGCGATCCCTCCGGACCTCGCGGAGGAGATCACGCGCGCGCTGAGCATTCCCACCATCGGCATCGGTGCGGGGGCGCATTGCGATGGACAAGTGCTCGTCTGCACCGACCTGCTCGGGATGACGCGGGGCTCGGCGCCGCCGAGATTCGTCAAACGGTACGCAGAGACTGGCGAGACGATCGTGGAGGCGATGAGGCGCTACGTCGGGGATGTGCAATCGGGTGCTTTCCCGGGTCCCGAGCACGCGTTCAAACCGAACGAGCCCATCGGGGCGGACGCCCCGATCCATCGCCCGGCGACGCGGGCGCGAGCGTCCGGCTTGCAATGATGCTCCGCGGTCCGTGCTAGATCGCGACGGTCCGATGAGTGAAGCGCCGCGTGAGCACTACGCTCCGTCCGTCATCGAGCCCAAGTGGCAGAGGCTTTGGTCCGAGCGGGCCACGTTCCGCGCGGTGCGCCACCCCGCAAGAAAGAAGCTGTACCTGCTGGACATGTTTCCTTATCCGTCCGGCTCCGGCCTTCATGTCGGGCATCCGGAGGGCTACACCGCCACGGACATCGTCGCACGGTATTCGAGAATGCGTGGGATCGACGTGCTCCATCCGATGGGCTGGGACGCGTTCGGTCTCCCCGCGGAACAGCACGCGCTTGCGACGAACACACACCCGCGGGACACGACACGAAAGAACATCGCGACTTTCAAGCGCCAGCTCCAGATGCTCGGCTTCAGTTACGACTGGAGTCGCGAGATCGACACGACCGATCCGGGGTACGTGAAGTGGACCCAGTGGATCTTTCTCAAGCTGTTCGAACGTGGTCTTGCCTACCAGGCCGAGATTCCGGTCAATTGGTGTCCCGAGCTCGGAACGGTGCTCGCCAACGAGGAGGTCATCGACGGGGTGAGCGAGCGGGGCGGCCATCCGGTCGAGCGCCTGCCGCTGCGACAATGGATGTTGAGAATCACCGCCTACGCCGATCGTCTCGATGCGGACCTGGAAACCCTCGACTGGCCGGATACGAAGGCGAAGCAGCACCAATGGATCGGGCGGAGCGAGGGCACGGAAATCGATTTCGATGTCGTGGGCGGACCGTCGGCCGCCCGCATTCGCGTCTTCACCACCCGATCGGACACACTGCCGGGGGTCACGTACATCGTGCTCGCTCCCGAGCATCCCCTGGTTGCGACTCTCGTCTCTCCGCAGAACGCGCCTGCGGTCACCGCTTACGTCGAAGCGGCCCGTCGGAAAAGCGACTTCGATCGGACCGAGAGCAAGACCAAGACCGGAGTGCCGCTCGGCGCCCGCGCTCGCAACCCGATCACGGGCCAGGACGTGCCGATCTGGGTTGCCGATTACGTCATCGCGACGTACGGAACGGGCGCCGTGATGGCGGTTCCCGCCCATGATGAGCGGGATCACGCCTTTGCCTCCGTCTACGGGCTCCCCGTCGTCCCCGTGATCGAGCCTGCGGGCGGAGGAGTCGTCGATGTCCGTGCGGCGGCGTTCACCGAAGATGGCGTCGTCCGATACGGGGCCATCGAAGCGGACGTTCCCGACGGCACGCCGAGCTCCGAAGCGCGCCGTCGGATCACCGCGTGGCTGGCCGCGCACGGCCGAGGCGGAGCCAAGGTGACGTACCGTCTTCGCGATTGGGTGTTCTCACGACAGCGCTATTGGGGCGAGCCGATCCCCATCTATTTCCCCGTATCGGCGGAGGGCGATCCTCGAGCGCCCGGAGCAAAGTACACGATCCATTACGACCGCCCGATCGCGCTCGCCGAGGACGAGTTGCCCCTGCGGCTACCGGACCTCGACGACTTCGGGCCCGGAAACGATCCGGCCGGGCCGCTGGCGCGGCTGGCCGACTGGCGCTTCTTCGAGAGGTCGGGGAGGTGGTATGCGCGCGAGACCAACACGATGCCTCAGTGGGCCGGCTCGTGCTGGTACTACCTGCGCTACCTGGACCCCAGGGACGAGCACGAGCCGTGGACGTCGCGCTCTTACGACGACTGGATGCCGGTCGACCTCTACGTCGGAGGGAGCGAGCACGCCGTCCTGCACCTGCTTTATGCCCGATTCTGGCACAAGGTGCTCTACGACGCCGGCCTGGTGAAGGATGCGGAGCCGTTCGTCAAGCTCGTTCATCAGGGGATGATCCTCGGTGAGAACAACGAGAAGATGAGCAAGGCGCGAGGCAACGTGGTCAATCCTGACGACGTCGTTCGGACCCACGGCGCAGACGCACTGCGCGTCTACGAGATGTTCATGGGGCCGCTCGAGCAAGTGAAGCCGTGGCAGACGAGTGGAATCGAAGGAGTGAGGCGATTCCTCGAACGGGTATGGAACGTCGTCACGGGCCCGCTCACGACGGACCCCGTGCATTACGGCAGCGAGACACGGCGGTTGGTCCACAAGAGCATCCAGAAGGTCACTCTGGACATCGAGGCGCTTCGTTTCAACACCGCGATCAGCACGTTGATGATCCTCGTGAGGAACCTCGCAAGCTCGACGCCCGTCCCCCGCGATGCCGCCGTCGCCCTGGTCCTTCTGCTATCGCCCTTCGCTCCACACATCGGCGAGGAGCTCTGGCAGCGCCTCGGCGAGAGTGGTCCCGACGGCTCGCTCGCCTACGCTCCCTGGCCCGTCTTCGACGCCGCGCTCGTGCGCGACGAAGTCGTCGAGATCGGCGTCCAGGTCAATGGCAAGCTGCGCGGCACGATCCGAGTCTCCGTCGATGCCGACGAGGACGCGGCCCGGCAGGCTGCATTGTCCGAGCCACGCGTGCAGAGACACCTGGAGGGCAGGAATGTGAAGAAGTTTTTCTACGTCAAGGGGAGGATCGTGAGCTTCATCGTCGAATAGGTCGCCGTCGCGTGGCTACCACGAACCGGATGGAACGCCGTCGCGTGGCTACCACGAACTGGATGAGAGCCGCCCGGCTCCTTTCTCTTGGCGGGGCGTGTCTGATGGCGTCGTGCGGCTACCACCCGATCTACGGCGGCGGGGGCGTCGAGCCTCTGCACGTGACCGTCGTTCGTACGCTCGTTCCCGATGCAACCGCGGTCGATGAAGTCGCGAGTGGGATGCGCGAGGAGCTCGCGCGATCCGGCGCGCTCGCGCCGGGAGACGGATATCCCCGGGCCGAGGTCGAGGTCCTCCGGAGTGATGAAACGAGCGAGGGCATCGCCGCGGGGTCGAACGGTCCCGTCGCGCGCGGGATCGAGGTCGGGCTCGTGGCGCGCGCGTGGATCGTCCGTGGGGCAGGCGGAGCTCCGCAACTCGACACCGGCGACTTGCGCTCCGACGAGGTCATCACGGTCGACGAGAGCGGGGGATTGCTCGATCCGCGCGCAGCGCTCTTTCACACCGCCGATGCGCGCCGCTCGGCCGCACGGCGCCTCGGGCGGAAGCTGGCAGCGAAGCTTCTCGGTTATCCCGGCGCGACCGAAGAGCCGTTCGAGCTCCCGTGACCCATAACCCATCGAAGAGCCGAAGGCGCCTGCCCGAGAGCCGATGCCGCGAACCCACGCTGCCGTGCTATTCTGACCTGCCGCGATGCTTACGATCGGGTGCGCAGGCTTTCCCGTCCCGGCGACACGGTACTTCAAAGAATTTCTCTTCGTGGAAGTTCAGGAGATGCACGTCGCTCAGCCGGGCACAGGAACGATCCGGCGGTGGCGTCGCGAAGCGCCCCCGGGCTTCGGGTTCGCCCTTCTTGCTCCGAGAGAGATCGGCCAGGAAGGCTTTCGCGCGGGCAAGGTGACGGAGACGGCGCTGCGCAACCTGATCGATGTCGCAAAAGAGCTGGACGCCCAGACCGCCATCTTCGTGACTCCGCCCGACTTCGTCTCATCGCGGGTCAACAAGGCCGCGGTGAAAGAGTTTCTGTCGAGCGTGAAGCGCAAGTTCAAGCGCGTCGTGCTCGAGCCGCCTCCCACGTGGGACGCCGACGAAGCGCAGGAGCTGGCGTCCGAGGGCGGCGCCATCGCCGCGCGCGATCCTCTCGCAAGTGGAACCAGCCAGGCAGCGGTCGCCTACTACCGGCTGCCCGGCCCCGCCGGGCACAAGAGCCGTTACGAAGACCCGGCGATCGAGAAACTCGCGGAAATCGCACGCCTCGCAAAGAACGACCAGGCAACGTATGTCTTCACGAACGTCGACATGTTCGCGGATGCCAAGCGCTTCAAGCGAGCGATGAAGATCTGACGGGGCGCTTGCGAAATGCGGCGACGGCCACCAAGAGGGAGGTGAGCCTCCACGGCCAGTCGCAGATCGTTTCGTAGACGGTGTGAGCGTGCATCCAGTGGATTGGCGCTAACAGCGCTTCCTGTCGGAACGTGCCCGAATGAGTGACCACGCGGCCCACCGGATCGATCACCCCGCTCACGCCGCTGTTGGTCCCGCGGACGAGATAACGACGGTGCTCGACGGCGCGCATCTGCGTGAGCGCAAAGTGCTCCCAGGGAGCCGCCGTGTCCAAGAACCAGGCGTCGTTCGTCAGGTTCACGAGAAGGTCGGGATCGGCATGCCTCACGGCATCGTTCGTGTAGCTCGGCAGGATGTCCTCGTAGCAAATGAGCGCGGTGATCCGGTGTGTGTCGTTCCGAACGTCCATGAGAAGCGGATCCAGAGACGTTCCCGGTGTGAAGCGCCCGCTGTTGGGCGACCACTTGTAGAGGATCGGAAACTGCCCGCCGAACGGCAGGTACTCACCGAACATCAGGAGGTATTCCTTGTCGTATCGGTTCTCGATCGCGCCGCTCGCCTGGCTGGACACGGCGCTGTTGTAAAGAACGTAATCGCGCTGATCCGGTACGCGCTTGACGACGACGGCGCCGAACACGGTGGGCAGGCCGATGCGCGTCGCGATTCCGCGCAGCTCGCTCCGGTACGATTCGTGGCGCACCGCATGCATTGCGGACGTCTCGCTCCAGACGAGAAAGTCGGCCCCACGCTCGCGGAGCTCTTCGCTCATTCGCAGATGGCGGCGCATGCCCTCTTCGAAATCGGTGCGTTTCTCCATCAGCCCCATGTTGGCTTGGACGATGCCGACCGTCGCCGCTGGCGCTTGCGCGGTCGCCGTGTCGACGGAGCGAATGCGCAGCGACCCGTAAATCAAGGCGAACGCCACGGCCAGGGCGCCCGCGATGACCGGCTGGAAAGCGACCTTCCGCCGCTCGGCCAGCGCGAGGATGGGCTGAGCGAGCGCGAGGTTGGCAAGCACCAGCATCACGCCCACGGCTATGGGACCGCCGATGTCGGCCAATTGGGTCAGCTGCGGAACGTCGTGAACGGTGGCGCCGTAGTACCAGGGGAAAAGAAGTGGATAGGCGAGCTCGCTGGTCACGAAGGCGCCGACGAACGCAGGCGCAGACGGCCACCCGCGCGCGGTGGCTCGCCCGTAGATCCAGCCGAGCAGACCGATGCGGCCGCCCTGATACGCGCAGACGACGAGAACGAAGAAAAAACAGATCGGAGCAGGAAAACCGCTGAACGTTTCCAGCATCTTCTGCAGCCAGAAGAATCCGGCGACGTTCATGGTGAGTCCCGCCGTCCAGGCGAGAAGCAGCGCGCGGCGCGTCGGCTGCCGATGAATGGCGACCACGAGCGGGACCCATGCCAGGAACGTGAGCGGCCAGAGATCGACTCCGGGAAACGCCAGCCAGTACAGCAGGCCCGAGCCGATCGCCGCGGCGTACGCGACGGGTGCCGACAGCGGCAGGAGTCCCTCGGCCGTCAACACCAGCCTGGACGTCGCGCTCGCCCTCGGCGCCTCGTCTGCCGGGGTGGCAGGCACGGAGCTCGTCGCCATCGAAACGTGTTTTAGCACGCCGAGGAGGGCTCGAGCGCGGCGGGTGCCGCGTCACTCACTTGGGGTTGATCGCAAGCAGCTCGACTTCGAAGACAAGGGTCGAATTGGGTGGGATGCCCGGCCGGCCCCGCGGGCCGTAGGCGAGCGAAGGCGGAATGACGAGCTTGCGCTTCTCACCGATTTTCATTCCCGCCACGCCTTCGTCCCATCCCCGGATGACCTGACCTTGGCCGAGCACGAAGTCGAAGGGCTTGTCGCGATCGCGCGAGCTATCGAATTTCGTCCCGTCGAGGAGCGTCCCCACGTAATGCACGCGAACCTTGTCGCCGGTCTTTGCGGCGGGCCCCTTTCCCTTCGCGATCGTCGTAGACGTGATGCTTTCGGGGAGAGCGGGTGCCGCTGGAGGCGGCGGCGCCGCGGTTTGAGAAGGAGACGTTGCTGCTTGAGCCGAAGCGCTCGGCACCTCGGCGGCGATCGGCTCGGGGGGCGGCGGCTCGGTCAATGAAGTGCAGCCGAGCGTGAAAACCGTCGCGAAGGCGATCGCATGCACGCCGTGGTAAAACCGATTGGGCATGGCCTCGGCAGAGTTACTGCGGGGGCGCGCCTGAAGTCAAAGGCATCTGAATGTCGCGGATTCTCCATATCGAGGACGACCCCGCCAATCGGCTCCTGGTACGAAAGCTTCTCGCGGCCGAGGGGCACGAGGTCATCGATGCCGCCGATGGGCTGGAAGGCGTTCGATGCGCTCTCGCCGTGCGTCCGGACCTCGTTCTCGTGGATCTGAACATTCCCGGCCTGGACGGCTATGAGGTCACCCTGCGGCTGCGCAGCGAACCGTCGCTCGGCGGCATCCGGATCGTCGCCATCACGGCCGAAGGCGACCGGGACACCAGCTTCGCCGTCGGATGCGACGGGTTCATTCAGAAGCCGATCGATGCTCGTGGGTTCGCGTCGCTCGTTCGCTCCTACATCGCGGGTCACCGCGAGCCCTACACGTCGAGTCCGGACGCGACAGGTGAGCGCCTGCGGCTCCAGAGCCATCGGATCGTCGGTCACTTGGAACAGAAGGTGGCGGAGCTGTCCGAGGCCAACGATCGCCTGCGCGAGGTCGAGCGTCTTCGCACCGAGTTCTATCGGAACATCAGCCACGAGCTGGCGACTCCGATGACCCCCATTGTCGGATACCTGCGCATGCTGCTGGACGAGGAGCTTGGACCCATCAACAAGCCTCAAGCGAAGGCAATGCGGGCGATGGACGATTGCGTCCGCCGCCTCCGAGCGACCCTCGACAATCTCATCGACGTCACGGGTCTGGAGACCGGCAAGATGCGGTTTTTGCACCGCGAATACGACTTCCTCGACACCATCCGCAGAGCCATGGCCGCCTTCGCCGACTCCTTCGCGGATCGCGGGATCACGCTGCTGGAGGAGACGCCCCTCGGACCGCTTCCGGCGTACGGCGACTCCGATCGACTCGCGCGCGCGACGGGTCAGCTTCTCGACAACGCCAGCAAGTTCACCCCCCCCGGCGGTACGGTCGGCGTGCGGGTTCGCGTGCTCGAAGCACACTACGAGGTGCTGGTCGCCGACAGCGGCCCCGGCATCCCCCCCGATCGCGCGGAGCGGGTCTTCGACCCGTTCTACCAGCTCGACGGCTCGCCGACGCGATCGCACGGCGGTGTGGGCGTCGGGCTGGCGATCGCCCGCCGGGTGGCTCGCGGTCTCGGCGGAGACATCAAGCTTTCGGGGGGGGCCACGGTGGAGGGGCGGTATCTCACGGGCGCGGCCTTCTGGCTGACCGTCGCCAAGCAGCCCCCTACGGTCGTCCTCAACGCGTGAAGCGCATCTACCTCGACTGGAACGCCACGACCCCGCTCCTGCCGTCCGTGATCGACGCGATGACGGATGCGGCGCGCAGCGCCTGGGCCAACCCTTCCAGCAGTCACGCTTTCGGACGGGCGGCGCGTGCCCGTGTCGAGGATGCACGCGAGGCCGTCGCCGCTCTGGCGCAGTGCGATCCCCGCGACGTGGTGCTCACGTCCGGTGGGACGGAAGCGAACAACGTGGCGCTACGCAGCGCGTTTTGCGAGATTCGAGGCGTTCTCCTCACGAGCCGTCTCGAACATCCGTCCATCACGCGCGTCGCCGAGGCGCTCGAGAGCGAGGGGCGCGCGGTCGTGCGGTGGGTCCTCGTTCGACCCGACGGCACGATCGACCTGGAAGACCTGGAGCGTGCCACCCGTACCGAAGGAGCTCGCCTGCTGGCGATCCAGGCGGTCAATTCGGAGACCGGCGTCATTCAACCCGTCCGCGAGGCGATTGCCCTGGCGCGCCGGGCGCACCTGCGTGTCCACGTCGACGCGGTCCAGGCGTTCGGGCGCCTGGAAGACGTGGCGGCCGACGCGGACACCCGAAGCCTGGCGGCCCACAAGATTCGAGGCCCGAAGGGCATCGGAGCCCTCGTCGGGCGGCCCGGGATCGCGCTTGCGCCCGTGCTCGTCGGAGGCGCTCAGGAGCGGGGGCTTCGCCCGGGGACATCCGATCCCGTAGCCGCCGCGGGACTGGCCGTCGCGGCGCGCCATGCCTCGGGCTCGTGGAGCCGCTGGCGTGCTCTGGGTCCCACGCGCGACGCGCTCGAGATGGCGGTCCTGCGCTCGTGCCTCGGGGCTCGTGTCAATGCAGCCGGCGCGCCGAGGGCACCGCACGTGGCGAGCATTGCTTTTCCCGGGTGGAGGGGGCCCGAGCTGGTCGCAGCGCTGGACCTGGAAGGTCTGGCCGTTTCGAGCGGAACGGCATGCAGCGCTGGGACCGCCGAGCCGTCGCCCGCACTCCTCGCGATGGGGGACTCCGCGGCCGCGGCGTCCACGGTACGCTTCTCTCTGGGCGAGGACACCACGCCGCTCGAGATCGACGCTGCCATCGCGCTGCTCGCCCGTGTCGTGCCTCGTTCCTGCTCAGAGCCCCGAGGTTCCTGCTCAGAGGCTCGAGGCCAGCGCCCCCCGTTGCCGTGAACGGCTCGACGGCCCCGCCGCACTCTCCCCTGCCGGGGGGCTCGGGCGGAGCGGCGCTTTCCGCATTTTGCTCATGCTGGGGGCGCGAGGGAGCGGCGCTCCCCACGACGTGAATGGCTTGGCGGGTCTGCCGCAGCGGAGCCGAGCGAGCGCCAGCGAGGCGAGGCGGAGCGAGGCTCAGGATGAACTGAGCCCCCGAAAACAAAAAGGCTCAGGATGAACTGAGCCCCCGAAACAAAAAACTGACCCCCAAAACGAAATCACCTGGTGAGCGCCGTCTGTGTTTGCCCCGCGGCGCCTGCGACATTGAAAGGAATCCAGAATGCGCGCACCTGGGACGCCGCTGCATCCCGCGTGTAACCCGCAAGACCGAAGAGCACGTTCCAGAAGTAGCCGTTCGGATTTTCTCCGTAAGAGAAGAATGGCAGAAAATGAAATTGCCAGTCGATCCCGCCGGGGACACCTTTTTGAATGTAAAGCGTGTTTGCAGCCACCTGGAAGACCGATTGATCACGCGTGTCCGCAAAGCGCCAGTAGACGGGGAATCCGATCGTCGTTCTGCCGTTGGTGTTGGCAAAGTCCCAGAACACCGGTGCAATGACGGTGTGGCTCGAATCGTCGTTCCGGCCCGTGTAAATGAACGGGTGAAAGTCGTTCTCCCAACCGTGAGTGTTCGAATTGAACGTGAACGTGGGAAAGACCCACAAAGTGGTCGATTCGCCGTAGGTCTGAAATCGTCCCGCCAGCGGCGTCATCCACTCGTGCTCGGCGGGGCTGTCGGACGTGAAGTAGAAGGGCACGAGCGCCCAGGCTCGCGTTCCGACGTCACGGTCTTGGTAGGACCACCACAGCGGTACGATCGGCCCGGCGGCGCTGAGCGAGGTGGCGCCGCTCCGCGTCTCGGCATGCGAATAGAAAAGTGAGAGGAGGGTGTCCGTCGTCTTCGTGACCCGACGATAGTACCCAGGCAGGATGAACAGTGACTGGTTGGGGTCGTGGCCATAGTGGAAAAATGGAAGCAATGTCGTGTGCTCTTCCGGCACGCCTCCGGTTTCCGGCTTCCCCTGAATGTGAAAGTAGAGCGGCGCGACGTCGAAGACGTCCCGCTTCGGATCCGATTGGTGAATGACGGGCCCGACGACCGTGATGGACGAGCCGTCGAGCTCGTGCTCGGCGGTGTACGTCAGGAGGGGCGGGATCAGCGTGTACGCGCGTCGATTGCCCTCGAGACTTCCGTTGTCCCCGTGAAAATAGAAGGGCGCGACTCCCCAATCGACGTCACGACCGCTGCGAGCGCGGAAGTACGGCCCGACGAGCGTGAACGCGCCATCCGTGCCCCAGTGGGAGGTGGTGAGCAACAGAGGCGAGTGGAAGTAACCCCCGTCCTTGCGTGCTCCCTGGAAATAGAGGGGGGCCAGCCAGTTGTCGTTCTCGCCCGGCGCCTCGCGGTGAACGACTGGCCCGACCACCACCACGTGGCTGTCACCGTCCCGAACCCGCCAGAACGCAGGAAAGACCACATCCATGTCAAGCCTGAGCGAACGGCGTCGGTAGTAGAGGAGCCCGTAGAGACCTTGGGTGTCCTCGGTGTTCGGGACGCCGTAGAGCGCCTGGCTCGGATCCCGTAGCCCCCGTGTCTGTTCGACGAACAGCGGCGGCAGGAGCCGCAATCGCGAATCTCCCTGCCGCGACTCGTAATAAGGAAACCAGCGCGTGTGCTCGATGGGCCCGTCCGGTGAAGGTGGTCCGTGGTCCCAGTCGGTCCCGATGCGCGCGCGAGTGTCCGGCGACACGGCCAGCGGGTCGGCGGGCGGAGTCACCTCGGGCTCGCCGCGGAGAACCGAGCTGTGGTCTTCTTCATCGTCCTGGTCATGGGTCGACTGCGTCGGCTGGGACGACTGGGAGCGCTGCGACGGCTCCTGCGGGCGCTGGCCGCGTCGCCCTTGGGCCCAAGCCGGGCTGGCGCTCGCGGCGACGGCGAGAGCCGAAAGCCAGGCCAAGATCCGACCCGACGCGCTTCCAGCAGGCGCGCGCCCGGCGGACAGGGTCACACTCACGGTCGCTCCGATCGGGTCGGCGGGTCCACGCTCCGCGACGCCGCCATCAGGCGGTCGACCACCACCCGTAACGCGGGCTCGCGAGGCATCCGCTCCTGGCTGTGCGCTTCGAGGTCCTTGACCTGGACCGACCCGTCTGCGAGTTCGCTGTCGCCGAGGATGAGCACCATGCGGGCGCCCAGGTGATTTGCCCTGCGCAGCTGGCTCTTCAGCGAGCCACCGCGCGAGTCGATCTCGCAGCGAATCCCGAATCGTCGGAGCCTTCGCGCGAGCTCGAGACCCGGCGCGATCGCTGCGTCGCCGACGGGCGCGATCAGGGCATCGGTGGCGCTCGCCGGTGCCGACAGCTCGCTGGCGATGAGCAGGCGCTCGAGGCCCGCGGCGAATCCGATTGCCGGGACCGCGGGCCCTCCGAGGTCAGCGACGAGCCGGTCGTAGCGACCGCCCCCGACGAGGGTGTTTCCGGCGCCGAGCTTGCCGTGCGCGCCCTTGATCTCGAAAAGCGTGCTCGTGTAATAGTCGAGCCCGCGCACGAGTCGTTCGTCGACGCCGTACGGCGTTCCGAGGGCGTCGAGGTAGGTGAGCAACTTCGCGAAGTGCTCGCGATCGCCCGCATCGACGAACTCGCGGATGGTCGGCGCGTCGCGGACCGCTTCTCGATCCCGTTCGTCTTTCGAGTCGAGGATACGCAGCGGGTTGGTCGCGAGCCTGCGCTGCGATTCGGGCGAAAGCGATGTTTGGCGCGGCGTGAGATGGGCGACCAGCGCGGCGCGGTAGCGACTGCGCGCCTCGGGCCCCCCCAGCGAATTGACCAGGAGCTGCACGTCGGGCACCGCAAGGCTCTGCAGAAACTCCACGAGCATCGCGATCATTTCGGCGTCACATCCGGGTCCGTCGTCGCCGAATATTTCGGCTCCCAGCTGCGAGAACTGACGGTAGCGGCCGCGTTGCGTGTTCTCGGCGCGAAACATCGGCCCCGCGTACCACCATCGGGTCACCGGCTCCCGCCCCTGCACCGCATGCTCGAGGTAGGCGCGAACGGCCCCGGCCGTCCCCTCCGGGCGCAGCGTGAGCCCGTCGCCGTGGTGCTCGAAGGAGTACATCTCCTTTTCCACCACGTCGGTGGCGTCTCCCATGGCTCGGACGAACAGCGACGTCTCCTCGACGTAAGGCGTTCGTACCTCCCGATATCCGTGAAGGCTCATCGTCCGCGCGTACGCGCGCTCGATGTGTTGCCATCGCCCGATCTCGTCGGGGAGCACGTCGTTCATGCCTTTGACGGCTCTGGGCGGGATCATCTTCCAGGAAAAGGTTCGCCGAAAACTTCGGAGAGCTGGGACTTATGGACCCTAGCGGACGGTCGGGTCAAGCCCGTGCAACCGGCGAACTCGTCATGGCTCGGGTCGGTGCCCGTGGCGGCCCGGCGGGGCACACGCTAAAAGCGGGGTTGTCGTGACTGCAAACCGACGCCGCACCTGCGGCGTTGATCCGGGGGCCGTTCGCGTCGGCTTGGCCATCGATGACGAGCTCGGACTGCTGGCTCATCCCCGCGGGGTGCTCGACGCGCGTGACCCGGGCG
>DASPUY010000244.1:0-2912 GCA_035622655.1 Polyangiaceae bacterium
CCGGAGACGCGGGAGTCACGGCTCGTCGCGCACATGCTCCGGCGCGTCGAAGCCGCGCGTGGGCTCGCCTCGAGCAAGTCCGTCCCTGCACAGAGGCTTGGGCGCGACGAGCTCATCGCGCGCGTCAAGGACCATGTCTCGCGCGAGCTGCCGCCGGAAGCGATTCGCGACGAGGGGCTCGCGCTCCAGCTGTTCGGCTTCCTTCCGACGCACTTCGATTACGAGGCGGCCGAGTACCGACTGCTCGAGGAGCAGCTCGCCGGATATTACGAGCCGGCCGACCAGACGATGTACATGGCGAGCGATCTGGGAGACGACGAGGCCACGGCCACTCTTGCACACGAGCTGGTCCACGCACTCCAGGACCAGCACTGGGACCTGGAGACCCGATCCAAGTACCATCCGGGCGAGGGAGATCGCTCCGAGGCGGTCAGCGCGCTCGCGGAGGGCGACGCGACGAGCGCGATGTTCGATGTCATGATCGCGCGGGCCCTGCCTGGAACTCGGCGTAGCGCGGCCGAGATTCCCGACCAGGTGTTCATCCAGCAGATCCGAAATGGAATGAGCCAGGGGCCGGGAGCCGACTCGCCGCGCATCATGCGGTCATCGCTTGCCGCCCCATACATTTACGGAACGCTTTTCGTCAACGCGTTGCGGCGCCGGGGGGGATGGTCCGAGGTGAATAGGGCCTGGGACAGTGCTCCCACGACCACCGAACAGATTCTGCATCTCGATAAATGGGATGCGCACGAGCTGCCCCTGACCGTGAGTGCTCCGCCCTTTTCCAGCCTGGGACGCGGCTGGGCCGTGGCCGACGAGGATTCGGAGGGGGAGCTCGGAGCGCGTCTCGCCTTCGAAGAATGGATGGACCCCGCGGCGGCCGCCGAGACCAGCAGCGGGTGGGGCGGCGATCGCGGCGTGCTGGTGACCAGCGGGGACCGGTTCGCCTTCGCGTGGAGGCTGCGCTTCGACGAGGCACCCACCAAGGATGCGCGCGCGGTGCATGCGTTTGCTGCGATTGCCCGCGCTCTCGACAAGCAGCTCGGTCCGGCGCGCGCTACAGGCGCCACCTTTGCCTGCCGAGAGCGGACGGATCGCGGTCCGATTGCCGTCGCCCGGGCGGACAACGACCTCGTGTTCGTGCTTGGGCCTGCGCACCGCGGACCGTCCAGCTGGTCGAGCGCCGGCAACTGCGCCCTGGCACGCCGCTGGGTCGCCGAGATCGCCGCGACGCCCTGACCGACCTAGTCCGCGTTCCGCTTGCGCGGAACGCTCTGGTGGGGGGAGCGCAGCCGCTCCACCCCACGCCCCCCAGCCGAAACCGCTAGTTTAGATCGCGTCCGGGAAGGGCGTTTCTGAGCCGCGGAACGCCGGCGCAGGCGTGAGCCGGCACGGCGTCTGGAGCCGTGGGCAGCGGTCTGCCCGCTCATTTGGAGCAAAATCGCCGTGTCTGCGTGGTTGCGCCCACACGTCGACGTCGCGCACGCTGATGCGTGCGCTGCCATGCCGGATGAGAAGCAGTGGCGTTACGCCGGTTGGTCGGTGCCGCGAGCCAGCAGCGTTCGGGCGAAGATGAGGAGGTTGTGCGCGACGGCCGAGCACCATACGTACGCGTGAAACCGCGGGAGACCGGTCCAAGTCACGCGGTCCCACCCGAAGGAGCGCTTCAGAAAGGAGATGCCAGCCTCGATGCCGGCACGGAAGCGTTTGAGCATTCGCCGAATGCGCGGGGTAGAAGTCATTTCGTCGACGGGGACGCCCGCGGGCTTCGAAAAGCAGACCTCCTTCGTTCCCGCCTCCTTGATCGCGTGCAGGTTGTTCTTCGAGGCAAAGCCTCCGTCGAACGCAACGCGGTCGGGAGGATTTCCGAAGAGCGCCGTGTGCCGCTCGGTCGAACGCACGGCCAACGTCGAGTCGCCGGGATTGCCGTCCTCGATCACGACGTCGAGGACCAGCCCACTGCGCCCCGTCGAGAGCGTCACCTTGTGCCCATAGAAGGTATCGCGTCGGTCCTTGCGGATGATGTCTGTGTGCGGCTCGAAGATGCTGACGAGCTTTTCACGGGCGGGCACTTGCTCGCCATGGATCACGCGACGCTCGGTCTGGTCGATGACCCTTCGAACAAGGGGCAAAAAGTGGCTCAGAGAGGCGGCACGGGCGATCCCGTTGGAGCCGACCGACTCGAGCTGCTCCTTTGCTTTTTCGGCAGATGAGACCGTCCACTTGGCGACCAGAAGCAGGTCCTTGTAGAGCGGGATTCGTCGCTCCATGGTCCCTGCATGCAGGATGGCGACGCTGCGTCTCTTCGCGCGACGGGCGTGATTGCACGCCGCCGTTCCAAACTCCTCGTTTGCGCGGTGCATGATGCGCGTCAGGACGCGAACGCCATCCCAGAGAAGGGCGGAGTCGAGCGGATGATGGATATTCGACTCGACCACCGTGGCGTCCGTGCGCATCCACCGACCGTCTTCCACCTTGCGCCGGCGGGCCTCGAAGACCACGGCTTCGTTGACGGCTTGCCATGTCTTGGCGCGGACTGCCCCGATATTGGCCTGGAGCGCAGACCTCTTCGGCGACGACATCGACGGCGAGAGCCGACAGAACGCGCGAAGCTGAAACGAATCCTCCAGATGAAATGCGAGCTCCTCGTAGCTGAAACCGAACATCTGCTTGACGATCCCGATCCGCAGCACCTGCTCAGCCGAAAGTCCTTCGCGACCTTTCTTCACCGCGACCTTGCGGCGACCTGTGAGGTCGTGCCGAATCGACACCAGCGGCGCCTCCATGGCATCGAGCACGTGGCTCATCTCCAACAGTTCGGCGGCGCGAGGATGCTGCGCGTCGCTCGGGGCGAGCGGAAGCTGGTCGTGATACAAGCGTCGCATCGAGGACCTCGTCGTTTTTTCGGGGGG
>DASPUY010000245.1:0-14130 GCA_035622655.1 Polyangiaceae bacterium
TCGCCGTGGACGCGCGACCGGCGCTCTCGGTCGAAGTGCCTGCCGCATCGTTGTCCACGGTGGCACCCGACGCGCTCGATGCGGACGCGCCCGGGGAGCCGCCGCCCGACGTTCCACAGCCGGCGGCGAACGCGAGAGACGTGGCGCAAACGAGGGCCGTCGCGTTGGCCAAAATGGTCGCGGCGCCCAGAAGCGTCGCGTTGGCAAGGACATTCGCGCCGGCGAGAGTCCTCGGCCGGGCCGGCCCCTCGACCGAGCTCGCATGGTTGCGCAGGAACTGCACGTGCGTCCGAATTCCATCGCGGACGGGCGTCGTCGGCAGTGCGAGCTCGTGGGCGCGCGCTTTGCGCGTCGAAGTTACACGATGACAGCAGGCCGGAAGATCCTCCGGATGCTCCTGCAAGTGCCTGCTGACCGACACTTCCTCGATCGGCGGTAGGGAAGTGCCGAGCGCCTCCGCGACGAAACGGTAGTAGTCCCGAGTTTCGATCGTGTCGGGTCCCGGCGCGAAGTAGATCTCGCCATCGCTCCTGGGGCTGCGTGCACAGCTCTGAGCCATGTGCCACAGGTCGGGGGCGAAGACGGGTTGGTGGAGAAAACGTCCTCCGCCGACCAGCGCGAGCGCCTGCTGGGCCTCGATGCGCTGCAGCAAGTCGGGGTCGCGCCAGTGCCGCGGCAGTGCCCCGAGGAGCGATCCCGGCCCGTAGATGTGTCCGGGACGCAGTATGGTCCAACGCGCCCGGTTCGGGTCCCTGCGCGCGGCTGCCTTGAGGAAGACCTCCTCCGCCTCGCGCTTGCCCAACCCATACGCCAGTGTCGTGAAACGCTCATAGGTCTCGTCGATCGACCAGGGGCGGTCGATCGGCTCGATGACCGAATCGGTCGAGATGAACACGAGGTGGCCGGCCCGCGAAGCCGTCAATACTTCCACGTCCTGCCGGGCGTCCGCCGCATCGAAGCCGATGCAATCGACGACCAGGTCCCAGCGCACCGACGCTCCGGCAATCGCCGACGCGAACGCGGGTCGATCCCGTCGATCGACGGTGAGCGCGTGGACCCCCTCCGGCAGGGCGCGCCGTCCGCGTGTAATCGTCCAAACCTCGTGTCCTTCGGACAGAGCACGCCGCGCCATGGCCCCGCTGAGAAAACCGCTGCCCCCGATGATGAGGACCCTGCCCATCCCATCCCTATACCCCACTCGGCGGGCCCCATGCCCCGTCGGGCAGGCTCGCGACGTCAATACCCGAGGTCGCTCCCGGTGTCCCACATCGACCGTATGGCGGCAGGCGCGGCCGACGAATTCTGGCCCGCACCGAAATGTGCAGTCACATGGAAAGATCCTCGACGGAGACGAGGTTTGGACACCGCATCGCGGGGATGCCTTGGATCGTTCGTCCATGGTGCAATGAGGGTGGCGTCGTTAGGTCCTATCGTGCGTCGCTGCATCTCCGCATTCGTTCGGATCGCGTTGATCGTGGGCCTGGGTGCCGCGTGCGGTTCCAGCGGCAGTGGGGGCTCCAGCTCGGGGGACGATGCTCCGGTGGGGAACAACTCGGGCTCCTCCGGGGGCACTGCGAGCGCGCCGAACGGCGAGGGGTCCAGCGGCGGGTCGGGCTCGAAGGGCTCGAGCGGGGCATCCAGCAGCGGCGGCGGCTCTGTCAATGGCTCGGGATCGGGCCACGACGGCGGCACGGGCGGCGGGAGCTCCAGTGGCGGTGGCTCGACGGGCGGTTCCTCGAGCAGCGGTAGCTCGGGCGCCGGTGGGGACTCGAACGGCGGGACGCCCATGGCGATTCTCGGAGCCAGCTCGTGCACCGGCTCAGGGACGACTTTCTACGCGAGCCCGACCGGCAGCGGCACGGCTTGCACGTTGGCCTCGCCCTGCTTGCTGAACACCGCCTCGGGCAAGGTGGCGGCCGGCGACATCGTCTGTCTTCGGGGCGGGACGTACGCGCAGACGCTTCGTGACGGCCTCGGGGACGGCGAGCGCCTGGATCTCGTTCGTCGCGTATCCCGGCGAGCTTCCCATGTTCAACGGAGGCGCGGGAATCTCCGTCACGGGAACGTACCTCAGCTTCAACGGCATCGCGTCGCTCAACGCGTCGAGCGGGTTTGCCAACATGTGGACCGGCGACGGAACGACCGACTCGGATGGTCACCTCGAGTTCGTCAACTGCATCGCCGACCTGAACACCGCCAACGGCATCGCGTTTCACAGCGCGACAGGGGTACACGTCGGCCAGTGCATCGTGGCTCATAACGGCGCCAGCACGACCAACTCTTGGTCCAGCGGCGTCGACATCTTCGGCGCGCAGGGCACTCCCGCGGACAACGTCGTCGAGCGCACCGTCTCGTTCGAGAACGTCGACAACCAAGAACACACCGACGGCAGCGGCTTCATCTTCGACGATATCGGCACGGGCGGGACTTTCGTGAACAACATCGGTTTCCGCAACGGAGGCTCGTGCATCCGCCTCACCACCTCGGTGAATTCCGTCATCCTCAACAACAGCTGCTATCACGACGGCCTCGATTCGATGGCCACCAGCCCGCAGGACCCGGGAGAGATTTTCTTTTCATCGGCGCAGACGCTGATGGGCGCGGTCCTGCAGAACAACCTGGCGGCCGCCGATGGGTACAATGGCACCCAGGCCGCGTTCAACGATACCGGGTCCCTCGCGATCGCCCCCACGAACTACGGCGTGAATGCGGGCGCCGCGACCCCGTTCTTCAACGATCCGGCGGGCGTCAGCCCCGACTTTCGCCTGACGTCGTCGGCCGGTTCGAACATCGTGGGGGCCGGCTCGACCGCCAACGGTGCTCCGACGAGCGACATCGGCTTCAATCCGAGCTGCGTCACTTCGGGAGCTCCCACCGGGAACACCACGAGCCTGACCCTGCCGACCTGGTGGATCTACTCCGTCGATTACTCTTACATCCAGAGTAGCGGCGGCGTCGCGGCGGCGTGCTTCAATCCGTCGCCGCGCACGGGAAGCCCGGACCTCGGCGCCTACCAGCATTGACGACGCGGCATTGACGACTCGGCGCGAGCACCATCGGCGGCTGGTCCGGCTCGCGCACGTGAGTGTAGAGTGGGCCGCTGATGTCCGACGCGCTCGCCGACCAAAGAACGCTCGACGCCGAGACGATGTGGCGGACGATGCGGCTGCTCGTCGATCGGCTCTTCGGCGTCCTCGAGAGCGACGACGTGTTCGACGAGAGTCTCGACATTTTGGTCGACGTTCTCGGCGCGGACCGAGGGCTCATCCTCCTGACGAGCCCCGGTGGCGGCGCGCGCGTCGTCAACGCACGGGGTCGCGGCAAATCGCTGTCCACGCAGGAGCGCGAGGAGATGAGTCAGTCGCTCATCCGGAGCGCGCTCGAGTCCGGCCAGTGCGCGACATGGGACCTTCTCGCCACGACACACGCGTCCGCGAGCATCAGCGTCCTCGGGATCCTGTCGGCCATGGCCGCACCACTGTATGGCGCGACGACGCCGCGCGACCAGCCGCGGGGTGTGCTGTACGTGGACTTTCGGGACCCGCGCAAGTTCGCGACCGATCGGCACCGCGAGTTCTTCGTCTCCGCAGCCGTGCTCATCGGAGCCCTCCTCGATCAGCACGCTCGCGCGCAAAGCGTACGCGAGCAGCTTCGCGAAGCGCAAAGCCACTGCACCGAATCGCGAAGGACGCCCCCGCTCGAGGAGGTTCTTGCGTCTCACGGGCTACGGGGCTTGCGTGACGAGATCCAGTCGGCTCTCGGGAGTGACGCCCCGATCCTCATCCTCGGGGAGTCCGGCACGGGCAAGACGCTGCTTGCTCAAGCCATCGCCGAAGCGAGCGGCAGGCGGCCCATCGTTCGCGCCGTCCTGGGATCGAGCGACGACCTGAACACGATCACCTCGGAGCTGTTCGGCCATGAGCGGGGCGCCTTCTCGGGGGCGACGGGCAAGCGCATGGGGCTGGCCGAGTTCGCCAACGGCGGCACGCTCATCCTGGACGAGATCCTCAATTTGCCGCCCCACGCGCAGCAGCTCCTGCTCGATTTCACGCAGTTCGGCACGTATCGCCCGCTCGGCTACGATCGAGCCGAGCCCAAACGGGCGAAGGTGAGGATCATCGCGGCCACGAACGGCGATCTGCGGGTCGCGATTCGCGAGCGACGCTTTCGCGAAGATCTCTATTACCGCATCGCCGCGCTCACGATCGAGCTACCGCCCCTGCGGGAACGGCGCGAGGACATCACGGCGCTGGCCGAGGGGACACTCACGCGAGTCGACCCCGCGCGACGCTGGTCGCTCTCGGTGGATCTGCGCCGTCTGCTGGTCTCGCCCGCGCTGGAGTGGTCCGGCAACGTCCGGCAGCTCGAGCGGGCGATCGAACGGGCTCGCGAGCGCGCGGTCGCGCGGGACCCGGAGGCCGCACTGCTGACTCCCGAGCACCTCGAGGCGCGCGACGTCGATCACGCCTCGTTGACCGCGGCGACCGACACCGGCACTGCCACCCCCGCACCGCTGGGCGTCACCTGGCAGCGCCTCCAGGCCGATCGGGCCAAGCTCGACGAGCGCGAGCAGGGCGTGTTGCGCCAGGCGCTGACCCAGTCCGGCGGGGTCGTGGCGCAGGCGGCGCGAGAGCTCGGTATTGCGCGCACGACGCTGTCGAGCCGGATCGATGCGCTCGGGATGCGGGTCGCACGGCGCTCCGATCCCGTGAAGTGAGCGGCATGCCCCGCCCGTCTCCGGCCTTCGGGTCGTATGCGACCGGGACGCGGGTCATCCGCGAGGCGCTCGCGTCGGCTGCTCACTCGAGCGCGACTGAGGACGCGCCGGGTCGCGCCGCGCCTGCGAGCTCTGTCTTCGGCGGACCGGGGAGCTCCGGCTGGACCGGGACGATGCCCCAGACGTCGCGCGCGTAGGCTCGCACCGTTGCGTCGCTCGAGAACGCGCTCGCGCCCACGATGTTGAGCAAGCAGCGGCGGGCCCATTCTCGGGGGGAGCCGTACACGTCTGCGGCTTGACGCATCGCCGCCGCGTACGAATCGAAGTCCGCGCAGACCATGTACGGGTCGCTCCGCAGCAGCCCTTGAACGATGCCCCGGTAGCGGTCTCGCTCGTCCATGCAGAAAAAGCCCGATGCGAGCAGATCGAGCACGTTCGCGAGCTCCTCGCTCCTCGCGACGAAGCGACCGGGAACGTATCCCGCGCTCCACAGGGCGCGGACCTGGTCGATCGTCAGGCCGCACAAGAAGAAGTTGTCGTGGCCCACCGCATCGCGAATCTCGACGTTGGCCCCATCGAGAGTCCCGACGGTGAGGGCGCCGTTCAGGGCGAGCTTCATGTTGCTCGTGCCCGACGCCTCCTTGCCCGCCTGCGAAATCTGCAGTGACACGTCGACCGCCGGAATGATGGCTTGTGCGAGCGATACGCCGTAGTTCGGGACGAATACGACTTTGAGCCGATCGCTCGTCGCCGGATCGGCGTTTATGACCTCGGCGATGTCGTTGATCAATCGAATATGGAGCTTCGCGGTCGTGTATCCCGCAGCCGCCTTGCCCGCGAAGACATACACGCGCGGCGTGGTCGCAGCGGTTGGTTGCTCCATCTTGAGGGACCAGTAGTGGGCGATGACTTCGAGGCAAGCGAGGAGCTGGCGCTTGTACTCGTGAATTCGCTTGATCTGCGCGACGAACATCGAGCTCGGGTCCACGGAGACCCCGGTCGTCTTGAAGAGCTTGGCGGCGAGCGTGCGTTTGTTTTCGTTCTTGATTTCGATGAGCGCATCGAGCAGCGTCGGGTCCTCGGCGCACGCGGAGAGCTCGGAGATCCGCGCCAGATCGCGATCGATCCAGTCGGGACCGAGCCGCTGCGAGAGCAGGTGAGCGAGCGCGGGATTCGAATAGAGCAGCCAGCGACGCGGCGTGACCCCGTTGGTCTTGTTGTTGAAACGCTCCGGGAAGAGCTCCCAGAAATCCGGCAGCAGCTCGTGCTTGACGAGCTCGGTGTGAAGCTTCGCAACGCCGTTGACGCTGTGCGAGCCGAGGACCGCGAGATGGGCCATACGAACTTGTTTGACCGGTCCCTCCTCGATGATCGACATACGCTCCATGCGGGAAGGGTCGAGCGGCCAGTGGGTGTTGACCTGGCGCATGAAGCGATGGTTGATTTCATAAATGATCATGAGGTGTCTGGGCAGAACGCGGCCCAGAATGGCGACGGGCCACTTCTCCAGCGCCTCCGGCATCAGCGTATGATTCGTGTACCCGATCGTGCGCTGGGTGATATCCCAGGCGAGGTCCCAGTCGAGCGATTGTTCGTCGACGAGAACGCGCATCAGCTCGGCCACCGCGATCGAAGGATGCGTGTCGTTGAGCTGGATGGCGGTGCGCTCGGGGAGGAGCCGGAAGTCGTCGTGCCGTCGCTTGAACTCCGAAATGATGTCGGCCACCGAGCAGGCCACGAAGAAATATTGCTGTTTGAGGCGAAGCTCTTTGCCGTGCTCGGTCTGATCGTTGGGGTAGAGCACCTTCGAGATATTTTCGATTTGCACCTTTTCTTCGACGGCTCGCAGATAGTCTCCGTCGTTGAAGAGGCGCAGGTCGAAGTCCCTCGAAGCGCGCGCCGCCCAGAGGCGCAGCGTGTTGACGGTGTCGGTCTCGTGACCGACGATGAACGAGTCGTAGGGGACGCCGATGACCAGCTGCCCACCGGTCCACGCGCACGTGAGTCGCCCGTGCTCGTCCTTGCGCATTTCAGCTTGGCCGTAGAGGCGCACCGTCTGGGCGCGGTCGTCGCGGGGCAACTCCCAAGGATTGCCGAACTGAAGCCAGTTGTCAGTGTGCTCCACCTGCTGGCCACGTTCGATCCGCTGCTCGAAGATCCCGTGCTCGTAGCGGATTCCGTAGCCGACGGCGGGCAGCTGCAGCGTCGCCAGCGAGTCCATGAAGCACGCGGCGAGACGGCCGAGGCCCCCGTTGCCGAGCCCCGGGTCTCCCTCGGCTTCCAGGACGTCGCCCAGGTCGTATCCCATCGATGCGGCAAGCTGCTCGGCGGCGCCGTAGAGGCCCAGATTGACGAGGCACAGCCCGAGACTGCGCCCGGTGAGAAACTCGGCCGACAGGTAATGCACGCGCTTGACGTCGCGTTCGACGTACGTGCGCTGCGTCGACAGCCAGCGCTGGACCAGTCGATCACGGACGCTGTATGCCATGGCCCGGTACAGGTCCACCGGGCCGGCGTCGACCGGCTCCTTCACGCAGGTGTAGAGAAGGTGATCGAGCAAATCGCGGCGAAACTGCTCCGGGTCGATGCGTGCCGGAAGCCGCGCGGGCGGGCTAGGGAGCCGGCGCTTCGCAGGCGCCGGAACGTCGACGGGCTTGGTGACGCTCACCGCGGCATGCTCGCACGGCGATGTCGCGCGCGACGTTTGCAGCGCGATTTCCAGGTCGTTTCCGAGACGGAAATCCTCGCGTCGTCGCGAGCTACCCACGTCTCTCGGTTTTATGGCAAGCTTCCGGATTCAGTGGGGAAACGACCCAACGACCACAGCCATGGCTGCGAAGAGACGTTTCAGCGGCTGCTCGCCCTGATCGCGTGCGGGTCTTTGTCCGCCTTGGGGTGCTCGGACCTGCCGGTCGCTCCGGCGCAAGGTCTGCCCGATGCGACCGTCGGTTCGACAGGCAATTCCTCGTCCAGCCCCGTCGTCTACCCCAACGCGAGCTACGCGGACGCGAGTCCCGACGCGTCCCTCGCGGACCCGTGCAGCCTGCCCGGGTCGATCCAGTACACCTCGAACGGGGTCGTCGCCGTTTCGGGCGGACAGGGGGGCGCCGACCTGAGCTTTCTTCACCTTCCGGCGGGCTTCTGCGCCCACTACTACGGAACGGTTGCCGCCGCGCCAGGTGGCGGCAATGCACGCCAACTGCGATTCGCTCCGGGAGGGGAACTTTTCGTGTCGTCGCCGACGACGGCCACGACGGGGGGCAACGGCGCCTTCGGCCTCGCGTCGATCGTCGCGCTGCCCGACGACAACGGCGATGGGGTCGCCGATCAAGTCATCACCTTTCTGTCGGGGCTCCCCTCCACCCAGGGGATGCTCTTCGCGAACAATCAATTCTTCTACCAGAACGGCATCCAGATCCTCAGCATCCCCTACCAGTCGGGCGATCGATCTCCGCGGAGCCCGACCACACTCATCGCCGACATCACGATTTACCAGTCCGTTCTTCATTGGCCGAAGACCCTCGACATCGCCGACGACGGCACGATCTACGTCGGCAACGGCGGCGATCAGGACGAAGCCTGCGATCCGTCGCGTCCCTTCCACGGCGGCATCCTGTCGCTCGGGGGAGCCGATGGAGGTCCGCTGGGCGGGCCGGACGGAGGCGGAATTCCGGTTGCCAAAGGCATGCGCAATCCGATCAACGTCCGCTGCTCGCGCGGTCACGACCTGTGCTTCGCCCTGGAGCTCGGACTCGATTACTCGGCGGACGAGGGCGGCCACGAAAAGCTCGTGCCCATCCGCCAGGGCGACGACTGGGGCTTCCCGTGCTGTGCAACGCAGGACGTTCCGTTTCCAGCGGCGGGGGACGCCGGAGCCGCGATCTGCGCCAACATCACTCCCGATACCGACTCGTTTCTCATCGGCAACACGCCCTTCGGCATCGATTTTGAGCCCGGCAACTGGCCTGCGCCCTGGACCGGCAGCGCCTTCGTCGTGACGCACGGTGCCGCGGGCAGTTGGGCCGGTGAGCGGATGGTGGCGATTGCGATGAACCCGAGCACGGGAATGCCGTTGCCCGCCACGGACACGAGCGGAACGGACACGGGGGCGATGACCGACTTCGCGACGGGCTGGGACGATGGGACCCTGAGCCATGGCCGACCTTCGGCCGTCGCGTTTTCGAGCGACGGTCGGCTCTTCGTGGCCAACGATACCAACGGGATCATCTTTTGGATTGCCCCGATGCAAAACTGAACGCCGTCACGCGCTCGAAGAAGGCCAGCAGCTTCCGGTTCGTGGTGGCCACGAGCACGGCGGCTCCAGCGGCGACTGCGGGGAGCAGCTGCGTGAGGTGATAGACGAGCATGAACGCGAGCGCATTCGAGCGAGGCGCGCCGAAGAACACGAGCGCCGCGGT
The DNA here is from genome assembly GCA_035622655.1 of Polyangiaceae bacterium. Taxonomy (GTDB): domain Bacteria; phylum Myxococcota_A; class Polyangia; order Polyangiales; family Polyangiaceae; genus Palsa-1150. The sequence goes on from DASPUY010000245.1 coordinate 9,136, forward strand.
GCCCCCCGTCTCGACCGAGCCGAGGGCTCCCGGGGAGGGTACGACCGTGGCCACGTTGAATCCCACGAGAACGCAGAAGGCCGTCGCAAACGTCAGGTGAACGTCGAAGCTTCGGCTGATGGCGGCGATTGCCCCTGACTCCCAGATCCACGGCAGCGGCGCGACGAGCAGCGCCAGGACGAGGGTCCGCGGCGATTCGAAGGCGTCGATTCCTGCCTTGAACGCGCGCAGCGTGGCGCCTGCGCGCGACCCCGGGCGTGCGGTCCAGCCCCGCAAGCGGGCGGCGACCATGAGCGCCGCCCAGCCCGCGAGCACCACGACGAGGAGCGCGAACGCTCCGAATACCCATCGGGGCAAGGTCGTCGTCGCCGCCAGCACGGCAATGACGGGAACCCACCCCCACCAGTCGAGCCATCGATCGACCACCTCGGTCCCCAGGATCGTCGCTCGGCTTTTTCCCGTGCGGCGGCCGAGGTACTGCACCCGCAGCAGGTCACCGCCCCGGGCGGGAAGGACGGCGTTGAACATCGCGCCGACCAGCTGGGCGAACAGCGCGTCGGAGTAGCCCAGTCCCAGGAGCGGCCGCATGACGAGATGCCATCGCAGTGCGTGCAAGCTCAGCACGACGAACGCCGAAGCGACCGAGGCGGCCAGCGTCCAGCGCGAGATCCCGGCTGCGTGGGCCATGACGTCGTCGGCGCGCACACCCAACCACCACGCGGCGAGCGCAGCCACACTGATTCCCGTGCCCAGCGCCAGAAGGCCCCGCGCCAGGCGCGGCAAGCGCAGTGCCGTCGCTCTGCGCTCGGGGGTCGGCGGCTCGGGTGGAGCGGCCATCGCCTGCTCAGCGTACGCCTTCATCGACGGATGCGCAGGTCGAGATCTCGACCGTCCGGGTCGGCCGCGGGGGATCCGCCGGGCGCGAGCACGACGCTCGGCGCAATTGCGGGGCAGAGGGCCATGCAGTCGCCTCCTCGTTCCGGAGGATGTCGCCGGCTTTTCCGAGGCGAAGATTGTCGAAGCGGCCTCCGGTAGTCACGCCAGACCAGCGGCGCGACCAGTCCGATTGCGATCCAGGCCATCTGCACTGCGTGGGCCACGAGCGCGATCGCCACGGCGTCTTCGACCGGGATGCCGAGGGCATGCGCCGCCGTGGCGAAGGTCAAGTCGCTCACCCCGAGCTGGACCGGGACGGAGTCGCCCAGCGTACCGCCGACCAGCGCAGTGCCGAACGTCATCAGGCTCGAAGCGAATCCCGCGTGCCCCGTGACGGCGCGGAGAATGGTCCAGTAGGCGCCGAGCTGGAGCGCGCGGCTCATGCTCAGGGCCATCAGCGGCTGCGCGGTGCGGTGACGTTGCGCATGCGAACGCAGCGAATCGAGCATTGCGCCGGCCCTGGGCGCGAAGCGGGCGAAAAGACGGCCGAGATGGCTCGTACGCGCGACACCACGCACGAATAGCGAACCTGCGGTGGTCACAGCCGCTTGCAACGCAAACGTCCAAGCGAGGACGGGCGAGACGACCAGGGCACATGCTGCGCAGCCGCACGAGAAAAGGGAGATTGCCGCAAGCGACGAGCTCTGAACGGTGGTGGCGGCGGCCGCGGTGTCAGAGACGCGCGAATGACGCGCCAGCAGGGCTGCCTTGACCCCTTCGGCCGTGGCGCGTCCCGCGGGAGCCAAGGCCGCCACCGCATACCCGATGAGTCCCGCGCGCAGCAGGGCCGTGAAGGGGATCGGTCGGCAGTACAGCCGCCGGGTGCCCCACGCCTCCACGGCGATTCGAGCTCCCTCGATCAGTAGCGGGATCGCGATCCACCGGGGAGCGCGCTCGAACGCCGTGCAGAGGAGCATCGGGCCCGTTTTGCACACGAGCCAGCCCAGTAACGCCATTCCCCCGGCGGCAAATCCGATTGCCACAACCCATCGCTTGCTCAGCGAGGAGCTCATGCGCCGCGGCCGTGAAGTGGGCGGTGCCCGCGTTTGCCGCGCACCCGAGGACGGCCGCAGCGGGTCGAGGGGTGGCCTCGTCATGACCGCCGATCTGGGCAAGGGTCGTTCCCTCGCGCGGCTCCATAGGCGCCGCTTCCGGTGGTGGATGGGATCCCGTGGCGCATGGGATCCCGTGGTGGATGGGATTTTACGGCGGTGGGATCCCACCGCGGGTGGGTCGCTCCGCTCCCGCCCGCGCTCTGCGTACCGGGCCTATGGCAATGTAGATTTTCGTGACGGATCGTTGGGCTGCGGCCATTGCCGGCCACTTCTCGATCGGGTCTCTTCACGTGCACTTGTGACGGATTCTGGCGCGTCCGGCCATTGCGCCGCCGCCGCCGCCGCCGCTGCGCCGCCGCGGCTGCGCCTTTGCTTGTCCGGGTGCGGTGACGGATCGCCCGCCGCGCGGACATGTGTTCGCAATTCCTGGTCGTCCGTATGCGACCGTCGGCGTCGACGTCCTGATCCGGGTGACGGATGGGGAGCGCCTTGGCCATGAGGCTGGTAGGGTGCATTCGAAGCGGAGGGGTGCGGGGCGGGCGTGGGTGACCTGTGCAGGAGCCGTGTGCCTTTGGAAAATACGACTTCGAGGATCGGCACCTCACGTCCCGGGCGCTGCCTCGGTTGACGCACGTCTTGGTACTACGGGAGGACCTCCGTCAGTGGTGTTGCGGAGACAAACAGCGAGGCAACTCTCCATGCCGGTAGCTCGAAGGGTCCAGGGCCGTGACCGAAGCGACTTCGTCGAAGCGATTGCGTCGTTGTTCCACGCCTCACCGCCCACGGGCGTCGAGCGCCCAGCCCTTCGAGGTGTCGCGTCCGTGGCGCTCCTCGCGAGCTTGAGCGCTTGCGGCGGCGCTCACTCCACACCTCTCGACAGTACGTTCGCTGGTGGACCCGAAGGCGGGGTCGCGGGCTCGACCACGGGGGCCAGCGGCGGCAGCGGAATCTCCGTGAGTCTCGATGGGTCGGTCATCCTCCTCGGGGGCGGCCCCGGGGCTTCGGCCGGCACGGATGGCGGCGCGTTGGACGCGTCAGCCACAACTTCGGTCGTGTGCGACGACGCAGGCGTCTGCTCGTGTCCTGGCAACACCACCACGATCACAGGCTTTGTCTACGATCCCGCGGGAGTAAACCCCCTCTACAATGTGTCCGTCTACGTCCCCGACCCGAGCTCCCCGCTCCCCGACCTCGATACGGTGCCTCTGTCCTGCGGCTGCAGTCAGCTCTATCCCGCCACCGTCCTCGCCGCTGGACCACCCACCGACGCGACCGGGGCCTTCCAGATCACGTGCGCGCCGACCGGAACGGTCACACTGGTGGTCCAGACCGGCAAGTGGCGAATTGAGTATCCGGGCATCACGATCGTCGCGAATCAGCCGAATGACGTCGGCAACCTTCGACTGCCTGCGAATTCGTCCCAGGGGTCGCTGCCCGACATCGCGATCTCGACGGGAGGGGCTGATTCGCTCGAGTGTCTGCCGCTGCGCATCGGCGTCTCGGCGAGCGAATACGTGCTCGGCTCGGCCACTGGAGGCCACCTCCACATTTACACGGGGTATCACGGTGCCACGACCGCCCAGGGGTCGGTGCAGTCGTACCAGACGCTCTGGGACAGTCAGGCCGACTTGAATCAGCACGACGTCGTTCTGCTTTCGTGCGAAGGTCACGAGACGACCGGGGGAAACCCGGGCGTGGCCCTGACGGCGACGCCTCAGACGTACCTGATGGATTACGCCAACGCGGGCGGCCGTGTGTTCGCTTCGCATTTTCACTACGCCTGGTTCAACACCGGACCGTTCGATACCGGCGCTGACCAGCTCGCCACTTGGATCACCGGCGTCCAGGCCATTGACGACACCGTGTCGTTCCCGGGCGACATCGATACGACGCTCGCGAGCGGCGCGGCATTCCCCGAAGGTGCGGCGCTCGACCAGTGGCTCGGAGTGGTCGGCGCGCTGACGGGCAGCCAGCTTCCGATCTGGTTCACACGCCACAACGTCAGCGCTCTCGTTCAACCTCCTTCGACAGAATGGATCCACCTCGATCCCAGCGTCACCGCCGCGCCTAGTGCGACGCAGTATTTCTCGGTGGACACGCCGATTGGAAGCACGGGCGCGTCGGTGTGCGGGCGCATCGTTTACAGCGACCTGCACGTCAGCGGGGGGCCCGGCGTCAACGAACCGGGAGTGCCCCCCGACTACCCCAACCCCGCCGGTGCCGGGCGTGCCGGAGCCGGGGGCGCGATGCAAGGCGGAATCGTGCCTACCGGGTGCGCCATGCACCCGCTCACGCCTCAGGAGGCGGCGCTCGAGTTCATGCTGTTCGACCTCTCGTCGTGCCTCGTACCCATTGGGCAGAACACGACCCCGACGCCGCCCACGGTCGTCGCGCCGCCCATTCCGCGATGATGTGATTGGCGCGTTCGCGTCCCGGCGTTATCGTGGGGCGCATGGCCGGGATTCAGAACTTCAAAGGGAGCTGTCACTGTGGAGCCGTCCGCTGCGAGGTCTCCATGGCGCCGCCGGACAAGGCGTACGCGTGCAATTGCTCGATTTGCTCGAGGGCCGGGTGGCTCCTTGCGTTCGCGCCGAACGATGCGTTCCGTCTGGTCGCAGGGGATCGTGATCTCGCCGATTACCAATTCGGCAAGAAGCGGATCCACCATTTCTTCTGCCGCACGTGCGGCGTTCGTCTTTTTTCGCGAGGGGCGGGAGAGGACGGCAAGGAAATGATTTCAGTGAATTTGCGATGCATCGAGGGCTTCGATCCCACGCGGCTTCCCGTCGAGACGTTCGACGGCGCGTCGATCTAGGTCAGAACCCAAGAACAGCCACAAACCGACTCGGGTCTCAGGGCGGCTAGTGGTCGAAGGGCGAGGGCCACCATAGGTATTCGAGCGTCGCCCGGTCGGCAAAGCTGTAGCGGATGGCGTCGAGATAGTCCGTGAAGGTCAGCAGGGCGCTGAAAAGGTGGGCCCGGCGTCGGATCCAGGGCAGGCGAA
>DASPUY010000246.1:0-13606 GCA_035622655.1 Polyangiaceae bacterium
GCGGCCTACCGTGTCCGCGTCCACCCGCGCTCACTGCGCCCAGACGTAATACCGGTACCCGAGGTCCGTTCGCTGCGCCGTCTGGCTCGTTCCAAGGTGGTCGAGCGCGAACTCGTGGTGAGGAGGGCGAACCGATGCGCCCCGGGGCCTCACGCGCCACGCGGGTTTCGTCCAGGCGGCGTGCAGGGCGGCCACTTCGTTCGGCTCGAGAGCGACGCCGGCGGAGAGCTTCTGCGCGAGCTCCTCGCTGCATGCGAGCTCGGAGTCGGCGAGCGCGTGCAGCCGCTCGTACTCCGAGACGCTGAGAGGAACGCGGCGGCCTCCTTCGGGTTCCGGCCGCAGATCCTCGCTGACGCGGATTTTGCCAGCGATCGACTCGTACCCATCGGCAACCAGGCCGCTGAATACCTTCGCGCTGGCGCCGCTGCCGTAGGAGCCGAACACGATGCGCTGCCCCGAGAGCGACTGCGCGCCCGCGTGCTCGAGCAGGCTCGCCAGAGCCAAATAGAGCGACCCCGAATACATGTTGCCGATGTCTCGCGAGAACGCGAGCGATGGCTCCACTTTCCGCGCGAATGCTTCTCGAAAGATGCTGGACCGTGCCACGGCGCGCTCCACGTCCTTTCGCCAAGCGCGCAGCTCCGCGCCATTTGCGCCACCGTCGGTCGATGCGCCCGTGCGCAGCCCCGCCGCAGCGACTTCGCCTGCGCCCGGGGGGCCGGCGTCCGGCCCCGGACGCGAACCACCCGCGCTCGAGGGCCGGGTCGAGACCAGAGGCACCTCGGCCGCGAGCCGCGCGCGATCCCGCGGGCTGTCGAACCACAGGCTCGTGAGGACCCGCGCCGCCGCGTATTCGGCCATGCGGGGGAACGGAACGTGAAAGAGAAAGTGATCGATTGCGTCGTACAGGCGATCCGCGCCGCCCCCCAGCGAACGCTCGGCCCTCGTCGCAAATGCCGCGAACGCGGCCTCGATGCAGTCGAGGTACACGTCGATCGAGTACTTCCCGTCGACCACCGCCTCCTGGCTCCAGTTCGGGCGGAAGAAATCGCGCTCGTCGCGCGTGACCGTGCCCGAAAGACCCTGTTCGAGCGTGACCAGTCGGGGGTTCTGTGAGACGAGCAGCGCTACCGCCCCGGCGCCTTGGGTGTACTCGCCCGGCGTGGCGAGTGGATACTTCGAAACGTCGCTCGCGACCACGAGGCTGTACGGCTTGGCATTGTCGCCCGCTCGGATTCGGCTCGCGGCCGCTTCGAGCGCGTAGGTTGCGCCGATGCACGCGAACTGGAACTGGGGGGTGCCGACACCGGCCAGAGACACCCCGTAATGCCTCTCGAGCATCCCGAGGACGTACGCCGCCGTCGACTTCGATTGGTCGACGGTGGTCTCCGTCCCGACGGCGAGGTAGTCGATGTCGGTCGGATCGATTCCGGCAGCGTCGATGGCCCGCTTGGCGGCCATGGCCGCCAGCGTCGCGCAATCCTGATGGGCGTCGATCACGGCCATTCGCCTGACGCCGACACCCTCGGTGACCTTGCCAATCAGCTTCCGCACGTCGCCTTCGGCGAGCGCCGGGGCGCGAACCCTGGCCCAGTCGCCCGTGAGATCGACGTACAGGCGCGGGATGTAAACCCCGATCGAGTCGATGCCCACGCCTCTGTCCTTCGACCGCATGCTCTTTCTCCGACCGTCCGACGTGTGTACCGCGAGGGCAGCCCTCGACGCAACGTCGGAGGTGATTGGCCGGCCGCGATCGCCTCGCTCCAGCGCGGGCTCGCGAGCGGCGCACGGGGACCTGGCGCGAGCTTCTGAGCACGCGCCACCCCGCCGACGTTGTAGCTTGTGACACCCTCATGCCGCTCTTTCAGAAACCGCCCACCACCCCGGAGCAGCACGAGGAGAGCCGACCTCTGCGGATCCCGCCGGAGGAGGTGGCTACGATGGACGAGGCCACCTGGCTCGCGCGCGCGTTTCGCGGCGACGCCGCCCAGCTCACCGTTCGCGCGGTCGCGATGGGAACGTTCCTCGGTTTCTTTTTGGCCTTCACGAACGTGTACGTCGGGCTCAAGGCGGGCTGGGGCCTGGGCGTCGCCCTGACGGCGTGCATCGCGTCGTTCACCATCTGGACATCGCTATTGAGAATCGGGGTCGTCAAGTCGCCGATGACGATTCTCGAGAACAACTGCATGCAGTCGACGGCCTCGGCCGCTGGCTCGTCGACGAGCGCGCTTCTCGTCTCCGCCGTGCCTGCCATGCTGCTTCTGTCGGTGAGCGACACCAATCCTCGCGGAGCACAGATTCCCTGGTACGTCGTCATCGGTTGGGTTCTCTGCGTGGCGGCGCTCGGCGTGCTCATGGGGGTTCCGATGAAGCGCAACATGATCAACCGGGAACGACTCAAGTTCCCGTCGGGGACCGCAGCCGCCGTTCTCTTGCAAGGACTCTACAGCGAGGGCAGCGAGGCACTCGCCAAGGGAAGGGCGCTCATGGCTTCGGCCTTCCTCGGCGGCATCGTACCGATCTTGACGAGCTTGAACCTCGTCCGAGCGACCGATGCAGCCGGACACGCTGAACGTCGCTCGCTGGTGCCCGCGCAATCGGCGATCTTCGATTGGCTGCCGCGGATCTCGGCGATGCATCGGGACGCAAGGACCGGCGCCCTCACCCCGCAACTATTTCCGATGTCGGCCTGGAACGTCGTTCTCGATCACAGCGTCGTCCTTCTCGCGGCGGGCGCCATCGTCGGCGTGCGCACCGCGACGTCGATGACGGTCGGAGGTTTGCTGCAAGTCGTCGCCATCGGACCGGCGGCCACACGATGGGAATGGACGAATGCGGCGGGCCAGACCGTGGCCGCGCTCACGCGACCAGGCGCCGCATGGAAGGAAATCGGCCTCTGGTTCGGCGCTCCTCTGATGGTGGCGTACGGTCTGACGACGTTCGCGCTCCAGTTCAAGACGATCGCACGCGCCCTGGGCGACATCGGCCGCGCGCGGACCGCGGACTCCGACGGCGCGATCGATCGCGTCGAGGTGCCCATGACCTGGTTCGTCACCGGCACGGCCGTCTCCGCCGGCGCCGTCGTCGTCCTCGCGTGGCTCGCGTTTCGCGTTCCTCTTCACTACGGAGCGCTCGCGGTATTCTTGACGTTCTTCCTCGCGCTCGTCGCTTGCCGGGCGACCGGCGAGACCGACATCACTCCCATCGGACCGATGGGGAAGATCATGCAGCTCGCATACGGCGCGCTCATTCCCCAGAACTACGCCGCAAACTTGATGACGGCATCGATCACCTCGAGCGCGTCCGCCGCATCAGCCGATCTGCTCAGCGATCTCAAGTCCGGCTACCTTCTCGGCGCTCACCCTCGCCGGCAGTTCGTCGCACAGTTTCTCGGCATCTTCACGGGCACGATCGCCTCGGTTCTGGGTTATTTCCTGCTCGTGCCCGACGCCACCGTCCTTACCGGGAGCCAGGGACGGCCCCCGCAATTCGCAGCTCCCGCCGCGCAGCAGTGGAAGGCCGTCGCGGAGCTCTTTCGACTCGGCGTCGGGAACCTGCACCCGATGGCCCGCCAAGGGATCCTGATCGGCATCGTAGCGGGCACCGTTCTCGCGGTCGCCGAGTGGCTGCTCCCGAAGGACAGGCGATGGCTGCCATCGGCCACGGGCATCGGTCTCGGCCTTCTGCTGCCGTTCTACACGTCGCTGTCTTTTGCGATCGGGGCCGTCGCCGCATGGGGGGTTTCACGCGTCGCCCCTCGCCAGGCAGCACGTTTCGTCATACCGATCTCGTCGGGACTCATCGCAGGCGAGAGCATCGTGGGGGTGCTGGTCGCCGCCCTCGACAACTTCATTCTCACCTGAAAAAGCCATGGCCGAGCTCCCCTCCGTTCTATTCGTCGCCTCCGAATGCGCGCAGTTCGCCAAGGCTGGGGGCCTGGGCGATGTCGTGGGCTCGCTGCCCATCGCGCTACGAGCGCTCGGGCATGACGCGCGGGTGGTCATCCCGAGGTACGACGTCATCCCGACGCACGGCCTGCTGCGACACGGCTCGCCGCTGGGCGTGCCGCTTGGCCGCGGGGAGGCCTGGTCGGGTGTCTTCGAGACCCAGCTGCCGGGGAGCGACGTCCCCATTTACATGCTCGATCACGAATCGCTCTTCGCACGCGGCTACCTGTACGACCCTCCGGGGAGCTACGCGTCGGACAATCTCGTCCGATTTGCGTTCTTGTGCCGCGGGGCTCTGCAGCTCTGCAAGCACCTGCGCTGGACGCCGGACGTGTTCCACGTTCACGACTGGCCGACCGCCCTCGTGCCCATCTACCTCAACACCGTCGAGCGCGACGGCACCCTCGGACGCTCCGCCTCGGTGCTCACCATCCACAACCTTGCCCATCAGGCGAAGTTTCTCGCGACCGAGCTGTCCGCAACGCAAATTCCCTGGAGCGAGATGCGCGCCGACAGCCTCGAGGATTTCCGTGCGGTCAATCCCCTGAAGGGAGGCATTTTCCACGCGACGAAGATCACCGCCGTTTCACCCCGGTACGCCGACGAGATTCGTACCGGGCCCGGAGGGGCCGGGCTCGATCGCGTCATGCGCTTTCGGGGAGCGGACCTCGTCGGCATCCTCAACGGCATCGACGAACAGGTGTGGGACCCGCGCTTCGATCCGGCAATCGCCGCATGGTTCGGCTCGACCGACCTCTCCGGCAAGGCAGTTTGCAAACGTGCTTTGCAGACCGAGCTCGGCTTCGCGCAACGTCCGGACGTGCCGCTCATCGGGGTCGTGTCCAGACTGAGCGGCCAAAAGGGGACCGACGTGATACTCGCGACGCTGACCCGCCTGCTCGACCTCGACACGCAGATCGTCATCCTCGGAGCGGGCGATCGTGCCGCCGAAGAATACTTGCTGATGCGCTCGCACCACGGCGGCGATCGTTTCCGCGCCTGGGTCGGGTTCAACGAGGATCTCGCTCACCGCATCGAGGCCGGCGCCGACCTTTTTCTGATGCCCTCGCTCTTCGAGCCCTGCGGCCTCAACCAGATGTACAGCCAGAGGTACGGCACCCTCCCCATCGTGCGTGCAACGGGAGGACTGGACGACACGGTCGAAAACTACGACCCGACGACGGGCGCCGGAACGGGGTTCAAACTCTGGGACCTCAACCCCGATTCGCTCGTTGCGACCGTGCGCTGGGCGGTCGATACGTATCGCCGCCAGCCGGAGCATTTTCTCGCGATGCAGCGCCGCGCGATGAAGAAGCGGTTCGGGTGGGACATCGCGGCCAAGCGCTATCAGCAGGTGTACGAGTGGGCGGTGGCCGCGCGGCGCGGGGAAAGCCCCAGGCCAATGTCGATCGAATGAGCCCCGGACGCGGTGGTCGTCCACGTCGAGGCCGCATGCGACTTGCGCGGGTGGCTACGCGGGTCCCATGGCGCACGCTTCGGCCGCGTCGCCCATCGCACCATCGAGCACCGCCCACATGGCGAGGCATGCCTGCTCGCACGCTTGACGCGCGATGGCGAGGTCCATGCGGCTCAGCGCCTCGGCGCGCGCCGCGAGCCGATCGCGCTCGCCATAGTCGTCGGCGTGGGCGCGAAAGTAAGCTGCCGCGTCTTCCGACAGGCCGTAGCGCTCGCACAGGCCATCCAGCTTGCTTCGGGCGGTCGACGGCTGCTGCGCCTCGAAAGCGTACAGAGCGCCGAGCGCCGTCACCGGCTCCGCGAACAGGCGCTCGGCATGCGCGGTGAGGGCCGCCGCCTGGGGGTTTGGGCGTCGCGCAGCCTCTTCGGGCACCCCCAGCGCATCGCGAAAGCGAACCCAGAGTCGCGCGTGCTCCCTCTCTTCGGCCGCATGAGCGTCCTCGCCGAGCGTCCGCCAGCCGGCCTCGACGGCCGCAATGAAGGGAGCGTAGTCGGCGGCGTAAGCACTCAGCGCCGCACGCGGCAGCGTCCCCGCGCGCCACGCGCGATAAAAGGGGTGGTCGTTGAGATGATGCCTCGCCACGATGCCGTCGAGTTCTTCAGCCGCCCTGAAACCCATGCTCGCCGCCTCCGTTCGTCGTCGGGCACCGATTAGCACAGATGCACGCGACAGGGCCCCGATTGCGGACCTGGCGCCAACCGGGTCACGTCCCATAGATGCGGTAGTCGAGCTCGGGAAAGATGTTGTCGCGGCGCGCGATCTCCCCAAGCCAGCTCTCGTCGATGGGGCCCTCGATCAAGCTTTCGTAGATGCCCGTGAAGCGCGTCACGTGATCGACCGTTCGCTTCGTGGCGTAAGGCACGGTGGTCCCCGTCTTCATGATGAAGGCCCAGTCGCTCGCCTGCGCAAGCATGACCTCGCGCGCGGCCTGGTTGAGCGCCCGGCGCTGAAGCCCTTGCGCATGGGGGAATCGACGCGCCAGCTCGGCCATCCGCTCGGCGGCCTTGTGCAGGTGCCGATATACCCAGGCGTTGGTGCCGTTGCACCAGTAATCCCCATACCCTTTTTCTCCCCACGAGGACCAACACGGCGTGGACACCTGGTTGGTTGGGTATTCGCGCAGGTACCCGCTCGGCGTGATGGGTGCGACCACGCCCTGGTCGTGCTGCAGCTTCCTGAAGAGCAGCTCCAGGAACATCGGGCCTTCGTACCACCAGTGACCGAAGAGCTCGGCGTCGTACGGCGCGACGACGATGGGGCGCCGATCCATGTTCGCGCGCAGGTGCTCGATCTGTCTCTCGCGGTTGAACATGAAGTTGCCCGCGTGCTCGGCCGCGCGAAGGTACGCCTGGTGCGGGTCGTACGGACGCTTGTGATCCATCGATCGATGCGTCACGGCGAAATACTTGATGCCGGTGAACGTCCGGATGCCTTCCGGGTGGATGTACGGAGCGATGTAGTCGTGGGGGAGATCGAAACCGATGTCGCGATAGAAGTCGCGGTAGGTCGGGTCGCCCGGGTAGCCCTCCTGCGCGCTCCAGACTTGCTTGGAGCTCTCGATATCGCGTCCGAACGCGGCGACGCCCGAGCGGCAATACACCGGCGCGTGCACGCCGTAGAGCGGACGCGGGTCGGCAAAAAGCAGCCCGTGCGTGTCAACGAAGAAGAATCGAATGCCTTCCTCGCGCATGAGCTCGTCGACGCCCGGAACGTAACCGCATTCACCCAGCCACATCCCCTGCGACCGGCGCCCGAAGAGCCGTTCGTAGTAGCTGGCTGCCGCGTGAATCTGCGCGCGAAATGCGGCCCAGTTGCGGTCGAGCAGTGGAAAGAACGGGTGCGTCGCCGTGCACGTGATGATCTCGAGCCGTCCGGCGTCCTGGAGCGCGCGGTACGCCCTCACCAGATCGCCGTCGTAGCGCCGCCAGCAGTTGCGCGTTTCGTGAAACCGGTGGCGATACATCTTCGCCAGCTCGTGAAAGGTCCGGTCCTCTCTCCAGGTGCGGTCGACCTCTTTCTCCGAAAGCTCGATGAGCTTGTCGATCTTGCGGGCGTAACGCTCTTTGAGCAGGTCGTCGGTCATCATCGCCAGCAGCGACGAGCTGAACGAGAGCGTCATTCGCACGTCGATGTCGTCACGCGCCAGGTTCTCGAATGCGAGAAGAAGTGGGATGTACGTCTCGGTGATCGCTTCGAAGAACCACTCTTCCTCCATGTAAGAAGTGGCTTCCGGATGCCGCACGAACGGCAAGTGCGCGTGAAGGACGATCGCCAGGTACCCGTGTGACACGTCTACCTCTCCTCCAGCCGCCCGCCCCAACGCTCCGGGCCGCCGTAAATCCGTTGTTCGCTCGCACCCCCCCCGACCCCCTCGCTCGCGCCGCCATACACGCCTTCGCTCGCGCCGCCGCGCATTCCTTCGCTCGCCCCGCCCGCGGCCCACGCCCACTCCGTTGCACCGCCGAGCGACCACTCGCTCGCGCCCCACCCTGCCCTGCGCCATTCGCTGGCCCCGAGCCACATGCGCTCCGACGCCCCATAGCGCTCGCTCGCGCCGAGTTGAATGAACGCGCTCGCCCCCGCGAATGCGCGCTCGGAGCCTCCAAGAAACAGCGTCTCGGACCCGCCGGCCGCAAACCATTCGCTCGCCCCGAGCCACATGCGCTCGGACGCCCCCATGCGCCACTGCTCGCTCGCGCCGCGTTCCAGCAGGACCCGCTGTTCGGACGCGCCGACAACGACGTGCTCGCGCTCGTACGCGCCGACGAGGCGGCGCTCGAGCCCCACACCCCAGCGCTCGATCATCGGAGTCGTCGCGCGCACCCAGCGCATGGACCAAGTGGAGAGCACCCGCCTGTGAGGCTCTGTGTCATAGCTGCGAATGGTCACCCGCCACGGACCGAACACCGTGAAGTCGTAGCCGCTCGCATGAAGGTGAACGGAAGGCTCGCCGAGCAGCTCGATGGCCACCCGCTGCGGATCGATGAGGTCGATCGGAAACGGCCCCTCGTGCCAGCTCACCGTCATGTCGTCGACCGAGCCGAAGCGGCGGGTGAATCGCAAGCCTCCGCGCCACTCCGACCGCCACTCGTCCAGGTGCCACCAGCGCTCGATATGCGCGCTACGGTCGTACGTACGGTGCACGCCGGCGCCGCTGGAAGACGCATTCTCCTGGACCGTCGGTCCCGGCATCGAAGGGGCGTACGCGGCCCGCCAGACGTCGACGTAGCCGGCGCCCGCTCGACCCGGAAGCGTCGGCGGCGGACCGGCGTAGCGCGAGTGGTACGGAGCGGCGGCCGGAGGAGCGTCCTCGGACGTCACGGTCATCCACTCGAGATTGGTGTTCGGCGACGGGGCGTTGCGCGGAAAGTCGGCACGTCCGGAGCGGGCGATGGGCTGAAAGAACCCTTCTTCGCTCTTGATGCCGATCTCCGCGTGCATCGTCGAAGTGGGCCGCCTTATCATCAAGAAGTACTCGCGGTCGCCGCGATCGACGCGAATGTCGAAATAGTCGTTCGCATTGGTCCCGTCGAAATCGCGTCCCGTCGTGTCGTAAACGCGAAGGTTGCACCAGCCATGAGTCCCCGCAGGGCCAAGGCGCTTGCGCGCATCGGCGATTCCCTCGTCGGTGATTTCCCAGTACAGGTAGGCCGACTCGGGATCGCGCACGATCGCGGTGATGCGGTTCTCGCCGTAGCCCCAGGGCAGTTCGCCGGTGTCTATGGGGGGCAGAGGAGCACCCAGATCGAACTTCGAGATTTCGACGCGCGTGTCTTCCGCCATGTCGACTGCGAGACTAGTACTCCCCGAGCCAACTTTGTCCATGGAACGGTTCGGGCCGCGGTCGCTTGCGCCCAACCATCACTGGACAACCGTCCGCTCTCGACGGTACGAAACACAGGCGATGCAGGCGAGAAAGATCATCCCCTTCGCCGTTGCAGCCGTCATCCTGGGGGCTGCGGGGTTTGCAATGTCCCGTAGCGACCGCCCGGCGATGGCCCCCGAATCGGTGCAGCAGGAACGTAGCGCGCAGACGGGTTCAGCACCCGCAGCTCCCCGCGAGCCGAACCCATCGACGGTGCAGGGCGCGACGCCTCCCGCCGGCCCGGCGGCCTCGCGCGCCGTCATGGGGTCCGAGAATGGCGAGCCTCCCGGCGTCAGCTGGAGCATTCCTGACGCATGGGAGCCCGTACGAAATCCGAACGGGATGCGTCTCGCGACCTACCGGGTCCGCAACACCGCGACGGGGGAGGAAAGCGTGGACATCAGCGTGGCGCGGGCCGGGGGATCGCCGGACGCCAACATCGAGCGCTGGCTGGGCCAGTTCGACGCCAATCCGACCGTCAGGCGCAACGACAAGACCCTCAACGGTCTTTCGGTGACGCTGGTCGACATCGGGGGCACGTACCGTGGCGGTGGAATGATGCCCGGCGCCCCCACCAACCCGCGGCCTGACTGGGTGCTGCTCGCCGCCATCGTTTCGCCTTCCACGGGCGCACCCTATTTCTTCAAAGTTCTCGGCCCGAAGGATGCGGTTCAGAAGGCGCGTCCCGCGTTTGGCGCGCTCATCGCGAGCCTCGCGCCGTCGCCCTGACGGCACGCTAGGAGATGGGTCTCGACGCCATGCGGTGGGACGAATCGCACGAGAGCCCCGACATCATCGATCGCCGAGGTCAGGAGCCGATGCGTGGCGGCGCCGACATCGGTGGTCTCCTTTTTCTTCTTCCGTGGCTGCTGCGCACCCGGATCGGATGGGTTCTGATCGCCGGCGGCATCCTTTTCTATTTCGCTCGCGGTGCACTGAGCGGCGGGCTGGTTGGACAGAACGTGCACGGTGGCGCGGGCTCGCCTTCCGCGCCGGGCGAAGAGGCGAAGGCGCACTTCGTCGCGTTCGTTCTCGATGATGTCCAGTCCACCTGGAGCACCGTTTTTCGCCAAATGGGCCGGCCGTACCGTCACGCCAAGCTCGTTCTTTACGAAGACGCAACCGAAACGGCATGCGGTTACGGCGAGGCGGCGACCGGACCCTTTTACTGCCCGAGCGACGAGCGCGTGTACATCGATCTCGGCTTTTTTCGTGAGCTCTCCGGCCGGCTCGGAGCTCAAGGCCAGTTTGCTCAGGCGTACGTCGTGGCGCACGAGCTCGGGCATCACGTTCAGAAGCTCCTGGCAGGACGGGACGGCGCGCCCGCGGTAGGGCTCAGCCGCCACGACGATTCGATGCGCCCGACGAAAGGCGCATCGGGGACCTCCGTGCGACTCGAGCTGCAGGCCGATTGCTACGCGGGCATCTGGGCGAAATCCACCGAGCAAAGAAACCTGCTCGACGCGGGCGACGTGGCATCGGCGATCGGCGCCGCCCAGGCCGTGGGCGACGATCGGTTGCAACGCATGGGGCACGGGAGGGTCAATCCCGAGTCGTGGACACACGGCTCGTCGGACGAACGGGCCCGCTGGTTCCGGCGCGGGTTGACGAGCGGCTCGCTCGAGGCCTGCGACACCTTCGGGGTCAGTCAACTCTAGCGATGAATCGGGTGGTACGCGGCGCGGCGGGGGGTTGCGTCCTCGGAATCGCGCTGGCCGTTGCCGTGGCCCTGGCGAGGCACGCGTCCCGAGGGACGCCACTCGGGTCGCCCCTCGGCTCGAGCGGAGTGGGGCCGGCCTTGTCGACGGCGGGCGGCGCACCCGCCGGCGTAGCGCATGACTCCGGCGGTTCGCCGATGCCCCCGCGCGCCCAGCCTCCTTCGTCCGACGAGGCGGCCTTGATGACTCGCCTTCGCGCCGCCACCGATCCCGCCCTCGCGCTCGACCTCGCCCGGGAGGGGAATCGGCGGTTCCCCGACAGCGCCGACGCGCCGGAGCGCGCGTCGATCGAGATTCACGCCCTGGCCGCGCAGGGGCGCGCCTCGGAGGCACGCGAGACGGCCGAGGAGATGGTGAACCGCTATCCCGATTCGCCGTGGGTGCGCGAGGTCGAGCGGCTGACCGGCGCGCACCGGCACCGCAACCTGCGCTTGAATGCGCAGGGCCAGGTCGAGAGCTACTGAGTTCTCGAGGGGAGACTCCTCCCCTCGGGTTCCCCGGCAAACGACGGGCACTATTCTTCGTTGACGGCCGTCAGGGCTGGCTCGGCGGGACGGACGGGCGGAGCCGGCGGAGCCACGTACCGTTCCTCTTCGCCCTCGACGACCACCTTCAGCTGCTTGTAGGCGGGCAAGCCAGTGCCGGCCGGGATGAGCCGGCCCATGATGACGTTTTCCTTCAAGCCGCGAAGGAAGTCGACCTTGCCGGACACGGCGGCTTCGGTGAGCACCTTCGTCGTCTCCTGGAAGGAGCTCGCGCTGATGAACGACTCCGTCGACAAGCTCGCCTTGGTGATCCCGAGAAGGAGCGGCTCGGCCACGGCGGGGCGACCGGCGCGTTCGATGATCCGCTGGTTCTCGCGTTCGAAGATGTATTTCTCGACCTGCTCGTCGATGAGAAAGTTCGTGTCGCCGACGTCCTTGATGCGGACCCGCCGCAGCATCTGACGAACGATGACCTCGATGTGCTTGTCGTTGATGGCGACACCCTGGAGCCGGTAGACCTGCTGGATCTCGTTCACCAGGTAGGCCGCCAGCTCCTTTTCGCCCTTGACGCGGAGAATGTCGTGGGGGTTCGCCGGACCATCCATGAGAGGCTCTCCGGCGCGCACGCGATCCCCCGGCTGCACCTGGATGTGTTTGCCCTTCGGGATGAGATACTCGCGTGCCTGATCGGTGAGGAGCGCGCCGTCCTGGGCGAACGGGGTGATGACCACCTTGCGCTTGCCCTTGGTGTCCTTGCCGAAGCTCACTTCGCCGTCGATCTCGGCGATGATGGCGTGGTCCTTCGGCTTGCGCGCTTCGAACAGCTCGGCGACACGGGGCAGACCGCCCGTGATGTCCTGGGTCTTGGTCGTCTCGCGCGGGATCTTCGCGAGCACGTCCCCCGCGCTGATCTCGTCGCCGTCCTGAACGACGATGTTCGCCCCGACCGGCAGGAGATAGCGCGCGTCCAGCGTGCTTCCTGGCAGCTTGAGCGTCTCGCCGGATTCGATGTGCTTGAGAGTGATCCGCGGACGCAGGTCGGCCGCCCGCGATTCGATGATGACCTTGCGCGACAGGCCGGTCACCTCGTCGAGCTTCTCGGTCATCGTGACGCCCTCGACGATGTCGCCGAACTTCACGACACCGCCTACCTCGCTCAGGATCGGCACGGCGAACGCGTCCCACTCCGCGAGAAGCTGACCCGCCTTCACCTTGTCGCCTTCGCTGACCTTGAGCATCGCGCCGTACACGAGCCGGTGGTGCTCGCGCTCTCGGCCGGTGTCATCCACGAGCACGACCTCGCCGTGACGGTTCATCACGATGAGACCGTCCGGTTTGCGCGCCACGTTCGCGTTGCGGATCCGAACGTAGCCCTCGTTGCGCGCCTCGAGCGAGCTTTGCTCGATCTTGCCGCGGGCGGCGGCTCCGCCGATGTGGAAGGTGCGCATCGTCAGCTGCGTACCCGGCTCGCCGATGGACTGGCTCGCGATGATGCCAATCGATTCGCCGATGTTCACCTTGTAGCCACGCGCGAGATCGCGCCCGTAGCACTTCGCGCAAACGCCACGCTTCGTCTGGCAGGTCAACACCGAACGGATGACCACTTCTTCGATGCCTGCCTCTTCGATGACGTGGACCAGGTGCTCGTCGAGCTCCGTGTTCGCGGGAACCAGCACCTCGCCGGTGAGCGGATCGACGATGTCCTCGAGCGCGACACGCCCGAGGATGCGATCGCCGAGCGGTTGAATGACCTCGCCGGCGTCCTCGAGCTTGGTCACGCGGATGCCGTCGAGCGTTCCGCAGTCGAACTCGGCGATCACCGCGTCCTGAGCGACGTCCACGAGTCGACGCGTCAGATACCCGGAGTTGGCCGTCTTGAGCGCGGTGTCTGCGAGACCTTTGCGAGCGCCGTGCGTCGAGATGAAGTACTGCAGCACCGTCAACCCCTCGCGGAAGTTCGCGGTGATGGGCGTCTCGATGATCTCACCCGAGGGCTTGGCCATCAGGCCGCGCATGGCGGCGAGCTGTCGGATTTGCTGGGTCGACCCGCGCGCTCCCGAGTCGGCCATGATGTAGATGGGGTTGAAGCTCGGTTCGATGAGCTCCTTGCCGGT
>DASPUY010000247.1:0-2233 GCA_035622655.1 Polyangiaceae bacterium
GGAGCGCGGCCGACGATGTCATCGAGGTCGTCACGGCCTCGTGCGGTGACGATGGGCTCGCGATTGCTCGGGCGCGTGGGTTCGACGTAGCCATCGTCGACGTCAAGCTGCCGGACACGAGCGGCGTCGATCTCATCTTTCGGTTGCGCGGAGCGTGTCCGTTCGGGGAAGTCATCCTCATCACGGGCTTTGCGACCATGGATGCGGCGATCGGCGCGCTTCGCTCCGGCGCATTCGCGTTCGTCCCCAAGTCGTTCCGACCCGAAGAGCTGGTTTCCACCGTCGAGCAGGCACTCGCGAAAGTGCGTCTTGCACGCGAACGCGAAGAGCTCGAACGCCGTTATCGGGCCCTAGTGGACCTGACCGACGTGCTGGTTGTCGGCCTCGATTCCGAGGATCGGATCGCACTCTTCAACCGCAAGGCCGCAGCACTCGTGGGGGTCGAGCCGAGCGCCGCCGTGGGTCGGCCTTTCGTCGAGAGCTGGATTCCCGACGAGGATTGCATCCGAATGAGAGAGGCGATCGCCCTCGCACGCACCGGAAGACCGCAGGAGATCGAGACCGGTTTCGTCGATTCCGCCCCGCCCGGGGCACTGTTGGGCGGCGGCCCCCCCGTGCCGGGGTGGCATCGCGACCGCCACGAGCCGGCGGGTCGAAGTCGTGTTCGCTGGCATCTCTCGATGGCCCGCGGCGGCGGCGACGAACCAGCCGTCGTCTACGGCTTCGGAATCGACGTGACGGAGCGCAGAGCTCTCGAGAAGCGCGCGGCGGATGCCGAGGCCCTGTCGGCCATGGGTCGGCTGGCGATGAACCTCGCGCACGAGATTCGCAATCCGCTCAACGCGGCCGTTTTGCAGTTGCACCTGCTCGGACGACACGTCGACAAGCTCCCCGTTGACGACGACTCTCGCGCCGCCTTGCGCAGCAAGGCCCAGATCGTCGGTGACGAAATTGGACGCCTGAGCCGGCTCCTGACGGAGTTTCTCGACCTCGCCCGACCTCGCGCGGCGGTTCGCGAGCTCGTGCACCTGGGGCATCTCGTCGACGGAGTTCTCGACCTCGAGCAGGGGGCGGCCTCGGCTCGCGGCGTGACCATCGAGCGCGATCTCTCGAACGAATGTGTTCTCATGGGCGACGCAGCGAAGCTCAAGCAGGTCGTACTGAATCTGGTGATGAACTCCCTCGAAGCGATGAAGGATGGAGGCGTCCTGCGGGTC
The DNA here is from genome assembly GCA_035622655.1 of Polyangiaceae bacterium. GTDB lineage: Bacteria > Myxococcota_A > Polyangia > Polyangiales > Polyangiaceae > Palsa-1150. Next base: position 1,218 of record DASPUY010000247.1, read on the forward strand.
CACGTCGATTACGACGGCGACCGCGTGAGGTTGATGGTCGAAGACACCGGGATCGGCATCGAGCCCTCGGCCCTCGCGCAGGTCTTCGACCCGTTCTTCACGACGAAGGAGGCCGGCACGGGGCTGGGGCTGTCGATCGTTCGAAAGATCGTCGACCAGCACGGCGGCGAGGTCGGCGTCGAGAGCGAGCGCGGGGTCGGAACGCGCGCGACCGTGCTCTTACCGCGCGGAAGATGATCGCCCGCGGGGGCGATCGCTCATCTGCCGGGGGGTCTGAGCGGCAGAGCCGTCGCCGAGACGGGCGGGGGAGGGGCTCGTCCGAGGTCGGCCTCGCCCACGGAATCGATGGCGGCGATGGCAGCGGACAGGCGGTCGAGCCCGACCTCGAGAGCGCCGTCCCTCTGAAACAGCCCGACGATGCGCACCAGCCGCAAGGCCGTCGTTTTGCCCAGATCGATCTCACGCTCGACGAACGATTCGAAAGAGGGAAAGCGTTTGGCTTCGTACAGCTTTCTGGCCTCGATATCCCGCAGGACGATCCCGATGTCGAAGAACGTCTTCGCAAGGTTCTTTCGAAGGGACTTTATCTGGGCCAGCGCTGCATGCAGATCGCGGACTCTCTCCTTGATGTCCTCGGCATCCGCAGGGGTCCGAATCGTGGCCCGCGCGCTGCCCGGTAGCGGGGGCTCGGCGGCGCGCGCTCGCGCCTCCGCCGCGTGTTTCGCGGCGTGTCGCGCGGCCCAGGGAGCCGCCCCTCGCAGTCCGAGCTTGCGTTTCGCGGTTCCCGCGTCCTCCTTCCCGCCCGCACCTTTGGGCGGCGCTGGTTTGGTCGGAGCGGCCGGCCTGATCGATGCTGCTTTCGTCACCGGCGCCTTCTTCGTCTTGGCCATGTCAGTCTCGGTTCGGGCAAAGCTTTGAAAAAACTTAGCTTATCGCCCGTCTCCCCCGGGCTTCGCTCGGTCGTTCTTGCTCGGGGTAACGCGGGCGAATGCCTTGCGCCGTGTACCAGAGTTCAT
>DASPUY010000248.1:0-18065 GCA_035622655.1 Polyangiaceae bacterium
GGATCCAGCGCTTCTTCCCCGCGTTCTCGGCGGCTCAGTCGCCGGACACGCCGTCGCCGGCCACGTGGCAGCGGGTGGGCGAGCTGGCGCTCTGGCCCCTTCAGCCCGCGCTCGAACGGGTGCTGCGCTCGGCATGGCGTCTGCGCCTGCGTCGCCGCGCGGCTGCCGCTCCCCGCGCGGACGTCGTCACGAGCCGAGGCATTCTGAAGCTGCATCTGTCGGACTATCGCCGACGAACGATGGAACGCTTCGATTCGCGCCTCGCATCGCTTCGCGCAGAGATTGCAGCGGGCTCGAGCTCGAGGCCCCCCGATACGAGCCTGGATCCGGTAGGCACGTGAGCGAGGTCGCGTTGGGCGCGGCGTCGCTCGCGACCAGCGGAGCGGCGCTGCTCGTGCTGCTCCTCTATGTCCCGTCGCTTCAAGCCCCGTTTCTCGTACCCAAATTCGCAGCGCTCGAAGTGGCGGCATCGCTGGGCTTCGTTGCGCTGGCCCTGCGAATCGCCACCACCGGCCGTCCCCGGTGGAGGCGTTCGATGGCCGCCGCATGCGTGCTGGTGCTCGTCACGACGGCGATCGCCTGGATGACCGCCGCCACCCGGCCGCTGGGCGCACGGTATGCCCTGGCCGCGATGACTCGGTGGGGGTCAGTCTTCGGCCTGGCGTGCGGCGTCAGCGCGCTCGATAGCGCGCCGGACCCACGGGAGGCACGAGCCGACCTGCTGTTTGCGATCACCGGCGCCGCGGTCGGGGTCGCGGCGCTGGGCCTTCTTCAACACGCCGAGCTCTTGCCGTTCGCCATTCCGGTCATCAGCACACCGGGCTCGACGTTCGGCAATCGGAACGCCGCCGCCGAGGTGATGGCGGTCGCGTTGCCCGTCGGTCTCGGAGCCATCGCACAGTCGCAGAAGCCGGCCGTGAAGGTCGCCCTTTTCGTTGGGCTGGCCGTCGAGCTCGTCTATCTTGCCGTAACGCGAACCCGTGGCGCGTGGCTCGCGGGCGCCTGTGGAATGGCCGCCACGACCTGGCTTGCGAAGCCGCGGTGGTCGTTCACGTCGCGAGCGTTGGCGATGGGGGTCTTCGTCTTGGCTGGCATTGCCGCAACGGTGCCGGGCCGATTCAACCCTCGAGACCAGGGCGACACCAAGCGGTACGCCAACATATTCGCAGTGGTGGAAGACGGCCTGGACGCCCATTCGACCGCGCTCAAGACACGTCTCGGTTTGTGGCGGCGCACGCTCGCGATGCTGCGCGAACATCCGATTCTCGGTGTGGGACCCGGCAACTGGCCCGTGGAGTTTCCTCGCTATGCGGAGCCCGGTGCGACCGAAGACGGCGTCCTCAGCGCCACCGTCGCACCCCGACAGGCTCACAATGACCCGCTCGAGCGCACGGCAGAGACGGGGATCGTCGGCCTCGCCGCCGTGGGCGGCCTCGTCTGGGCCTGCGCGCGTGCGATTCGCGAGCGGCTGCGGTCCGCCGAATCGTCGTCGCGCATCACCGCAGCCGCCGCGGCGGGAGCCCTGGTGTCCATCCTCGCGGCAGGCATCGCGAGCTTTCCGCTCGAGGAGCCGGGAACGCTCGTGCTGACAGGCCTCTCATTGGGGCTCATCGCGGCGGATCAGCGTCCGAAACGAGAGCTCATGCGCGCGTCGACCCACGCCGGGAGCCCGAGTTCCCTCGAGGCGTCGGACGTCCTGGGGCCGCGCCGAGTCGCGTACGCGGCGGTCTTCGCGGGAACGGGCCTCCTTGTCGCGGCCGGACTGAGCGCGGCGCGCGACGTGTGGAGCAGTTACTGGCTCGCGAAGGCCGAGCACGCGATGGGTCAAGATCACGAGGCTGCGACCACATCGGTGGCGGTCAGCGCCCTCGCGCGCTGCCTGGCCGCTGCGCCGAACAGCTACAGGGGCCAGATCCGCATGGCGCAATTGAAACTCCGCCAGCGCCGTTGGGGGGAATCGGCGGGCGCCGCGCGGCGCGCCATCGCGATCGAACCGTACTCTCCCAACGGCTGGGCCAATCTCGCCGCCGCCGAGCTGGGTGACGACCAGCCTGAGCAGGCGCAGCGGGACGCGTCGAGTGCCCTGACCATCCTCCACGACTATCCGTTCGCCCTCGATCTGCGGGCCCGGGCGGCAGAGCAGAACGGAGATCTCGAGTCGGCGAGCGCGGATCGGGAGCACCTGCGAGCGCTCGCGAGCGGGCCCGACTCCTCTGCATCTCGCCAAGCACGCGTACTGCTGCAGCCGGCGAAGTAGCGCGGCGTTACGCGCTGCGCGGTCGTGTCCGGCAAATGCGCCTTGAACCAAGGCCGACAGTCCCCCTTAGGCGCGTGGCCCCCAGCCCGATCGACGCGAATGACTCTCCCCTTTAACGACAAGGCGCCGGACTGCTCTGGCAGCCCGGCGCGTTACTGCGGCATGCGAGGTCGGCGGAAATCAGCCGGCCGTCGTCGCGTCCGTCGCCTCCTCGGTTGGGCTGGAGGAGGAGCTGCTGCAAGCGAGCGGGAGGGTCACGACCGCGATCGCGACAAGCAGCCAGAACATTCCCTTAAGATTTCGTCGAGCCATGGTCTCTTGCTCCACCGGTTAGCGTTGAGGAAACTCTACCGCTGGTCGCCGATGACGTCAACGTGCGCACACGCCGCTCGACCGCGAGGCGCAGGCGATCGATGAGCCACGCGCCGGCGTGCCTCATCTCGGCCGCGCGGCGCCACTGCGCGGCGTCGAACGAGAAGGGCTTGCGAATGCCGGTCCGAAGCGCGCGAGCTCCGCGCACGACCCGCAGCTCCGAGTGAACGACACGAGAGAGCGTTCGGTAGAATCGGGGGCCGAAGCGACCCCCGATGAGCGGATCCAGATCGGCGCTTTCGCTCCAGTTTCGCTTTTCACCGAGCTGCGCCGCTACCTCCTCGTAGTACCGCGTCCCTTTCAGCGGGTAGCTGACGGAGATCCCGATGTCGTCGGGCACGAGCTCGCGCACGAGCGTTCGGGTGGCTTGCACCTCGGTCCAATCCTCGCCTCCGTAACCGAACTGCAGGAAGAGCCCGACGCGCACACCACTGCGCCGCAGTCTCGTGACCGCCGCACGCGTCTGCTCGACGGTGATGCCTTTCTGCATGGCGTCGAGGATGCGCTGTGAGCCGGATTCGGCGCCCATCCAGACCTCGGTGGCGCCGGCGCGACGCAGCGCCGCAACATTCTCGTCCGTCATCAGATCCGCGCGCGTCTGGCAGAGGAACGGCGTGGCCAGTCCTGCCTGCGCGACGGCCTCGGACCACGCGACGAGCCAGCGCGACTTGAGGCCCAGGATGTCGTCGCAAAACCAGAGGTGATCCGGGGCATAGCGCTCGCGCAGCATCCGCAGCTCCGACACGACGTTGCCGGGCGAGCGGCTGTGGTAGGTGTTTCCGTACACGGGCTTCGCGCACCAGTTGCAGAGATAGGGACACCCTCGCGTGGTCACCACGTTCAGCGAGAAGTAACCGTGCCGGCGACGCCAGAACGAGCGATAACGCTCGATGTCCACGAGGTCCCACGCGGGCAGCGGCAAGACGTCCAGGTCTTTCAAGAGCTTCCGCGATGCGGTGCGCCTCGGAAGACCGCGGTGATGAAACGCCACGCCCGCAACGGATGAGGCGGCCGCGTCTCGCCATGGGTCGATCGCGCCGCCCGCCTGATCGAAAGCAGCGACAAGCTCCCGCAGGGTCATCTCACCCTCCCCGAGGATGACGAAGGTGGCCCCGGCCTGCAGGTAGACCTCGGGCTCGTCCGCCGCGTCGTGACCCGAGACGACGACGGGCACACGGCGCGCGCGAGCTTCGCCGATCATGCCGCACGCGGCCGAGCGCATGCGCGACAGGCACATCTTGGTGAACCAGTTGAAGGCGTCGTCGTAGAGGACGACGACGTCCGGCCGGACGCGGTCGAGCGTGGCAGCGAAACCCGACGTGTCGACGTCGAGCATCGGATCGAAGAGCGCGACTTCGTGACCCGATGCGCGCACATGGGCGGCGGCGGTCAACGTGGCGAGCGGCGGGTACGGCTTGCCAATGGCGAACTGCTTCGTATCGCGCCGGAGCAGGTGACCGTGAGCGAAGAGGACCCGGGCCACCGGCGGGATTCTACAGAGCGAAGCTTCTTCCGCCAATGAGCCAGCGAGCGAGCCCCTTACGCCCGGGCGAACACCCGTCGCGCGCGCGTGTCGAGGGCCCGGAGCGTCGGCTCCACCCGCATTCCCCCGCGCGCCACCAGCGCCTTGACGGTGTGCTTGGCGGCCGCGAACGAGGGCGCGCCGCCCGCGCGATTCGTCGCCTGAAACGAGCGGACTTCGTTGACGACGCGTGCGACGGCGAGCTTGTAGTAAAAATCCATGCGGGGACGGCGCAATTTCAGATCGCGATCCGTGCTCGCCTCCCAAGGACGCGGGTCGACGATGTCATCGCGGACGTCCTCGTAATAGGGGGTGCCCTTGATCGGATAGGCGACCGTGATCGTGAACTGGTCGGGGTCCGCACGCTTCAAGTGCTCGATGGTGGCATCGATGTCCGCTTCGGTTTCACCGGGGTACCCGATCATGATGAAGGTGCCGGTCTCGATCCCGTGTTTCTTGCTCAGCTGGATCATCTCGCGAACACGGTCGACTTTGACGCGTCGATCCATCGCGTCGAGGACCTTCTGAGAGCCGCTCTCGGCTCCAATCCAAACGCGAAAGCAGCCCGACCGGCGGAGGAGGCCGACGGAGCGTTCGTCGAGCCGATCCGCCCGCGTGATGCACTCGTACGGCACTCGCAGGTCCCGCCGCTCCAGCTCGACGGTCAATTCCTCCAGCCAGCGGTGATTGATGGTGAACACGTCGTCGACGAACCAGAGGGAGTCCGGCTGGTAGCGGGCGACGATGGCCTCGATCTCGTCGACCACGCGCCGCGGCGACCGCCGACGGTAGCTTTCGCCGTACACGGCGCGGCTGCACCAGCGGCAACTGTAGGGGCACCCTCTCATCGTGCTCACGGAGATCGCATTTTTTCCGTGGCGCGCTTTCCAGGCATCGAGGTACGGGCGCAGATCGAGGGCGTCGCGCTTGGGCATCGGCAGGTCGTCGAGGGTCCGCATGAGGGGGCGAGCCCCGTTTCGCACGACACGGCCTTCGCGATCGCGAAACACGATTCCGGCGATGCTCGTGAGGTCCGCGTCGGCCACCGAAGAGCCCTGCGACCACACCGAGACGAGCGCGTGGGTCGTTTCTTCCCCTTCACCGACGACAATGACGTCCGCGCCATGCTCCAGAAATTTCTCCGCATGGTGGGTCACCTCCGGTCCGCCGAGCACGATGCGGGTCGCCGAAAGTGCGGGCTGCGACCGGATGAAGCGGATGAGCCGAAGCACGTTGAGCTTCGTCATGAGGTTCGTGTAGATGCCGACGACGTCGGGTCGCATGTTCAGAAGACGATTCTCCAGCGTGGCACGCGTCGAGAAGGTCGTGTCGAACACCGTCACCGACACCCCGCGCTCTTCGAGGTAGGCAGCGAGGTAGAGGATTCCGAGCGGCGGGTAGGGCCGCATGATTTGCCGTTCCTTGGGATCCTCGTCGAGGAAGTACGCGTGGGTGAGAAGGACGTTCATGGCGATTGCTCGGTGCGCCCGGACTCCTCCGCCGGCTCGGCTCGCGAAAAGTTCGGGTTTGTGCCGCGCGCGATCGCGAGCAGCGTGTCCAAGACGGCTTTCGCGAATCGCCGATTGCCGACGGAGGCGTGAAAGACGAGCTGCCCGATCAGCGACCAGATGAAGAAGCGCTCTCGGGCGTCCGCGAGCGCACCAGCCCTCCGAGACGCGACCATGTAATGCAAGGCGAGCAGCCTGCGAGCATAGGCTTCGAAGTCCTCGAGCCGATTGGCCTCCGACTTGTGATGGCACACCGCGACGTCGGTGACCACGTGAATCGCCTCCGGGAAGCCGAGGGCGACCCCGTAGTTGTCCCCGTGACCGTGGGGATCCAGCCGTTCGTCGTACGGGGAGTTGAGAAGCCAGTCCCTCCGGACGAGCGAGGCGCCCAGGCTATAGATAGGAGTCCGAAAGTACTTTCCGGAAAAATCGACTATCACCGGCCACCCCGCACGAGAGATATGGTTGCCCTTGCGACGGTAGTGATCAATGGCGAAGCCAACCAGCGGTTCACTGACCTGGATCTCGCCCCAGATACCCAACTGAAACACGTAGCGCCAAAGAAGTCCCAACGCGGACTTCACCGGAAAGCTGCTCTGCCAGCCGGTTGCTGATTTTTCGAGCCAGAGTCCGGAGACGGCGCCCGCCTCCGGGTGACCGCGGAGGTGCTGCACCAATTTCGTGAGATAGTCGGGCGGGAGCTGCATGTCGTCGTCGCAGAGAAAAATCCACGAGCTGCGCGCGCGCCGTATGCCAATGTTACGTTGAACACAGACCGATTTTTTCTTGGATACGACGTATTGAACGTCACAATCTTTGAAGCCGGTATAGTCCGAGGCACCGAGGGGTTCGTCGCTCGAGTCGACGATCAAGAGCTCGCGAATCGGGTGCGTGGACCGGGCGAGATCTCCGAGCAACGACAGCACCTGGCTTCGCCGATTGCACGTGGGGATGACCACGCTCACGTCGACACGCGGGTCGTTCTCGACGCCGGGCCCGGCGCTCATGTCTTCCCGCCATCGTTGATCAGCACACAGTCCAACTCGATGACTCGCATCCGATCGTCCCGCCCGACGGGACACACGGCCGTGATGCTGAAGCCGCGCTCCGTGAGCGCGTCCAGCATCTTTTGGTAGGGGGGCGCATTCTCGTAGATGGGCCGGACCGAGAGCTCGGTCTGAAGGGCGCGGACGGAGCGCAGCGTGCGGGGCGCTCCACGGATGACCTCGAGGTCGAAGCCTTGGGTGTCGAGCTTGAGGAAGAGGTTGTCCGCTCCGTGGCGGCGCCGCAGATCGTCGATGACGGAATCCAGCCTTCGCACCACGACGCTTTCCACGTGGTCCAGCTTCCCGCCAAGGCGCTCATAGAGCGGGACGACCGAGGAATGCGGTTGCCTGAACGAGCTCAGAAAGTCGGGCTTCATGACGTTCAAGTCCATCCGCCCGTCCTCGCTGCCCAGCGCGTATCCTTGAATCACCCATCGCGGATCGTCAGCCGCCTGCTGCTGCAGCCGCGAGACGTTGCGCGATACCGGTTCGAAGGAAATGATCCAGCGGTCGAACCCGACATTGCGGCGCAGAAACGTACGGTATTGACCCCGGTTCGCTCCGACGTCGAGAACGCACTCTATTTCCAGCTCGCGGAGCAAGCGTGCGAGGTGGCACGACAGCGCGTGATTCTCCAGGTCTTTGGCCCGAACGAGCTCGAAGCCGAGCTTGCGCACTGCCATCCGCACCGCTCGCTTCAACACGGCCGTTCCGCACACCGACGTTGCCTGACCGCATCGCTCAGCGCCTCGATGACGTCTCGTGCATCCTCGTCCGACATCTTCGGATACAGCGGCAGCGAGACGATGCGGCCGAAGATCGCCTCCGCTCGGGGGAAGTCCTTTCCCGCAACGTAGGCCGAATAAGCCGGATGCTGGTGCAAAGGGATGAAGTGCACGCTCGTCGCGATATTTCGCGCCCTGAGCTCGGCGACGAGCGCATCGCGCGTCAGCCCCGCTGCGACCGGGTCCACCTCCACGACGAACAGATGCCACATGTGAGAGCTCTCGGGACGGACGCGTCGGGTCGTCAGTCCGGGTAGCTTCGCCAGGCTCTCCGTGAAGAGGCGGGCCAGCTCCGCCCGACGGCGCTGGAAGAAGTCGAGGCGCTCGAGCTGGCAGACCGCCAGCGCGGCCGCGATGTCGGTCAGATTGTATTTGTAACCGCACTCGGTCACCTGATACTGCCAAGTTCCTTGCGCGGCGTACCGGTTCCACGCATCCCTGCTGAGCCCGTGGAGCGCCAGCCGTCGTATCCGCTCCGAGAGCCGCTGGTCGTTCGTGGTCACGACGCCGCCCTCGCCGGCGGTAACGTTCTTGGTCGCATGGAAGCTGAACGACGCCACATCCCCCATCTCCCCGACGCGGCGCCCCTTGTACTCGGCCCCCAAGGCATGCGCACCATCTTCGACGACGAATAGCCTCCCCCCGCGCGCGATGGACAGAATGGCATCCATGTCGCAGGCTTGACCGCCGTAGTGGACGGGAAGGATCGCCCTCGTCCGTGGGGTTATCGCCTTCTCCACGGCGCGCGGGTCGATCTGGTAGGAGTCCCGCTCCACGTCGACGATGACGGGGCGCGCGCCGGCGTGGATCACGGCGTTCGCCGTGGCGCAGAACGTCATGTCCGGCACGATCACTTCGTCGCCCGGCCCGATCCCCAGCGCGACCAGCGCGAGGTGCAGGCCCGCCGTGCACGAGTTGACTGCGACGGCGTGACGCGTCCCCGTCAGCTGGGTCACGCGCTGCTCCAGCTCGCGAGCGCGCGCGCCGGTCGTGAGCCAGCCCGACCTCAGGACCTCGCTGACCGCGGTGATTTCTGCATCACCGACGAACGGCAAATTGTACGGTAAGAGCTCTTTGCGCACGCGCAGGGGACCTCTTTGCAAATTTGAAGTCGGGGACCAGCTCGGCGAGAAATCGTCGAATCTCACGAGGGCGCGCCCTCATGGCGAGCTCGCGCGCCGTGCGCACGAGGGTCTCCGGGGGCATCGCCGGCGCGCGAACGGTCTTCGTCACGAAGACGTGTGGGAAGGCGCTCGGCACGACGTCCTCGTCGTGGCGCGCGAGCTGCTCCGAGAGCTTCTCGCCCGACCGGGAGCCGGTGAAGGTGATTTCGACGTCGACGTGGGGCCTGAACCCCGACAGCCGGATCAAGTTCTCGGCGATGTCCAGAATCTTGACGGGCTCGCCCATGTCGAGAACGAAGACCTCACCGCCCTCGGTCAGCCTCGCCGCCTGGATGATGAGATGAACGGCCTCCGGGATCGTCATGAAGAAGCGAACCATGTCCGGATGGGTCAGGGTCACCGGGCCACCGCGTCGAATTTGCTCCTGGAAGATCGGGATCACCGAACCGCTGCTGGAAAAGACGTTGCCGCAGCGGACGGTGGAGAACCTGGCCGACTGGCCGAGCGATTGAACGAGGAGCTCAGCGACCGCCTTGGTGGCGCCCATGATGCTTCGTGGAAGCACCGCCTTGTCGGTGGACACGAGGACGAACGTCTGCGCCCCGAACTCGCGCGCCGCGGAGGCGACGTTCCACGTGCCGATGATGTTGTTGAGCAAAGCCTGCTCGGGGAAACGCTCCATCAGGGGCACGTGCTTGTAGGCGGCCGCATGGAAGACGACCTCCGGCTTCGTCTCCTTGAAGATTCGCTTGATTTGATCGCTTTCCTGGGCGTTGCCGAGAAGCGAGCGAAACGACAATCGAGGATATCGGCGGCGGATTTCGCGCTCGAGGTTGAATATCCCGTTCTCGGACCAGTCGAGAGCCACGAGCTCCTCTGGCTCGCAGCGGCCGAGCTGACGGCAAAGCTCGGTTCCGATCGAGCCGGCCCCCCCCGTGACCAGGATTCGCCGGCCATGCGCGAGAAGCCGCGCGAGACCGCGGTCCGACTTGACGGGGGCTCGGCCGAGCAGGTCCTCGGGTCGGATCTGACGGACATCGTCGAGACGCGCGCGACCCTCGATGATTTCCAGAATCCGCGGGACGATCCGAAAGGCCACACGCGCGCCCTGGCAAGCCGCCACGATCCGGCGCACGAGCTGTCCGTGCGCCGAAGGGATGGCAATGTAGACTTGGTCGATCTGGAGCGCGCGGACGACGTTCCCGAGGTCGTCGATCCGGCCGAGCAGCGGAAGCCCCGCGAAGACGCCTCGAGTGCCGTCGAAACGATCGTCGAGGAAGCCCATCACCGCGGCCATCTTTCGCTTCCGGCGGAGGGCCGTAGCGAGCTCGCGACCAGCAACGCCGGCGCCGACGATGACGGAGCGCCCGCTGGCGCTGGCTACCACGACAGGCACCCTCGCCAGTCGCGAAAGGCACCTCCCTGAACTGCGGCAGCCACCGCCTCGTCCATAGTTGAGACGGCGCGTCCGCGCAACGAAAGGCCCTGGCAGGCCCGGTCGAGCGTTTGCATCCGACACCTGGAGAAGCCCTTTCACGTTGCCACGCTCGCGCGCCCGCGACTATGTTCCGCGCCGGCCGTGAATTTGACGAGCCTCGTGGGCCCGATGGCGTCGACGACCCACGCCCAGCCGGCGGCGGCGACCAAACCGCGTCTGGCGATCTTCATGATCGGCGGGATCGGTGCCGGTTTCGCTTCGCAGGGCTTTCCGGCGATCGCTGCGATCACGCACGGCCTGACGGCGAATTTCGATGTCGACGTCTATTCGTTGATAGGGCCCGATCCCGGCTTCACCCCGTCGGGCTACGAGGTCCTGGCGCCGCCGCGCGGCCTTGTCGGTCCACGAACGCGAAAGCTTCGCTGGCCGTATCTCGCATGCCAGTTTTTGAACGAGCACCGCAAGCGTCCCTACGACGTATTGTTTTCGTTCTGGGCGCATCCGATTGGCCCGTTGGTCGTCGCCCTTGCGAAGCTCGTTCGGCGACCGTCGGTCGTCACCGTCATCGGCGCGGAGGCCGCCGCGGTCCCTTCCATCGGTTACGGTCATCTTCGCTCGCCGCTCACCCGCCGGCTGGTGATCGCGACATGCGAGCAGGCCTCGAGGCTCGTGGTCCTCTCGGCCAACCAGGAGAGGACGCTGCGCGAGCACGGGCTGCGTCGTGACGATGTGCACGTGATCCCGTTCGGGACCGATCCCGCGATCTTCCCGCTACGGCCAAAGCGCCTGGAGCCTCCGCTCAAGCTGCTCCACGTGGCCAGCCTCACCGAGGTGAAGGACCAGGAAACGTTGCTTCACGGCTTCGCGCTCTTGAGGCGGCAGCTCGATGCCCGCCTGCGGCTGGTGGGGACCGACTGCCTGAGCGGCCGGTTGCAAAAGCTCGCCGCCGACCTGCAGCTGCGAGACGACGTGGAGTTCGTCGGTCCGCTGCGGCACGAAGCCATCCCCCACCAGCACGAGTGGGCCGACCTCATCGTGTTGACCTCGCTGTCCGAAGGGCAGAACAACTCGCTCACCGAGGCAGCCATGAGCGGTCGCCTGCAGGTGAGCACGCCCGTCGGACACGTCAACGACCTCGGCGAGAACGCCGTGGTGATCGTTCGAAAGCAAGATCCTGCCGATTTTGCCGCACAAATCATGGCCATCCTGCGGGATCCTGCCGAATGGGATCGCAAGGTTCTCCGCGCGCACGCCTGGGCGGCGAGCCACGACCTGCACTGGACCGTGCGGAGCCTGGCATCGGTCCTCGCGGAGGCGTCGGCATAGCTGTGGTGGGGGTACGAGACAAGGAGGGCAGGTCAGGGGGTCCCCTGCCCGACGCGAAAAAGAGTGAAGGGGGGATGTGTAGCCACGACGGTCAGGCCGGGACTTCGACGAAGCCGCTCGAAGCTTTGCTCGGGAGCTAGCCCCACCCATTGCGTCTTCAATTCGTCCGCGTCGGCCAGCAGAAAGAGCGGCCCCCTTTTGGACACGAGAGCGTCGATCTCGGCGTCCTTTGCCGAGAAAAGCTCGTGGGCACGGCGTGCCCCGTAATATTCGAGGTCCAGAATGGGACCCTCCGCCAGAAGATCGGCATCCGGAGGGACCCTGCGCTTGAGCCACAGGGCCAGATCCCGATCGACGTTCTTTCGCGCCACGAGCCGCGCGTGCTCGCGCACTCCGAAGAAGAGCCCTCCCGCGATCCCCGCGGCGACCACCGCAGTCACGGCGCGTCTTCCGTTCGACGAGGCGTGAGTGGGCACGACCGAGAGCCCCATTCCGAGGAGGGCTCCGATCGCCGGCAGGGTTGGAAGGAGAAATCGGGGGTTTTCGTACGGAATACCGGAGAGAAATGCCCAGACAATGACCGGCCAACCCACGAGAAGCGCCGCGTACGCCCAGCGTCGCTCACGGATCAATCTCCATGCACCCAGAAATACGAAGGGCACGAAAATCGGGAAAAAATAGTCAGGCCAGGCGAGACGTACGAGGTACGAAACGCACGGAGGGAGCCTGTACGTGGCCGCGCCGTCAGGCGTGTGAAATTCGCGCTTGAATGCGTTCCGAACGCTCCAGCTCACCAGCCACTCATGCTTCTCCAGCGAGGCCGGATTGAGGTGAGCGACGACGAGCTGCGGGACCAAGATCGAGAGACCCGCGAACGCGGCGACCCCCATCCAGAACCAGAACCTGGGGGGCGCCGTGAGTGGCTTGCGCGAAAGGCACGCAGCGCGGCTCCGATCCGACCGTGGATGTAGTGCGATGAAGGCTCCGATCGGCAGTACGAGGAGACCGATCAGCCAGCGCGACGTCGTACCCCAGGCGAGTGCGAGGGCACACCCGACGAGCCAGCCGCCTCGGCCCGTCTGGGCGTGCCGGACCGCGCACACCATCGCAGCGGCCGTCGCCCCGAGCGCGAGGCCATCCGCCATGACGAGCTGACTGGTTCGAATCGTCGCGCCGGAAAGAGCGACTGCCGCGCCGCACAGGAGGTCCGAAGCCGTACCGCCCGCCGGTGCGCGGCCATCGCCACGCACCTGGCGGACGAGCGTCACGGTCGCACCCGCGCTGATGGCGCACGCCAGGCTGCTCACGATCTGACCCGCCAGCGGCTTGCCCCCGGTCAGCGGCAAGAGCAACGCGACGGTTACGGGGTATCCAGCGGGCCAGTAGAGCGTCGGCAGAGGGGCTGCGCGGAGCAGGTGCGGCCAGAGCGCCGATGCGTAGCGGAAATAGGCGAATGCGTCCTGTCCATAAAGGCCATCGAACGGAAAGCAGACCTTCGTCACGGAGGCGGCCGCGAGCGCCAGGGCGAAGGGGACCAGCCAGGAAGAGCGGCTCCGCCCCGCCGCTCCCGCAGGGTCCTTTGCCCTGCCGTACCGAGGGCTGCTCTCGGCGGTCGCTCCACTCCCGTTCGAGGCCAGCCCGGGTAAATCGGTCGGCATCGCAGCTACTATGCGTCCCCAATGAAGCTTGGAACGAACTTACGCGACGTTCGCGTGCTCGCGACGCGCCCCATCCTGCGCCGCGGCTCCGTGATCGGTCTCATGGTGCTCACGCAGCGCCTCCTGGCACCTGCGACCGCATGGTCGCTCTTCGGCGGCGGGCTGGGCAAGACCTTCACGGTGGGGTTGCTCCTGAGCGCCGTATTCAGCGTTCACTCCCTGGCGCATCGCGCGTTCTCATCCCTGGCGGAGGCGGAGCTCTTCCAGAGAATTGCCGGGTCCGTGCTCGAGGCCGACGTGCTGAGCCCCCAGCTGCTACCCGACGAGGACGCCCGGAGCGAGCTCGCGCAAGCCATCTATCAGACATCGCAAGTCGTCTCTCACGTGATCCCGGCTCTCGCAGCCGACGCCCTCGCCTGTGTGGTACTCGCGGCGGTGATCGTGTCCAGCGAGCCGCTGCGAGTCGTTCTCCTCGGCGGCGCCGTGACACTGGTCTTGGCAGGAGGCCTGCTCGCTTCTCACCGGCACGTCCAGCGGGCGGTGGCGCGCGCGTGGGAGGCCCAGAATCGCGTCTTCGAATCGTTCGTCGACGTCATCGATGGGCGGCTCGAAATCGTCGCGGGAGCCCTGAAACAGCACGTCCTGGACGAACTCAACAAAAGGACCCAGGCGTCGGGAGCCGCTGGAGCGAGCATCGCCGTACAGTCCACGCTATCCGGACGGGTTCCCGCGCTCTTGGTGGCGGTCGTCGTCGCGCTGGCGCTACTCGTCAGCGGATCGCTTCGCCAGTCGATGAGCGTTACTCTCGCCAACGCCGCCCTCTTTGCGGGGGCGACCCCGGCGTATGCGGGATTTGCGCAAGGTCTCTACGCCCTCGCCCGCGCTGACCGATGGATGCATGTCGTCGTACGCGTGCTCGGCGCAGCAAGGCCCCCCTCGACCGGGTCGAAACCGCCCCCGGCGCTACCGGCGCGTGTGGCCTTCGAAAGTGTCTCCTTTCGCTACGGCCCGGAGGGCGATAGCGCACTGCGCAAGGCCGAGTTCGCGTGGGACGGAATGGGAGCACTCGCCCTCGCAGGCCCCAACGGATCAGGGAAGAGCACCTGCCTTCGACTTCTGCTGTCGCTGGGAGCCCCCGAGGAGGGCACGATCGTGGTAGGAGGCGCTGCCCTTGCGCAGGTGGATGCCGAAGCCTGGCGCGCGCGCACCGCGTACCTGCCCCAAAGGCCGTACCTTCCGCCACGCTCTGACGTCGCGAGGGCGATCCGGCTGCTGGCCCCCCAGAGCACCGACCAGCGCATCGCGGATGCGCTCGAGCGGGTCGGGATTGCGGCCGTCTTGCGACGTCACGATCGAAATCCCCTCGCAGTCAGGGTCGACACGCTGTCGGTAGGTGAGCGCCAGCGCGTCGCGCTGGCACGAATGCTTTGCCGCGATGCTCGGCTGTACTTGCTCGACGAACCGGACGCGAATCTCGACCGGGCCGGCGTCGCGATGGTCGCGCGCTTGATCCGCGACCTCGCTCGCGAGCACATGGTCGTGTTCGCGGCCCACACCCGCGAGCTCATCGATGCGGCCGATCGGGTCGTTGCGCTGGACGGGGGCCGAGTGGTCCCGAGCCGAGCGGATGCCGAGCAAGGCATCCTGGCGAACGGCTAGGTCTTCGGCGATGATCATCCGGCCTGTCCAGGTCGTGGGGAACGCCCCGGCCACGTCGGAAATCGTCGTGTCGGGAACGCGGATCACCCACGTCGGGCAGCCGTCCGCACGGGCGCGCGAGAATGGACCGCTCGTCGATCCCGGCGACGCCATCGCGTTCCCCGGTCTCGTCAACTCGCACGATCACCTGGAGTTCAATCTGTATCCGGCTCTCGGCCACCGGCGATATGAGCACTACCTCGAGTGGGGCCGCGACATCCACGAGCGCGATCACGAATTGATATCGGTTCTGGAGCGAGTGCCTCGAGCCGAGCGACTGCGCTGGGGCGCGCTCAAGAACCTGCTCTGCGGAGTGACCACGGTCGCGCATCACGGCGACCATCACGACGACCTGAGCCATTTGCGCATCGCAACCGCCCCGGGGACATCGATTCATTCGGTGCGCTGCGCACCTCGCTGGCGCTTGCGAATCAACGCTCCGATCCCGGCCACGCCTTACGTGTTTCACGTCGGCGAGGGAACATCGGCGGAGGCCCGCGCTGAGATCGACGAGCTCATTCGATGGAACCTGCTGCGGCGGCCACTTGTCGGCGTGCACGCGATCGCGATGACTCCCTCGCAGGCTCGGCACTTCCGCGCCGTGGTCTGGTGTCCGGTCTCGAACGAGTTTCTTTACGGGGCCACCGCGGACGTGGCACTGCTGAAGAGTACGACGACGATCTTGCTCGGTTCGGACGCGACGCTGACGGCCGATTGGAACTTCTGGAACCACCTTCGACGCGCCCGCTCGATCGGCTTGCTCGACGATCGCGAGCTGTTCGAAGCGGTCACGCGAAGAGGGGCGCTCGCCTGGCGAAGAGCCGAAGGCGGCGCCGTCGCCCCTGGAATGGACGCCGATCTCGTCGTGGCCCGCAAGCGGACCGGAGAGGGCTTCGAGGCTTTTTTCCACGTGCAGCCGGAGGACATCCTTCTCGTGATGAGGGCAGGGCGGATCCTCCTGTACGACGCCGTCTTCGAGGCAGACTTGCCCGAGGGCCCATTTTCCGCGATCAGGCTGGGACAGAGCGAAAAACGCGTGGCGGAGGACGTGCCCGGGCTGCTCGCAACGCTGCGGGCTTTTGGCGTCCGTCCGAACCTTCCGTTGTGCGCAGCGGTCTGAAAGCCACTTCCCGGGGCGCGGGCTCTCGGCGTGCGACCGCTACCTCGTCGTCATCCGCACGGGTTGCGCTGCCCCGGAGCAGGGCCACGAGCAGCGCCCACAATCCGAGCGCTCCGTAAACTCGCGGATACGAGAGAAGGGCAAGCCATCCGTCCCGCAAGGATGGCGACTGGTAGTAACGCAGCGGCACACAGATGAGGAACGTCGAAGCGACCAGCGCAGCCCAGCAGAGCATCCGGGGTCGCGCGCGCGCCGCCACCCACCATGAGATAACGAGCGCCGGAAGAAGGAGCATGTAATGGTGACCTTCGCCAATCGGCGCGAGTGGCACGAGCGGGGCCGTGAGCATGCCCAGGGTGAGCGCGCGTCGCTCCCGACTCCGGCTGTCGAGGCGGTCGAATCGAACGGACACGAGGAGCACCGCAACGCTGATCGCCGTCGTGAGGCAAGACACCATCCACGGCAAGCGAACGAGGGGCGCTGGATTCCAAGTGGCATCATAGATGAACAGGTGGCCGGCGAGGCTTCTGACGGTCTGATAGGCCGAAGCGTAGTTCGATGGATCGGTCAGCACCCATTTGGGCCCGTCCAACAGATAGTTGTGCCAGGGCGCCAGTCCGACCAGGGGAGATAGGAGAAGCACGATCGTCGATGCTGTCAGCAAAGCCGCGGCGACGATGCGCCATCGGCGCCCGAGGAGCAGCACCGGAATCAACCAGAGACCGGCGCTCTTGAGCACGAGCATCGAGCCCAGGAGGATCCCCGCCAGCCAGGCGCCCCGGGTCGTGGCGCGCATCGAGAAGGCAATGAAAAGCGAGAGAAGAAAAAACAGTGCGGCGTATCCCTGGCCCCTTTGCAAGTTATCCATGAGGGGCGGGTACCTCGAGGTCAGTGCCGCAAGCCAGACGATGGGGGGCACTCGGAAGATCGGAGGCAATCCGAGACAACTGGAGAGAACGCCCAATCCAGAGATCCAGAGGACGATGCTCAAGCCAATCCAGGCGATCCGCGCCTTCGCAGGTGAAAGCCACGCGAGAGGCAACATCAGGAGGCTCATCGTGGGCGGCTGACCGTGGACAACTTCATGAACGTTCACGAAGTAGTCGTCGATGCGCTGCTGAAACCAGGCGGTGTCGTAGATCTTGGCAAGGTCGACCGGGTGCCCCAAAAGGATTCTTGATTCGACGTAGGACGCCGAGAATCCGCTCGTATTCGGGTTCTCGGCGTCGGGAACGATGTGGCGAACGACCAGCAAGGCCAGCGCCGCCGAGCATGCCGCCCAGGCGAGTATCGGCAGCGTTCGAGCGGCCACGAGAGCGCGAGACTAGAACCCATGGTGCCCTCCCGCAACGGTCGCGCCCGCTCGGCGACCGCCCTCGATCGCGAGAGCAGCGCTCGCCCGAACATCGCCCGAACATCGCCCAAGCATCGCCCGAGCACAGCGGGGCAAACCGCGGGACGTGAGTTGGGGTGAGCGCGGATGACTTCGCACTTCCCGCTCGGGTGGACCTGGCCTAGCCTGAGGAGGGCGTGGAGCAGAGTGGGAAGCTGGGCACGTCGGCCGCGGCCCACACGGCGATCCTGCTGGCTGCAACGCTCGTCGGGCTCGGTGAACGGGTCGCCATCATTGGCCAAAAGCCAGAGGCGGTGCTGGTTCGCTACGGTTCCGACGACCTCTTTTATTACACCGAGGTCGCTCGCCACGTTGCCGAGGGTCAAGGTGTGTCGTTCGACGGGGTGAACGCGACGTCCGGGGTTCAGCCTCTTTGGGCTTTTTTGCTGGCACCGTGGGCTCGGCTGTTCGATGGAAATCCGTCGCTCGCACTCACCGTCGATCTCTCCCTCGTGACCGCATTCACCGTTGCGTCGGGGTGGTTGATGCCGCGCGTCGTCCGCGCCCTCCTGGCCCGCGAGCCCCCTCGCAGCATTACGGACGACGCATCTCGGCGAGCGCTTGGCACACTCGCGGGGTGCGTCTGGCTCGTGCATCCGCGAGTGCTGGCGGTGACCTTCGAAGGAACGGAGGGGGCGCTTGCCGCACTGTGCTGGCAGCTATCGATCCTCGCCTGGCTGGCGGAGGATCGGCCCATGGCGACCATCCGCCTGGGCGCGGCGCTCGGCACGGGCGCGCTGGCGCGAATCGACCACCTCGTGCTGGCGGGCGCACTGCTCCTCTGGCCGCGCGGCCGCACTCGCTCGCTCCGACGCGCG
>DASPUY010000249.1:0-14791 GCA_035622655.1 Polyangiaceae bacterium
ACGGTCGCTTCGACGCCGCTCCGAAGACGAATGCGCCACCCGCGTTCGCTCGCTCGCAACCCCGCCGCGAGCTGACCGAGGACGTCGATTGGCTCCCACTTGCCCGCGCTCTGGATCGCGATGGGTCGCCCACGCTCGGTCGCCCGAACGTCGGCCGCGTGCCAGGGCTCGAGCCCACGGGGCGACCATCCCGCCTCCCTGGCAAGACGCAACGCGCAGTCGGAAAGCGGTCGCCGGCAGCGCTCCACCAGATCCACCCCTGCCGGCAAACAGAGAACGACGGCGTAACCATCGGGCAAACCGTAGACGACGAATCTCGCGCGCCCGCTGCGAAAGATGACGAACCTTGCGTCATGAAAGGCGCGTTGCCTGCGGACATCTTCCAGGATGATTCGAAGGTGAGCCGCCGTGACGCGCAGCACGAAGCCGTCTCCCCGTGCAGTGCAATCGACCGTTTCTCCTTCGACATCGACGAGCGCCGCTCCTCGCGCGCCGCGAACGCGCTGGACCAGGGCCGTCAGGATGAGCCTGAAGGCGCTGGGGGACTGCGCGTCGCGCCTGCGCGAGGGACGCGCCGAGGAGCCCGTGGCGCCCGGACGCATCACGGAGCCCGGGCGAAGGCCGCCGCGATCAGGGCGTCGACGCCGCTTTCGATGTCAATGGAGGTCGTACGACGGCGGGCGGCGACCAGGGCATCGATCGCGCCGCGAGCTCGAAGCTCGACGACCGCGTTCGCCAGCTCGGATCGACGCGATTCGATGACGGAGGGGTCCGGTGCGATCCGTTCCACGAGTCGAATGACGTGCCAGCCGAAGCGCGTCTCGACCACGGGGCTCGTCTGCCCGACGGAATGCAAGGAGAACGCCGCAGCAACGAACGTCGGGTCCACGGACCGGCCGCTGGCGGTGCTCGCGTCCGCGCCGAAGGGCCCCACACGCTCGACGACGACCCTCGCGACGGCAGGGTGCACGCTGCGCGCTCGATCCTCGAATGCCTCCGCGCTCGTCGCGCCGGCGACGGCTCGCTCGATCGTCGAAGCAACGTAGAGCGCGTCCCGGGCAGACACCGAGGTCGAACGCCGGACGACCGCGTGCACGACCACGCGTGACGACAGCTCATCATCGGTCGGAGGGCCGGCCGATCGCGCCGCGTCCGCCACATGAATCGTCAGGCGATCCGCCAGGGTCGTGGCCGACGCCCAGACGACGTCGGAAGCTCCGTCGAGATGACGGGCCCGGGCACCTTGGGCCAAAAGCTCATCGTCCACGATGGCGCCGAGCGCCCGGCGGGGTGCAACGGCCTTCGCAGCGGCTGCAGTCGCGACGAGCGTCGCCGAGACCCTCGTGCCGCCGACGCGGGCCACGGCGCCGTCGAGCGCGGCGCGGCTCGAGGGCGGCGCCCGACCGCACGAGAGCGCGACGCCGACGCAGGCCGCACCGCCGATGCTCCACCCTCGGAGAAGCACCCTGCGACGATATCAGGCCTCGTCATCGCAAGAGCAGCCTCACGAACGCCAGGCTGCCGAGCGCCGCCAGCGCGGCCACGGCGAGCCAAGCGATTCGACGGGGGCCCGACTCCACGGCAGCTCCGCCCGAGACTTGGCGGCCGGCCACGTTCGCCGCGATCTCCAGGACCGCGAGACCTGCGGCGATGGTCGCGAATCGGACGAGCAAGGCCGACTCCGCTCCCGGCGCCTGCCAACCGAAGGATTGCAGGGCGGCGGCGGCAAGCGCACCGGCGACCACACACACCGTTTCCACGTGCACTCTCCTCGGAAGCGATTCTCCGTTGGCGCGCGACAGAGAGCGCTTGGACGCCGCCGGGCGGCCGATCGGCCCCCCCGCGCAGGCCAGGGCGAACAGCGCCCACCCGAACATGCCAGCGATCCCTCGCACGGGATCGAGCCGGAGCGGGGAGAGCTCGGCGGGCGCGGCTCCCCACACGAATCCACAGGCAATCACGAAGGCCCAGAGCGACAGCACACGCGCGCGCAGCCCGAACCGTGGCTCGAGCGCCGCCCCCAGCACGAGGACGGTCGGGGCGCCGAGACCGACGAGACGGGCAGCGAGCGGCGCGCCCCCGCCGCAGGCCGCCGGGGCGACGGTGACGGCCCATGCATAGATCCCCGGCACGCTGGACTGCAGCGCCGCGCTGGCCCGGCTGAAGCGCTCCGAGGAATCTTGAGATCGCACGCACGCCTCGGAAGGATCCGGACCGTACCCTTGCCGCTCACCGCGCGAAGGAGGGTCGCCCGTGCCTCAAGCTCGAGCGAGACGCTCCGGCCGCACCGCGTCGTCGCACGCCTCGTCGTCCTCCCGCGCCTCTCGCGCGCCGAGCGCCGCCCACAGCCGGCGATCGAGAAGATGCGATGCTCGAACGTTCTGCAATGCCGAGAGCATGACTCGCTTCGTGCCGGGATTGTCCCGCTCGAGGCGGTCGAGCAAACTGCCGACGACCTTGCGCTGCAGGTGCTCCTGGGAGCCGCACAGATTGCACGGGAGAATCGGGAACGCGGCGAGCTCGGCGAACTGCCGGATGTCTTCTTCGGCGCAATAGACGAGCGGGCGCACGACGACGAGACGGCCCTTGTCGGCCGAAAGCCTCGGAGGCATGGAGGCGAGCTGTCCGGCGAACAGCAGGTTGAGAAATAGCGTCTGGAGTACGTCGTCTCGATGGTGACCGAGCGCGATCTTGTTGCAGCCGAGTTCCTTCGCGACCCGATAGAGAATGCCACGACGGAGTCGCGAGCACAGAGAGCAGAGCGTTTTGCCCGCGGGGATTTTCTCGGTCACGATCGAATACGTGTCCTCCTCCACGATCGTGAATTCGTGGCCCTCCCGCGCGAGGTATTCGGCGAGAACCCCGGCGGGGTATCCGGGGTGGCCCTGATCGACGTTGACGACCTTCATGTCGAAGCGAATCGGCGCTCTGCGCTGCAGCCGTCGCAGAAGATGCAGCATCGTGTAGCTGTCTTTTCCCCCGCTGACCGCAACGAGGAGACGGTCGCCTTCGGCGATCATTTCGAAGTCGGCGATCGCGTTCGAGACCGCGCGTCCGAGCTTCGTCTCGAGCGAATCGTAGGACCTCTCAATCATCGCATCGCTTCGCGAACGCGCTCAACGCGCCGCGCGCTCCACCATGGCAAGGAACGTGAGGACTCCGTGACCCGTGGCCCCTTTGCTTTGCATCCACGCGGTGGGCCTGTCGATGGCTGCCGGACCGGCGATGTCGCAGTGGACCCAGGCCGTATCGCCCACGAATTCTCGTAGAAATAGGGCCGCGGTGATCGAACCGCCAAATCTGTCGCCCGTCTGTTTCACGTCCGCGACGTCGCTTTTGATCTGCTCGCGCAAGTCCTCCAGAAGCGGCATCCGCCACATCGTCTCGCCCGAATCCTTGAGCGCGGCCGCGAACTGAGCCGCCGCTTCGTCGTTGTTGGCGTAGTAGCCCGAGCAGGTGTTGCCCAGCGCAACGACGCACGCACCGGTGAGCGTCGCGTTGTCGACGAGCAGGTCGGGAGAGAGCGAGCGCGCAAACGCCAGGGCGTCCGCCAGAACGAGCCGGCCCTCGGCGTCCGTGTTGATGATCTCCACTGTCTTGCCGTCGAGCGAGCCCCAGATGTCGCCGGGACGATACGCATTGCCGTCCGGCATGTTCTCGGCGCAGGCCGCGATGGCGTGCACCTCGACTTTGGGCTTCAGAGTCGCGACCGCCGCCATCAAGGCAACCACGTTCGCGGCGCCGCTCATGTCGTGCTTCATCTCCCCCATACCCGCGGCGGGCTTGATGCTGAGACCCCCGCTGTCGAAAGTGATGCCTTTGCCGACGAAGACGAGCTTTCGACGCGCGCTTTTCGGCGTCCAGGCGAGGTGGACCAGGCGCGGCTCGTGAGCGCTCCCGCGCCCGACCGCGTCGATGAGCTTCATGCCTCGGCGCCGGATCTCGGCGAAGTCGAAGACCTCGACGTCGAGTCCGTGATCCTTGGCGACGCGGCGGGCGGCTGCCGCAAACGCCTCGGGGTAAAGGACGTTCGGAGGTTCATTGCTCAGGTCACGTGCGAGGTTGACGGCCTCGGCGACGCTCTGTCCAATCGAGATGGCCGCTTTCCCTTTGGCCCCCGCCTTCGCCGAGATTGCCACGATCGCGTTTTTGAGCTCCGCCTTCGGCTTGCGCTCGCCGGTGAAGTATTTCGCGAATCGGTAGGCCCCGAGCTCCAGTCCCTCGGCGACCGCACGCAGTTCTCCCTCGAGCGGCGGCGGGACCAGCAGCCCGAGTGACTTCGCTTTCTCGGCGTTCGCAGCCCGGGCCGCCTTCGCAGCGAACGAGCGCACCTCCGCGGGACCCACGGTTCTCTTCTGTCCCAGGCCGAAGATGAGCAGCTTGTCCGCACGGATGCGCCCGAGCGTGGAAAGCGATATCGTCTGATCGCGTTTGGCGGAAAACTCCTCTTTGGAGACGAGCTTCGCGATCGCCCCGTCGAAGATTCGATCCAGCGGCCTCAGGATGTGAGGCAGATCGCCCGGCTTCGTCCCGCTCTGGAGCACACCCACGGCGAGAACGTCCGCGGCAACATCGGCGGGTGAGTCCGTTCGGATTTGGATGTCGATGGCCATGGCGGCCGGAAACTATGCCAGAGTGAAATCCGCTCGTATAGAGCCCTATCGACGAGTCCGCCCCGCATCGCGACATGCGGTCGGTGATTGCGCTAGGCTCGCCGCGTGCTCATGCGCTCGCTCGGCGCCGTCCTCGTGCCCGTGGCGGCTCTGTCGGGATTGTGGGGCTGCGCCGAACCGCGGGTATCGCTGGCAACGGGCCCGAGGGAGTACGTGCCGAGCGACTATCCGCAGGTCCTCAAGCTCTGGACCCGCGACGAGAGCCTGGTCGTATTCGCAGAGCTCGAGCACAAGCTCGCCGTCACCGCCACGTTCGAGTCGTGGGATTTTCGCTGGGCGTACGTCGTACGCTACGCGTCCGACTATCGACTCACCGTGGAGCAGCGTCGAGAGCTGCTCGAGCGCACGCTCCGCGAAACGGAAGACAATCACGAATTCTACCTGGCGCTTTACGGCACCAACTGGAGGTGGGTCGACCTCAGCCGGCCCACCAGCGCGTGGATCGTCCGACTGATCGATGACCAGGGCGACGAGACGGCCCCCTCCAAGATCGAGCCCATCGTCAAACCCGGACCCATCGAAGAGGAGTACTTTCCCTACACGTCGGCCTGGCGCCGGGCCTTCCGCATTCGATTTCCCCGGATGACGGGAGACAGCCGACCGACGATCGCCCCCACAGCGAAGTGGTTCGGACTGCGATTCGCCGGTGCCGAAGGGAATGCGGAGCTCGTGTGGCAGCTCGAGGCGCCTCGAGATCGGGACGCGCCACTCAAAGTGGAGCCCGGCTCGTCGGGGCATTGAGCCCTCGGTGGACGAGGAGCGTCGGGGTCGGTTCGCGCAGCGCCGCCGGTTCGCGCAGCGCCGCCGGTTCGCGCGCCTCCTGCCGGTTCGCGCGCGTGCCCGCGCCGTGATCCACCCTCAGGAGTCGGGAGGTTTCATGCCTCGGCGAAGATCTCGAGCAGGAGCGGGAAGGTTACGAGCAGCTCCTGCGCGACGACCCGGTCCGCCATGAGAACGAGTGCGCCGCCCTTTGCGCCGCGTACCGAGCGCGGGGCACTTGCCGCTCGCAACACCTCGGTCGGAAAGAGAAAGTCGCCGGAGCGCAGAACGGGCCCTTCCGGCGCGCCGGCCTTCCCGAGGGGCTCGAGCTCGCCCGAGCCGATCACCAGCAGGCCGGGGACGGGTTGACCCGCCTTCGCCACGAGCTCGTGCTCGGCAACGATGCGCACGCGAAGCCGACTCGTCACCTCTTCGCGCAGGGCGGTGTCCAGTCTCTCGCCGAGCGGCCCCATCGTCGCCCCAACGAGCGCCTGGATCCGATTCCCGGCGCCGCGGAGCGCTTCCTCGACCTCGGGGCAGGGGGCAAGGGCCTGAACGACCTGCTTCTCGTTCCACGTTGCGACGCGACAGCCGCCGGTGGCCGCGATGACCCGAAGGGGCACGGTCGCGTCGATCGTTCCACGCGCGCGCAACATGGTGCCCGTGTGAAGCCGCTCGGCGGGCGCATCCACGATCGTCGCCGCCACGTCCGCGGCTCCCTGGAGGATCGAGACCAGAGCGAACCCCGAAGCCTCTTCGTCGCTCGCGAGCTCCCGAACGCTGGCCGCGCGGCTCAGAGCGCGACGCGTGCTTTCGGGCCAATCGAGGGGGATGCCAAGCTCGTCGATCCGCGCCGACCCGGCCGATGGGGGCGGGGGCTCGGGCGCGGTCTGGGAAAGGGTGCCAGAACCCGGACGCGACGGCGGCGGAGCGGAGGGCGGCGGCGTCGCGGCGGAGGCTTGCCGGGGTGCGGCGTGACCGGTGCGCACCGGCGATGCGGCGGACGGGGCTGGCGTCGCCCGTTGCGACGCTCCCCGCTGGGAGACGGGCGGGGCGCTCGTCACGACGTCGTCGAGCTCGCGCGGCCTCGAGGGGCGGTCTCCCGATCGCGAGGCCGGCTCGTCCGACAGATCGCGAACGCGTGCCGATGGCTCGGCCTCTGCCCAGGGGTCGAGCATGCCTGCGTGCACTTCGGCGGCCGTGGGCACGTGCGCACTGTCGACAGGCGACGAGGGCGCCTCTTCCGACAGCGCACGGTGGCCGGGCAGCGGAGGCGCAGGCGGCAGCGCTGTGACCCTCCCCGGTTTCAGCGTCGGAACGACCGACGGCATCGCGAGCGGCGCCGTGACGACGGGCCACTTGGGACGAGGCGTCGAAAGCGTCGGCGTCGGGACCGGCAGCGTGATGTCCGGCGACGTCGCCTCTTCCTCGCGCCGATCGACCTCGTCGGAACGTGGGGCTGTCCCCACCTCGGGGTGCGCCGGGGGCGTTTCGCCCGACGGCTCGGCAAGCGAAACCCCGGCCGCGTTCACGTGAGCGGGAGGCACCGGGGACCGCGCGGCAACGCCGCCACCCGCGGCGCGCAGACCGGCGGAGTCGCGCTGGGGCAGTGCATGCGGAAGAGCTTGCGAAGACGGCGCCGAGATGCGGCCCATCCAGTCGGCCAGCTCGGCCGCATTTCGCGCCAGGACGAGTGCTCGGTCGTCGTCCTCGGCATCCCCCGCCGCCTGAGCCGCGCGACGGAGCCAGACGATGGCGTCGAGGCGCTCATCGCGCTTCCAGAGGGCGTCCGCGGTCTGCAGCGCCCACGCCACGTCTTCGCTGTCCGTCTCGATCGTGGGCGGGATACCGGCCATGGCCGTGGCTATTGGTACCACTCGACGCGTGCGTTCGCAGCATTACCGATCGCAGCATTACCGAGGAGTGCGAAGCGCCCGCACCTGTCCGTCGTCCGAGCCGACGACGACCGTGCCGTCGCTCAGCAAGGTGACCGGCGCATCGACGTCGCCTCCGGTCGTGAAGCGCCACAACACGTTTCCATCCGGGTCGACGGCATAGAGGTTGTCGTCCTGCGCTCCGAAGAGAAGCGTCCCAGCCGAGTCCTCCGCCGGACCCCCGTGCACGCCGAAGTCGGGAGAGCCCGTGCCGGCGACGAGCACCTGTACGACGATCGCGCCGTCCAGGGGCCGCAGCCGCACCACGCGAGGCGTCTTGCCGTACACGCCGGCCAGCACGTCGCCGTTGCGCGAAACCGACAAGGCGCCGCGCACGTAGCCGCCGACTTTGGTGCGCCACACGATCCTGCCGTCGTCGGGATCGAGACGCACTATTTCCCCTGCATCGGTCCCGAAAAACGCCGCGCCGTCGTCCCCGAGCACCGGCGTCCCGTCGACGTCCGCGCCCAGATCCGCCGACCACAGCAGATGGCCGTCGGAGGAGAGGGCGTACGCGTGATGATCTTGAGAGCCGACGAAGATGCGCCCCGGTGCCGCGATCGCCGGGCTCGTGAACACCTTGCGCCGCGCCGAGAATCGCCACTTGACGAGCCCATGCTGAGTCACGTCGTAGACGCTCGTCCCCGCGGAGAACACGATGCTCCCGTCGGGCGCGACGGCGGCGCCCGTGTCGGCCTCACCCTCCGTATCCAGGGTCCACCGCACCTTGCCCTCGGGAGATACGGCGATGAATTTCTTCGCGTCGGTTCCGAGCAAGACGGTGCCGTCGTCTGCCACGCACGGAGTCGAGTACACGCGATCTCCGAGGGCCAGTGTCCAGAGCTCGGCGCCATCGCTCGCGGAAAGGGCCGTCAGCACGCCGCCCAACGTCGCGACGTAGAGCGTTCGCTCGTCGAGCGAAGTGGACACCTGGGCTTCCACCGGACCGCCGACGTCGCGCGACCAGGCCACTTCCGGGGTTCGCGGCGCAATTCCCAGAACGCGCGCGGTATGCCTGGCATCCGCGTGCAACATGCGCGTCCCCCGCACGCCCAGCTCGTCCGGTCGGAGCCAGTCGCGCGCGTCGCGAGGCTGCGCCTGTCCCGCGTCACCGCCGTCGGCGACGACCGACGGCGCTCGCGTCACGCGCGGCTCTGGCGCATGGCGCCGGACGAGCGACGCCGCCTTCAAGGCAGCCAAAGTCGCCAACATCGTCGCGACGACCGCGACAATGAGGATCGGAACGTGCCTCACGGCGCTGGCTGTCGCTCGCTATCGGGCCCTGCTACGGCACGCCTTGGTGCGGCCGACCGACTTCCGCGCTTGCTCGATTCCCAAGCCGTGGGGCATCTCCTCCACGCGGCGCCGTGCGAGCCAGCCGATGAGCGTGAGCCCCGCCACGCGGGTGGACTCGGGAACGCACGGCTCGCTCAGCAATCGTGTGAGGTCCGCGATGAGACGAGTGCGTTCCGCTTCATCGGCGATGCACGCCTTCCCGACGCGCGTCACGCCGATCCGCTCTCCCTGCCCGGCGTCGGAGCGCGACGCGGCAGACCGCACCACGCCGAGCCCCAGCTCGGAGGTCGATTTCACACCGGAGGTTTCCTCCACCTCGAGTACTTCGACGAGTGCCGATTCGCCCGCCGAGTCGATTGCGCCCGCCGTCTTGTGTTCGCTCCGGGACACGTGGGATGGCAGCATAGCCCGCCTCGTGCGTTCGTCGAATTTGAGGGGGTCCAGCCATCGACCGCCCTCAAACAGGGTCCACGAGCACCTCGCGTTCCTTAGCGCCATGAGCCGGCCCCACGAGACCCCGTCGTTCCATCATCTCGACGATGCGGGCCGCGCGGTTGTAGCCGAGCCCCAGTTTTCGCTGCAGCCAGGACGTGGAGCACCTTCGAGTTTCGGCGACGACTCGGACGGCGTCGTCGTACAGCGGATCCTGCTCGGCGTCGGCCTGCTCCGTCGCGCCATCTTCGTCGCCTCGCGGTTTGAGGATGTTGTCGTCGTACACGGGCTCGCCCTGCGTCCGGAGAAAGTCGGCGATTCGCTGAACCTCCTCCTCGCTGACCCAGGGGCACTGGACGCGCTTTGTCTCACCCGTCCCGTTGAGCTTGATGAGCATGTCCCCCATCCCCAAGAGATGCTCGGCGCCCTGTTCATCGAGGATCGTTCGAGAATCGACTTTCTGCGCCACGCGGTATGCGATGCGCGTCGGAAAATTGGCTTTGATGGTCCCGGTGATGACGTCGGTGCTCGGCCGCTGCGTGGCGAGGATCACGTGCATGCCCGCGGCGCGGGCCTTCTGCGCGAGGCGCGCGATCGCCGCCTCGACTTCCTTCCCTTGCTGCATCATCAGATCGGCGAACTCGTCGACGACCACCACGACCCATGGGAGCTTCTCCGGCATGATGGGCGTCCCCTCGTCCGATCCTTTCTCGGCGGGAACCTCGTCCAGTAGGCCGTTGTGGTCTTTCGCCGTGACGACTCGCCCTTGCGGGATCTTGGCTTCGCCGCGCAGGACTCGGTCGACCCACGCGTTGTACGTCGCCACGTTCTTCGTGCCCGCGTCGGCGAAGAGCTGATAGCGGCGCTCCATCTCGTCGACCGCCCACTTGAGCGCCGTCGCCGCCTGTTTCATGTCGGTGACGACAGGGAGCAGCATGTGGGGAATGCGATCGAACGGCGCCAGCTCGACGACCTTGGGATCGATCATGAGGAGGCGCAGCTCCTCCGGCGACCGCCGGTAGAGGAGCGACAGGAGCATGACGTTGAGACCCACGCTCTTTCCCGCGCCCGTTGCCCCGGCGACGATGACGTGGGGCATGCTGGCGAGGTCTGCGTACACCGGGTTGCCTAGGATGTCGCGTCCGAGCACGACGGGCAGCGGGACCTCGAGCGTCTGAAAGCGCCGATCCTCGATGAGGTCGCGTAGAACGACCTTCACCCGTCGCTCGTTGGGCAGCTCGAACCCGATGCGGTTCTTCCCCGGAATCGGCGCGACGATGCGCACCTTCCGAGCGAGTGCCAAGGCAAGGTCGTCGGCAAGCCCGGCCACCTTGGAGACCTTCGTGCCGGCGGCGGGCGACACCTCGTAGGTCGTCACCGTGGGGCCCGGCAGGATGTCCTCGACCTTGCCTTCCACGCCGTAGTGGGCGAGCGTCTCGACCAGCTTTTGCGCATTTGCGAGCAGCTTGTCGCGATCGATCGCCAGGGCCGCGTCGACTTTTTCGGAAGCAAGCATGTCGATGCGGGGGAGCTCGAATGCGGGGGACCCGGAGCGCCCGGCCTCCCTGCCGGAGGCCTCCTCCTTTTCGAGGGCCGCTGACGTATCGACGATCGTCGGAGTCTTTCGCGCGCGTCGTCCTCGAGGCCCAGCCGCGGGACGCAGGGATTCTGCCGAGGCGGGCCGCGGCTCGGCGTCGGCGGGCACCATCGCCCCGGCGGATTCGGCACCCGCCCCCTCAGCGGTCTCGAGAGCCGTCCCCGGAGTTGTCCCATTGCTCCTCTCGGGTGGCCCCGCGGGGGGAGAGACGTTCGTCGGCGCCTTGCCCGGGGTCGCCTCCACGGGCGGCGCCGACCTGCGCGTCGGACGCACCGGTTCCGACTCGCTCAGTGCCTCGATCACGCCGTCGTCGAGTTCGAGCGGCAGCGCGGCGATGAGAGCCTCGTCCTTGGGAGAGACGTCGATTCGGGGCTCTCTCGAGGCGCGGTCGAGCGCCTTTCGTTGCCGCTCGATCTCGCGCGCGTGGCGCCATGCGTCGGCAACGGCCGTCGTCGTGGCTGCGATCCACGCGGCGAAGAGGGACGCGATGCGTGCCACGAGCCGAGCGAACGCGATGAACGAGAAGGCCGCGCGGCCGATCAGGATCAGTCCGAGAAGCGCAAACCCCACCAAGAAGGACCCCGCCGTGGAGAAAAGCGAGCGCGCGAGCTCGCCGAAGAGCTCTCCGACTCCGCCGGCGGCCGGATGCGTCCCGAATGCGGCCCGCCCCGGGCTGCCAACCTGCACGAGCGCGGCGACGACGGCGGCCATGAGGACGTCGCCGGCGATGCGCGCTGAAAGGGCTTTGTTCGAACCCCCGCGCACCAGCGGAATACCGAGAAGGGCCAGCTCCAGCGGCACCCCCCACGAAACGACCCCGATGAGCGCCACGAGACCTCGGGCAAGCGCCGCTCCGACGGGACCGACCCAATCGGGGCCGGCAGGCGTCGGCGGCGAGGGCAAGCTGCCGGAGGGATCGCCTCTATAGGAAGCGAGCGCAAGCGCAAGAAAGAGCGCCAAAGTCCACAGGACGAGCGCAGCGACTTCCCGTCCCCAGCCGTACGCCCCAGCGCCGCGGCCCAGGACGCCGGGCACGCGAACGTTGGCGGGCGGCGGCGGTGAACCACTCGATGCACCACTGCGCGACGAAGCACGGTCACCCAAAAAAGCGCCCGGGATCGGCATTTCCCTACTCGGCCCTACACTCGACCCTACGACAGAGGCGACGAGCGGGCAACTTCCCGAAACAATTCCGATCGAGCACCGGGCGGCGTAGCATTGCGGGGTTCGAGCGGCGCGCCTTGGATGGGGGAGTTCGAGCAAAAAGGGGCGCCCTCGCGTTCTTTTCCGCACCACCCGGACGCGGCAGCAGCCAGACGAAGGCCAGGAGACGACGACGACGATGCGACAGGCGCGCGAGCATGAGCTGAGAACACGGGAGCACCGCCGGCGGGGCCGGCTGTCGATCGTGACATGCGGAATTCTGGTTGCGCTCGGATGCGGCGGCGCTGGTTGCGCCGTGAGCGATTCGGACGTCCATCGATGGGAGACGACCGAGAACGGCCCCGAGAAGCTCTACGCGATCGTGACGCACGACAAGTACGCGTGGCCGCTCCGTGAAGAGGCAGCGCTTTCGCTCATCCGGGTACGACCGCGAAACGGCAAGCGGGTCGGGCTCGAAGAATTGGTCCTCGGTTACGACACACCGCAAGGACGCGTCTCGGGCGCTCTCGCAGTCGTGAGCGAGGAAGCCCGGCGCCGGATCGTCGACGACATCGCCCCGCAACTCGTCGCCGCCATGCAGCAGCCGCCACCGACGCCCGCGACGGAGAACGGTGGCGTCATCCAGCCCGATCCGAGCATTCCCTACAAGGATGCCGCATTCGCGCTCCTTGCACACGAGCCGCCGCTCGTCAGCGACGAGACGACCAAGGCGGCGCTCGTCGGCGCGCTGACGCAGTGGGTGCAGACGGACTTCGAGTCACGCATCGACAACAGCGCCCAGCAGTTCGGCGTCGAGCAAATCATGCGCTTCATCGGCGCGCCGAGCGTGAAGTCGCTCCCGAGCTTCATCAACGAGAGCTCGAGCAAGATCGATCGCGCCTGCGCTCTCGTCGCGGACATCGGCGACGAGGAAACGAAGAAGCGCGCGAGCGAGGCTCTCGTGGCGCTCGGCAAGCGCATCGATTCCCCTCAATGGCTCGACAAGCAGCGCGCGCTGGTCGTCGAGGCCAACCAGAAGCAGAAGATCAACGCCACGACGCAGCAGGTGAACGAACAGCTCCGACAGTACCAGGAAGGCGAGCTCGAGCGGGTCTTCACCAACATCAAACGGGTAGGTGGAAAGCCGGCGGTGGAGTTTTGCCTCGGTTACGCGCACGACAAGGAAAAGAGCGAAAAGATTCGAACGGATGCCCTTGCCGCGCTGGAGAATCGCGTCGACAAGGGAATGCCCAACGAGATAAGCGCCATCTTCGACATCGTCCGCGACGATTCGAACCCGGACAGGGTGCGTGCCGTGGCGATGGCGCGCCTTGGCGAGCTCCCCAAGGAGATGGTGATCCCGAGGCTCTATGCCCTTTTCGACAGGAAGTGGCAGGTCCGCATCGACGCGGCACGGATGATCCTCAAGACCATCGGGACGAAGGACATTCCCGAGTTTATGCATCGGCTTCCGTCGAACGACAGGACCAAGATGGCGCTGAGCGAACCAATCACGTACGGGGCTCTCATCATGGCGATCGACCCGGCCGGAGGGCCCAAGCCACGCGACATCCTCAATTCGTTCCTGTCCTCGGCCGAGCTCGGCGCGAAGTTGACGGCTGCAGGGTCCTACTACATGGCGAAAAGAGCGGATGCCGCGGCCGTTGCGTCACTCGCCGAGGACAAAACGCCGGTTTCCAAGTGCGAGCCGACTGACCAGTGCGGATGGCAGTGCGACCTACCCAAGGCCCCCGGATCGCAGGAAACTCTGACCAAGACGGTGGCTACCGTCGGCGAATTCGTGCGCTATTGCATCGAACCTTCACTGCAGTAGCTCTCCCGTGCAGACTTACTGTGCAAACGGTTTGGCCAGCGGTATTTTAGGACCTGCGGAGCTCGTGCCGAAGCGATGAGCGCGGACCCCAACAAGAAAAGTGCACGGACGTTTCAGTGCCGCGATGCGCTGTGGGAGACGTTCGAGCAGATTGCCCGCGAGCTCGAATGCAGCGTGGACTACCTCGTCAACGAGGCCATGAAGCAGTACGCGCGGCAGCGCGCTCACGGAGCCGTTCGTACGCCGTACCCGCCCCGCACCGAACCGTCGCAGCCCGTCGTCGCGTCTCCCGCGCCGCCGGCGCCCCCGGCTCGGGTGCCTCCGCTTCCGTCTCCGGCCGCGCCGCCTCTCCCTCCCCCGCCCGTCCGTCCGTCCTCAGCGCAAGGGCGCGCGGCCTCGGCCATGCCAGTGCCTCCGCAGCGCGGAACCCCCGGCTCCAGCCCCGTGCCTCGAGCCCCGTCGGTTCTGCCCCCCGTTCCTTCGGCGAGCGCTCTGCCGCCCATTCCGTCGTCGCGCTCCGCGGGAGCACCGACGACGGGCCCCCGCTCGATGCCACCCCTTCCGCCCAGCGCATCCTCCGTGGGCATACGGTCCGGGGCGTCGCGTGAGAGCGGGGCGAACGGGTTCGCGGCTTCGCCCTCGCAAGGGTCGGCCCTGACGCTCGTCTACAACGGCGAGCGACATCCCATCACGAAGGACCGGTTCGTCATCGGCAGGGGCAAACAGTCGAGCGATTTGACGCTCCGAGATCCGAACGTGTCCCGTCAGCACGCGGTCGTGGAGTTCCAGAACGGCGTCTATTTCATGGTCGACATGGGCTCGACCAACGGCGTCGCGTACAACGGCCAGCGCATCGCTCGAAAGCCGATCGACGAAGGCGACGTCTTTCGCATCTGCGATCACGACCTGCACTTCACGTATCAGTAGTTTTTGGGGGTCTCGGGGCACCCTGGCGGTGTTGGCCGGGCGCACCGGCACGGAGATCGTTGCCATGGCCTCATCGTTGATCGCAGTGAAGCTGTAACTTCGCAGCGAGCCAGCCCTCGACGAGGAGTTCAAGCTTCTCGTATCCGCGGGTGATAGTCAGCCATCCAGGGTCGGGTGCGTATTGGATGTGTCCTCC
>DASPUY010000250.1:0-6797 GCA_035622655.1 Polyangiaceae bacterium
GAGCGCCGCAATCGTCCGGATCACCTCGGGGGACGCGCCCCCGATCTCCGCGCCGCCGGCGTCGGCTCCGGATCGCACGGCGGACAGGAGTCGCTGCATGGCCCCATCGCTCTGCGCGATGCGCCGCGCCGCATCACGAACCGGCTCATAACGCGCCAAGAACTCGATCAACTGCCGGTCCGCATCGGCGAACCGGCACCGAGCCAGGTCGACCCACGCTCCGAGCACCCAGGCCTCGTCCTCGTAGCGATGGTGGGCGCCCAGGGCGGCGAGCTCGTCGAGAAGCTCTCGGGCGCCTTCGTAGTCCTTCTTCTCGTACCGGGTCGTGGCGGCTTCGTAGAGCGCTTCGGCGAGGCGGTCCGAGTCCTGAGGGACCAGATAATAGTAATAGCGGGCGTCGTCGTTTCTGCCCTCCTCGTGAGCGATTCGGCCGAGCCCAAGGCGCGCGAGATCACGAACGGCAAAGAACTTCTCGTCGGCAAACACCGGGGTCGTGGCCGCGCTGCGCTTCGGATCCGCGACCCTGCAGAGCAGGTCCTCCCCTCGCTTCAGGTTGCCCTTCTCCACGTGGATCAGGGCGGATAGGTACGTGGCCTGGGCCCAGAATCGGCAGCGCTGCGACACCGCGGCGTAAGCCGTAAGCGCGGCATCCGGATTCCCGGCCGTCTCGGCCGCGCGTCCCGTCACGTACGCGACCTCACCCCGGACCTCCTCCGGTGCGCTCGGCGGAATCGCGCCGAGATCGCGCATGGCCTCGCCGTACTGCTGAGTCTCGACCGCCACGTCCACGAGGCGCCGCACCGCGCGCCGGGCCCAGACTTGCGCCGATCCATAGCCATTCCATGCCGTCTTGGCCTCGACGAGGCGACGCAAGTAGTCGCGGGCGGGCCGAGCAATGCCGGCTCTGGCCAGCGCATCACCCAGGCGGAAGACCGCTGCTCGCCCTTCTTCCGAGTCCATGAATGGCTCGAAGCTCGGGTGCTCGACCATCTCCACGAGGCGTGCAACAGCTTCGTCGAGACGTCCGGCGGCCATCAGGCCCTCGGCTTCCGCGACTCTCGCCCCGACCTCTTCCCGCCGGATCTCCTGGCGGCCCAGCCGCCGTGCCAGCAGGGCGGCATGGTAAGCCCGAAGCACACTTGCAAAGAGATCGCCTGCAGCGGAGGCCGAGGGCGGAGGAGGCGTGCCCGCTTGCCCGACGGGCGCGGGCGAGCTCGGCGCGGAGGTCGCGGGCGGCGGCTCGACGGAATGGCTGGGGGTCGTCGGCGAATTCGCCGACTGAGCCCAAGACGGGGACGCGGCCAGCGGGAGCAGCAGCAGCGGCCAAGTTCGCGCGCGCATCGGCCATCACCTCGGGACCGAGTCCGCCCTGACGTGAGCACGGATTCGAAGGTCGTAGCGACCGTCGCCATCGGCCGGAAAATCACGCGCCACGTTGGAATCGTCCGACAGGTCGAGCTGCACCGAGAGCCGCCTGTCGCTCGGCACGTCGACGATGAAGCGCGAGCGCTGCGCGGAGCGGAAGGTGTCGTTCCGATCATCGCGCCGCTCGACGTCCACGGTGACGGCGTGGTGCCCCGGCGCAACGGCGTGGTCATAGACGGTCGTCTCCGCCTCTGCACGAAAAGACGCCGGGGACGACCAAACCTGTCCGTCGTCGATCGATACGCTCAGACTGGCAATGCGGGCGTGATCGCCGCTGACGCGGAGACCGATTGCGATGCGCGAGTGAAACAGCGTGTCGCTCACCGCGGCGATCCGCGCCCGCAGCGCCGCGATATCCGCGAGCAAGTGGTCGTAGTCGGCCGGCGCCGAGACCGCCCCCGCGTCGGAAAACTCGTCCGCGGCCGGATTCAAGGGCGAGAGCCTGCCCCCGTCGCCCCTTTCGTCGGGCGCGGGTGCAGAGACCGGGGCGGCCGGAGCCGGCATGATCGGTGGCCCGGCCTCGGGTGAGGCCGCAACGACGGTCGCGCCTTCGTCCCCTCCGCCGTCGGCGGACACGGCTCCTCTCGGCTTCGTCGCATGCGTAGACCGCGTTCGCGGCTGCGCGGCGGCGATCGTGACGGCGGCCAGCAAAGACCCCACCGCCGAAACGGCGATCGTGGGGCGGGAGAACCCTGTCACACGCACCATCATGCACCAGGGAGTTGCCCAGATCGACGCGCCACGGACTCGCTACCCCCCGAACGGGACGAAGACGCTCCCGCCAAGTGTGATGATCACGTCGTTGACCAGGTGCTCGTATCCCACCAGCTTCTCCTCGAGGACGTGGTCCCTCGCGTCCAGGCGCAGGGCAAACCAGGACCCGAAGAACAACTTCGCCCCAAGGCCTGCGCTCCCCGTGACACCCTGCGAAGTTCCGTCGTCGGTTACGCCGGCGCCCACCGCCAGGTTCAGATCGAACCGACTGATCCCGCCCCCCATCCAACGGAGTTTGCCGTACGCAAACGTCCATACGAGATGACCGAAGTAAAGACCGCCAAGCCGATCGGGGTTATTGAGCACTTGGATGTCCGGATAGCGCTGCTCGTACGAATTCGTCACGGCGCTCCGGAAGCGAGTCACCTGCCCGCTCGCCTCGAGCCCCAGGTCCTCGCTGAAATGAAACGTGTACGCTCCGCCCGCGACCCAGCTCGAAGAGTAAAGGTCGGCCGCGTAGATGCCCCCCATCGCCGAGACCTCGTGCCGAAATGCTTTGATGAATAGGCGTTCCTGCACACCGCGGTAGTGGCGACCCCCGACGAGCTGCTCCTTCAATTCGTTATCGACGCACTGGCCAGCCGCTTCTCGGCACATCAGCGTCAACCCGAGCGTGAAGCCCACGCTCGGGAGGACAACCGCGGCGCGGAAGACCGAGCGCGAACGCAGCCGCATCCTTCAGCGAGGTAACAGCGCCCGCTACGCACTGTCAACGACGCAGGAGGCTGGACGCGACGATGCTGCCGGGGGCACCATCGACCTCCATGGCGGCGCTCCTCCCCTGCGCGCTCACAATCGGGGGCCTCGACCCCGGCGGAGGTGCGGGCATCGCGGCCGACCTGCGCGCCTTCGTCGCCGCAGGGGTCTTCGGGTGCGCCGCCGTGGCAGTCATCACGGTCCAGTCGACCGCCGGCCTGCGCAGCGTGCGCACCGTGGCCGCACGAGACCTCCGGGCGCAGGTCGAGGAGGTACTCCGGCACCAGCGCGTGCGCGCCATCAAGGTCGGAGCCCTCGGGAGCCGCGAAAATGTCCTTGCCGTCGCGCGAATCCTCGCACGCGGCCCCCGCCGGGCCGACATTCCGGTCGTCGTCGACACCACGATTCGGCCGACACGCGGAGATGCACCGCTCCTCGCCGCCGACGCATGGAGCGCGATGCGCGAGGCGCTGTTGCCCCGCGCGGCGCTGGTGACGCTCAACCTCGACGAGGCGTTTGCCCTGCTCGGCGAGCGCGTGAGAACCGTCAGCGAGGCCCACGACGCCGCCCGGGCCCTCGTGCGTACAGGAGCCCGGGCCGTACTGATCAAGGGCGGGCACATGCGCGGTCCGGCGGCGATCGACGTGCTCGCGATGGATGACCAGGTGATCGAGCTTCGTGCGCGCCGCCTGGCCATTCCCTCCACTCACGGAACGGGGTGCACGTTCGCCGCCCTCGTCGCAGGACGGCTTGCTCGCGAAAGTCGCTTGAGCGTGAGCCGCGATTCGCTTCTCTCCGCCATTCGATGGGCAAAACGCGTCCACCACGGCGCTCTCAGCCGGGTCTCCGACGTCGGCCACGGGATGCGCGTGATCACGTTCTAAAGCTGCTCTAGGACGGCCGAAGTTGGCCGCCACCAAGAGGTGCGATCGCAACAGCTCTAGGACGACCGTGCAGGCCGCCGGCGCTCCCGAACTCTCAGGTCGTGTAATCGGCGTTGATGTCGACGTACCGGCGACTCAGATCGCAACCCCAGACGGTCGCCGCGTAGCGCCCTTGGCCGATCCGCACGTCGATCGCCACGCGGGTGGAATCCTTGATCTTCCGGCCGAGCGCAAGAAGATCCAGGGGGATCGCGCGGCCTTGCTCGTACACGACGTGGCCCATCATCTCGATGGTCACCTCGCGAGGCGCCACGGCTTTCAGCTCGAGGCGCTCGTCGGGCTTGCCGATCGCCATCACCACGCGACCCCAGTTCGGGTCGCCTCCGTGGAGCGCAGTCTTCACGAGTGGTGAATTGACGATCTTTTTTGCGACGATTTTCGCATCCTTCGGCGACGTGTCCACGCGCACCGTGCATTCGACGAGCTTGGTGGCGCCCTCGGACTGCGCGACGACGTCCCGCGCAAGCATGGCGGACATGGCGCGCAGCGCATCGACGAAATCGCTGCGCGCGGCGTCGCCCATCGGAACGCGACGCGTGGAGAAGATGACGACGCTGTCGCTCGTGCTGGTGTCGGAGTCGACGCTGAGGCTGTTGAAGGTCCGGTCCACCGCCTCGCCCAAAATTCCCCGCAGCTCTGGCCCCGTGACGTCGGCGTTCGTGAAGAAGTAAACGAGGAGCGTAGCCATGTTCGGCTCGATCATCCCCGCTCCCTTGGCCATCCCGCATACGACCAGATCGCCGATCCGGACGGAGCACACTTTCGGACCGCGATCCGTCGTCAGGATGGCGCGCGACACTTCGTCCAGAGATCCCGGCCGCAGCCGGCTCCAAACCCCGACGATGACCGCTTGGACTTTGTCCATCGGCAGCGGAACCCCGATGACGCCGGTGAACGACACGACGACGTCTCGAGCCTCCACCCCCAGCTCCACGGCGAGGCCGCGCGCGAGCGCCCGGGTATCTTCCTCTCCGCGGGGCGTGAACACGTTGGCGTTTTTGCTGACGACCACAAGCGCCTGTGCACGGCCGTCCGCGAGCACCTCGCGATCGAACGGGATTGCGGAGCCCGGGCACATGTTCGTCGTGAACACGCCGGCGGCCGCGCCGGGGTCATCCAGACGGACGACGGCGAAGTCCAGCACCCCTTCGTGCTTGATTCCGGCGGACATCGCGGCTGAGCGGATGCCTTCCGGTTGATGGATGAGGCTGCGCTCGATTGCCACGTTCCGGTCCAGCGAACGCGAGAAGAAGCTCACGACGTCGTCGGACGGATTGTTCGACGCCGCCGTTTCGATGAGCACGTTCCAATCGTCGAAAACCCGCTTCACGACTCACACCATCCTGGTTTGCTCGGCACACTCGATCATCGGTCGACCTCGACCGCACTCGCCAGAGGAATGGATCTTCGCGCGGAGCGGTCGAACTCGCGAAGCGCCCGCGCGAAGGCCTGGAATGATCCCCCGGCCTCCACGGCGTCGACCACCGCAATGCCTTCCGCCTCGCCTCCCTGGGCGAGAACGGACTCGACCCACGCCCAGCGCGCGCTCGTGGCGCGAACGTCGGCGCGACCTTTCAGCCCACGCCGCAGCCGCGACAGTCGCGCCTCGACGACGCCGATTCCAGCAAACCGGGCGCCGGACAGCGGCGTGTTGCGCTTCGGACAGAACGGCGCGACCCCCAGAGCGATCGGCAGGATGCGCGACAGCTCGTTCACGAACGCGATGCACTCGTCTACGTCGGCGTCGGTTTCGCCGGGTGTCCCGACCATGAGATACAGCTTCAGCCGATGCATCCCGTGCTGCTTCGCCAGCTCGGCGCATTTCAGCAGGTGTTTCGGCCTCGTGCGACGGTCGAGGCGATCGCGCACGCGTTCGCTCGTTCCATCCATCGCCGTCGTCAGCGTGCGGTAACCGACGCGCGCCAGAGCTGCGACGAAGTCCTCGTGAGCAGCGAGCCGATCGGGGCGAAGCGACGAGAGGCCCACGTGACACCCGCGGTCGGCGAGCGCGTTGACGATCGAGACGATCTTCGGATGGTCGCTGACCGCGGCGCCGACGAGACCGACCCGCCGTGCGTCGCGCGGGATGGCTTCGAGCACCACCTCCGACGGAACGATGCGCATGCCGCCGTTCGTCGAGCGCCGCATGACGCAGTACGTGCAGCCGCGCGAGCAGCCACGTTCCGTCTCGACGAGGAACATGTTGGAGAGCTCCGTGTGCGGCGTGACGATGGTGGAGTGCGCCGGAAGGTGCGCATCATCGACGGCAGCGACCTCGGGAAGCGCCGCATGACGCGACGGAACGAACACGTGAGGCAGCGCAGCCATCGCGTCGAGCTGCGCGTTGCGTCCCTCGCAACCGGCGGCGTGAATCGCGTCGATGACGATGGTTTCGGCCTCGCCGACCACAATCGCGTCCGCGACGGCCGCGAGAGGGCGAGGATTGGAGAACGTCAGCGGCCCTCCGGCCACCACGAGCGGATGCGTCGCGGCCCGATCGCCGCGCCGGGGAGGGATGGCTGCCGCCTGGAGCATTCGGACCAGGCCGGCCATCTCGACCTCGTAGGCCACGCTGAACGCGATCACCGGAAAATCACTCAGTGGACGCATCGATTCGTACGTCACCGGAGACTCTGCGGCCCGCGTGCAATCGGCCTCGCACTCGTCGTCGAGGAACGCACGTTCGCAGGCAAGCCCCGGCGACTCCATCAGTGCGCGGTAGATGCGCTGATAGCCGAGCGAACTCATTGCGACGCGGTAAGGCGACGGATAGCAGAGCGCGACCGTGAACGGCGCGTTCTTGCGAATCCGCCCCGTCTCGTCGGACAGACGCCTGCGAATGCGATCTCGGAGCGGGGCGGAGGGCAAGAGACGGACTCGTACTAGGCGGTGGGCGCAGGCAGTGGTTGACGCAGCTTCGAGTGCTTGCGGCCATAGAGGAAATAGATCAAGAGGCCG
>DASPUY010000251.1:0-28556 GCA_035622655.1 Polyangiaceae bacterium
TGGCCCCGCCGGCCCGGCCGGCGCGGCCGGTGTTCTCCCCGACGGTGCCCCCATCCCCGCGGATCTCGCGTCGACCTATACGACCGCGACCCCCATCAAGCACCTGGTCATCATCTTCGGCGAAAACATTTCGTTCGACCATTACTTCGCGACGTACCCGGGCGCGGTCGATGCGGGCGCCGTCGGCGGGCAGCCGTTCACGCCCGTAGCGGACACACCCAAGGCCAACAATCTCGTCACGCCTCTCGACCCGACCCATGGCTTCGCGGCGAGCGACGCCGGCAACCTGCTGACCGACAATCCGAGCCTGACCGCACCCGGGAATGTCGACGCGGGGGTCGAGGCGAATCCATTCCTCCTCACCCAGAGCCAGGCAGCCACGGCGGACATGAACCATGGGTACAACGCGGAGCAGCTGGCGTCCGACAACGGGGCCATGGACCTCTTCCCGCTCTACACCGGGTCTCCCGACACGCCCGCGCAGCTCGCGCTCGGCCAGCCCGACGCGGCGGCCACGCAGGGGGCGGTCATGGCCTACTTCGACGGCACGACCCTGGGCACGCTGTGGTCGTATGCGCAGAACTACGCGCTCAACGACAATGCGTGGACCTCGACGTTCGGCCCCTCGACGCCCGGCGCGATCAACCTCGTTTCCGGGCAGACGAACGGCCTCGGCGCCGCGTTGCCCAGCTTCGCATCGCTCGTGACCGGAGGGTACGCCGTGCCGGACGGCACGGACGCCGGTTACACCCTCATCGACGACGTCGATCCGTTGGGAGACGTATGCGCGGGTTCGACGCAGGGGTCCTTCTCCGGCAAGAACATCGGCGACCTGCTCAACGCCAAGGGCATCAGCTGGGGCTGGTTCCACGGGGGCTTCGATCTCACCGTCGTCAATTCGAACGGTACGACCGGCTGCAACCGGACCAGCACGGCGACGGTGAAGGCCATCGGAACGGTCAACAAGGTCGACTACATCCCGCACCACGAGCCGTTCCAGTACTACGCGAGCACCGCCAACCTGGCCCACCTGCGACCGAGCAGCGTCACGGCGATCGGGCACACGCTCGAGGACGACGGCACGACCACCGACCCCGCCAACCATCAATACGACAGCCACGACTTCTTCGACGCGCTCCAGGCCGGAAACTTCCCCGCGGTGAACTATCTCAAAGCTCCAGGGTTCCAGGAAGGTCACCCGGGCTATTCGGATCCCGTCGACGAGCAAGTTTTCGTCGCGCAGGTCGTCGAAGCCGTGCAGGCGAGCGGCGACTGGGCGACGACCGCCATCGTCATCACGTACGACGACTCCGACGGCTGGTACGATCACCAGGCCCCCCCCATCGTCAACCCTTCGTCGGTCGCCGGCACGGACGCGCTCAACGGCCCCGGAGAGTGCAGTCATGGCGCACAGCAGGGAGACGGCGGTACGCCGACGACGATGCTGCTCGGCACGGCCGGAGCACCCGTGCAGGGGCGATGCGGCTACGGGACCCGAATTCCCCTGTTGTTGCTCTCGCCCTTCGCGAAGAAGAACTACGTCGATCACACGCTGGTCGATCAGACTTCGACGTTGCGCTTCATCGAGGACAACTGGCTGTCGAGCCAGCGTGTGCAGGACGGCGGCTCGTTCGATACGATCGCCGGCACGCTCGAGAACATGCTGTCGTTGTGAGCCGACCGAAGAAGTCCGGTTCGAACGCCGACGGACACTCTCTGTCACCACGAGGCCGATTGCGACTATCGTGAGCGTCCGGCAAGACGCCGCGCTCTTTCCGGGCACGGGTCGCCGCCGGCTCTGGGTGCATGACGATCGGTCGCCGAAGGTTCCTCGAGCACGGTGCAAAGCTCGCCGCGGCGCTCGCCGGCGGGCCGGGGCTGTTCGGTCTTCTCGGCTGCCGCGGCCGAACCGGCGCGCGCGAGGGGCCGTCTCCGTCGACCTCGAGAGGGCTCTGCACGAGCAGTGTCACGAGCCGGCCTCTCTCCCGCCTCGCGCGACCTCCGCTGCAGCCCGAGACGCTGCCGCGCTTCGTCGATCGGTTGCCGATCCCCCGCGTACTGCAGCCGCAGGGCACCCGTCCGGCGCCGCACGATCCGGACGTCGAGGTCCCCGTCTACCGGGTCATCATGCGCCCTGCGGAGGTTTCCGTTCATCGCGATCTGCCGCCGACACGGATGTGGGGCTACGAGGGCGAGGTCCCCGGCCCCACGATCGTCGCGCAGAGCGGACGGGCGCTGTGGATCGAGTGGGTGAACGATCTACCGGAGCAGCATTTTCTGCCCATCGATCACACGCTCCACGGCGCGCACGCGGACCAGCCCGAGGTCCGTACCGTCGTGCACGTGCACGGAGCGAAGGTTCCGCCGGAGAGCGACGGCTATCCCGAAAGCTGGTTTGTGCCGGGCAAACGGCTCGCGTGCTTCTATCCGAACGGCCAGGATGCCGCGACGCTCTGGTACCACGATCACGCGATGGGCATCGAGCGACTCAACATCTACGCGGGACTCTTCGGCCTCTTTCTGGTCCGCGACGCGACGGAAGACGGC
Source organism: Polyangiaceae bacterium (assembly GCA_035622655.1). GTDB lineage: Bacteria > Myxococcota_A > Polyangia > Polyangiales > Polyangiaceae > Palsa-1150. Next base: position 2,548 of record DASPUY010000251.1, read on the forward strand.
CTCGGACTGCCCTCGGGCCCCCATGAGATCCCGCTCGTGCTGTGCGACCGCCTGTTCGATGCCCAGGGCCAGCTCGTCTATCCGACCTCGGGCATCGCGGAGGCGCCGTGGGTGCCGCAGGTCCGCGGTGACGCGCATCTGGTCAACGGTAAGATCGCACCGTACGTCGAGGTCGAGCCGCGTCCCTACCGAATCCGCATTCTCAATGCATCGAATTCGCGTACCTACTACCCGTCGCTGTCCGGCGACCACACGCTCGTCCAGATCGGGACCGACCAGGGCCTGAGGGCTTCGCCGCTCTCCCAGCGCACCCTCATCGTCGCGCCCGGCGAGCGGGCGGACGTCATCGTCGACTTCAGCACGGCGGCGGGCCAAGAGGTGATCTTGCAAAGCCAGACGCTCCAGCTTCTCCAGTTCCGGGTCGCGCAGGGGCCGCGGGCGGAGCCGGCCAGGCTCCCCGAGACGCTTCGCGAAGTGCCTCGACTCGATCCCGCGACTGCCGCGCGCAAGCGAACGCTGACCCTCAACGAGTACGGCGACCCGAACACGCGAAACATGGTCATGCTCCTCAACCGATCGCGCTGGCAGCAGCCGGTCACCGAGCGCCCCACGCTCGGCTCCGTGGAGATCTGGGAGCTCGTGAACAACACCGACGACAGCCATCCGATCCACCTGCACGCCGTTCGCTTCCAGCTCCTCGATCGGCAGGGGTACGACTTCACGGCGTACGACCGCTCGGGACGCATCGTGACCCGGGGCGCACCGCTGCCGCCCGCCCCCGAAGACGCCGGCTGGAAAGACACCATCCGCGTCGAGCCCTTCACGATCACGCGCATCATCGCGCGCTTCGACGGCTTCCCGGGGCGCTACGTGTGGCACTGCCACCTCCTCGAGCACGCGGCGAACGAGATGATGCGACCGTACGACATCGTCGCCGGGTAGCCACGGGCCGCGCCTGCGCGAGGACGAGCAATCGAGCCGCGCAACCAGATCGGCGGACGATTCATCGGAAGCGCCCGGCGGCGGACGAAACCGCCGCCCGGGCTCGCGGCGCCCCGGTACACTCGCTTCCTCCATGAAACGCCTGCGCATCGTCGTCGTTCTATGCGTCCTCGTTCTCGGCGCGATCGCCGCGTACGTCGTCGGGGCCCGACCGAAGCCGCTGGTCCTCACGGGCATCGTCACTACCGAAGACGTCATCGTGAGCCCGCAGATTGGCGGCCAGGTGAGCCGGCTTCTCGTCCGAGAAGGCGATTCGGTGACCCAGGACGAGCTTCTGGCCGTGATTGCTCCCGACGAGCTCAAGGCCGACGAGACGTACTATTCGCAGAGCGCCGAGGGGCTCGCTGGACAGGTTCAGGAGAGCGAGGCTGCGCTACGGTACCAGGAACAGGAGACGGTCCAGCAGATCGAACAGGCGAGGGCCCTCGTCGCCGCGGCCGAGGCCCAGCGCGTCGAGGCCGCCGCCGACTTCAACAACGCGAAAACGGAGAACGACCGCGTGAAGGCTCTGGCCGAATCGGGCGCAGTCACCGTACAGGAGGTCGACCGGCAGAGGACCACGTTCGAGACGAGCAAGGCCAAGCTAGACGCCGCCGAACGGCAGCTCGACGCCCAGCGCGCCGCGCTCGCCCTGGCCACCGCGGCCCGAGACGAGGTGGCCGTCAAGCGCAGCGCGCTCGCGGCCGCGGAGCACGCGCGGGCGGCAGCCGCGGCCCAGACGGCGAAGGCTGCGGTACGCGTGGGCTACACCGAGATCCGTGCTCCAGTGACCGGAATGGTCGACGTGCGCGCAGTACGCCAGGGCGAGTACGTCCCGGCAGGCGATCCCATCGTGACCCTCATCGACCCGGACGACCTCTGGGTTCGCGTCGACGTCGAGGAGAGCTACATCGATCGGATACGGATCGGCGACTTTCTTCCCGTGAGGCTTGCCTCGGGCGAGACGCGGCCCGGCAAGGTGTTCTATCGGGGCATCGATGCGGGGTTTGCGACGCAGAGAGACGTCAGCCGCACGAAGCGCGACATCAAGACGTTCGAGGTGCGCCTGCGGGTGGACAACCACGATCGGCGTCTTGCCGTCGGAATGACGGCGTACGTGCTGTTCTCGACGTCGTGACGGGCACCGTGAGCATGAATGCCATCGAGGTCGAACAGATCGTCAAGCGCTTCGGCACGTTCACCGCGGTCGACGGCATCTCGTTCTCCGTCGGGCAGGGCGAGATCTTCGGGCTGCTCGGCCCCAACGGCGCGGGAAAGTCGACGCTCATCCGGATCCTCACGACGCTCCTGCCGCCCACATCGGGCAGAGCTCTCGTCGGGGGCATCGACGTCGTCACGGACCCGGATGGAGTGCGCAAGATCATCGGGGTCATTCCGCAGGCGCTCACCAGCGACCTGGAGCTGAGCGCGAGGGAGAATCTGCTCATCTTCGCCAAGCTCTACGGCGTTCCCCGGACGAAACGCGGCCGGCACATCGACGAGCTGCTCAATGCCGTGGAGCTGTCGCAATGGGCGGACAAGCCCGTCAAGAACCTGTCGGGCGGCATGCGCCGACGCGTCGAGATCGCCCGCGGGCTCGTGCACGAGCCCCGCATCTTCTTTCTCGACGAGCCGACGACGGGTCTCGATCCGGTCTCGCGCACCGCCGTCTGGGAAATGCTTCGGCGCATCAAAGAGCGGCACGACCTGACGGTCCTTCTCACGACCCATTACATGGACGAGGCGGACAAGCTGTGCGATCGAATCGCGATCGTGGATCACGGAAAGCTGGCGGCGCTGGACTCGCCGCTCCGGCTCAAAGCCTCGGTGCCGGGCACGAACACGATCGAGGCGAGCTTCGCGCAGGCGCCGCCTGATTGGACGAACCGCCTGCTCACCCTTCCTGGGGTCGAACGCGTCACCGGCGACGCACACGTCGCCCGGATCGCCACGAGTCGCGGGCCCGAGACGACCACCGCCTTGCTGTCAGCCGCCGCCGAGGCGGGCGTTGGGGTATCGTCACTCGCCGTCCAGAGCACGACGCTCGACGACGTGTTCGTTCACTACACGGGCCGCCAGCTGCGCGATGCGCTGCAGGAGCCTTCGCCGGCCGATCGCTCCGCGATGTTCCACCGCAACCGCTGAGGAGACAGGTCATGCAACGCGTCTGGGCCATCATCGAGCGCGAGCTGCGACGGTTCCGGCGTAGCCCGGCGCTCATCATCATGTCGCTCATCATGCCGATCGTTCAGCTGGTCGTGCTCGGTTACGCGTTCGGCGGCCAGGTGAAACACCTCAAGGTCGGCCTCGTGGATCAGGATCGCGGCTTGCCGGCCGTGAAGATTCACGAGCTGTCCAACGCGGTCGCGGCGAATGCTCGCACCTTCGAGCCGCTCGATTACACCGACATGGGCGAAGCCATCCGAGACCTGCGCGACGGCAGGCTCAACGGCGTGGTCGCGATCCCACCCGGCTTTTCGCGCCGCACCCTGGCGAAAGACGACCCGCGCGTCGCGCTCGTCGAGGACAACACCGACACGTTCGTGAGCAGCAGCCTCGCGGCGAGCTTCTCCAACCTCGTCGAAGCGTACAACGCTCCCGCGGTATCCGCCCGCCGGGTGCCGGAGCAAACGTCGCTCGACGTCGTGGAAGTCTACCCGTATGTACCCTACATTCAGTATCTGCTGCCCGGCTCGATCGTGATGTCCGTCTTCATGATGGTCATGATCGGTGGCGGCATCATCTTCGTGGACGACAAGGCCCGCGGATTACACGAGGGATATCTCGTCACTCCCATCACGCGGCTCGAGCTGATACTCGGTTTCAACCTGTCCGGCGCCATCAAGGCGGTCATCGCGGGCGTCGTGCTCATGACGGTCGGGTCGCTCATCGCCGGGGTGCCGAACCCTTTCGATCCGCTGAGGCTGCTGCGCCTGGCATTCGTGATTGTCGTCACGGCCTTCGCGCTCGTGAGCATGATGTTTCTGTTGATGGTGCGCGTCAACGACCCTCTCGTGCCTCGCGCGACATTCGGTGTGCTCAATACGTTTCTGTACTTTCCGAGCGGCGCGGTCTATCCGCAGCAGGCCTTTCCCGGCTGGATGCGCGCCATCGCCACGGTCGACCCGTTCACGTACGCGGTGCACGCGCTCAAGAGCCTGCTGCTCAAGAATACCGGGATCGATGCCATCGCGCTCGACCTCGTGTACCTCGGCATCTTCTCGCTCGTCACGATGACCGCGGCCACGCTCCTGTTCCGGCGGACGCTCTGAGTCCGCGCTCGCGCTTACCTGGGTGGCGGCGGGGGGGCGGCAGGCTGCGGCGGCGGGATTTCGACGACCGACCACGCCGGCGTATGGTTGCTCTGGTTCCACGTCACGCCCGCGGCCGTCGCCGAGATTGGCTGGTTCCAGATGTAGGTCGCCGGATAGGTCGTCACGTTGCCGGAGCTGTCGACCGTGATGCCGGTCAGGTACAGCTGGGACGTGTTCTCGTTCGGGTTCCCCTTCTGGAAGTTCTGAGGCGTCGTCGTGGCCGTGAATGGAATTCCGAGCCGCGACGAAGAGAAGATCAGCCAGTAATACGTGAGACCGCTGCACGTCGGATACTCCGGAGACCAGCGCGCCCAGCTGTTGGTCACTCCCGGGCTCTTGGAGGGCCCGCCATCCTCGGTCCTCATGCAGGACGGCGGATCGTTGGCCTTGAGACGCGTCGGCGTCACCGTGGTCCCTGCCGCAGCATTCGCCGGAACGATGTCGATCTCCGCGTCGGCGTTGTAGTACATGGGGTTCGCGGGAGGGGCGGAGTTGAACGCCACGTATCTGTCGTCGGGGGAGAAGGCCGGGTAGTACTCGTTGACGCTGGAGCTCGATGCGCCCGGCAGCGCCGTCGCATTGCCCGTCGACTGCTTGGTGCCCGGATCGAACGTCAGCGTGTAGAGGTCCGAGGACCCCATGGCCAGGCGCCCCGATTCGGGCGCGTTGTTCGAGGCGTAGATGATCTGGGTGCCGCTGTGGCTCCACGCCGGCGTCGAGGCGCTGTTCGTGTCGCCGGGCCGAGCGATGTAGTCGTACGTCGTGCCCTGGTTGGCGTAAAACGGCGTATCGGGGATCGAAATCGACGGCAGCGGAGTGCCTGCGTCGCTCACGAAAGTCGGCGGCGCCGTCGTCGACAGATCGATCCAGATGAGGTTCGACGCGTTCGTGTCGCCGCCGATCTCCGCCCACGGATTGTTGGTGGCGTTCTTGGGCACCTGCGTCCCGGCGATGACCAGGTGGCTTCCGCTGTTCCACACGTCCGACGAGAACGCCATCATTCCCAGGCAGCCCTGGCTCAGCGTTTCGGCTCCTCCCGGAGTGAGCCACGGGGGAGGCTGGCCGACGGCCACGCCTGCGTCGGCATCCGGGTTGACCGAGCTCACCACGCCGTCCCACGGGTAAAAGTCGACGAAGGCAATGCTGTTGCCGTCCGGCACCGCCACGTGGCAACCGATGCACTGGGCGTCGCCCGTCGGCGTGAGCGGCGTGTTGAGCGTCCGGTTCATGGTCGACAGGTTGCCGCCCGAATCGCGCGACCATTGCCACTGCACGTTCGTCGCCGCGTTGGAGAAGGGACCGGTCGGCACGGTCAGGACGTTCGACACGCCCTCGTCGGCGACGCGGAAGCCCTCCAGCCATGCGAACCCGTTTTCGTCGCCGACCGCGGCCCAGTAGATCATCGAGCCATTGGCATTCGCAGGCGCAATCTGGAACGTGACCTGCGAGCTCGTCGCTGTGCCTCCGGTGGAGCTCACTTCGCTCACCGTCACCGTGATGTTCATATTCCACGTGGTGGCGGCGAGGCCCTGCCAGATGTCCTTGGGGATCTCCCAGCTCCGGCTCTCGGTGTAGACGATGAGGTCGTTCGCCTGGTTGTCGGCGTGAATGCGTATTTGATAGTAGACGGTGCCGGTCGTCTGCGAGGGTGAATAAAAGATGCGCGGGCGGAGCCAGTTGTTCGGAAAGAGCGAGCCGTCCGGCGGATCCATGATGCACGGGCCACCCGAGGTCGACGGGTTGGCGAACATCGCATCGAGGGCGGACGTCGGGCCCGGTGGCAACGCCGATCCATCGTCGGGGTGCGGCTCGATGTAATCGCTGCTCCCGTTCTCCTGAAGCTGGTTGCACATCGGATCGCACGTACCGCCGTCCGCTTCGGTGTGATCGAGCACGCAGGTGCCGATGACTGCGCCGTCGGCGCCCAGAACCTCGCCGCTGTCGTTCGGGCCGGAGGTCATGTAGTTGCTGTTGCTCAGGGTCGCGTCGGGCTGTTGCTGAAGGGTGTTGCCTGGGCCGATCGAGCTGCCGGGACCCGACCCCGGTCCACCGGGGGGGCCATTTCCGCCCGCCGTTGCGCAGGCTGCGGCCACGACGACAGCGAAGGGAGCCGAGTAGCGAAGAATGGTTCTCATGCAGTGCGTCTACTTTCGAAGTCGGGCGCCGCGGAGGCATCCAGGCCGCCGGGCCGGCAAATACACCTGACTATGTACCACTACGAAACATCACAAGCACGACGCGGAAACTTCGTTTGCAGCCCGCAGGGGGCCCATTTAGGCCCCGAAGCCATGTCCGGGCCGCCCCTTTTCCGTCTCCCTTTTCGGTCTCCACCTGCGTCCTCCCATCCAGCGCGGTCGAGCGGCGTCCGCTGCGCGACCTGCGACCCACGCATCGGCGGGGAGGGTTCGAAGCTTCGATCCGGCTGGTGCGTACATGTAGGTGTTGGTCAGGCACTCCCGATTCAGCAGACAATCACGATCTTGCCGAAGTGGTCTCCGCGTTCGAGGAAGCGGTACGCCTCCCGCGACTGCTCGAACGGGAACACCCGATCGACGACCGGCCGAATCCGGCCCTTTTCGATCGCGTCGTTCATGGCTTCGAAGTGGCGGACGCTACCGACGAAAACGGAGTCGACGCGAATCCCCGTGGGATTCTTCTGTGCGGACACCAGATCGGCCGGGGCGCCCCCGAGCAAGCCCACCAGGCAAATGTGACCGCCGTCACGCACGGCGCGCAGCGATTCGGGCAGCGTTCGGTCGCCGCCGACTTCGAGGATGTGATCGACCCCTCGCCCGCCGGTGAGCTCGCGCACGCGGTCACCCCACGCGGGGACCGTCCGGTAGTTGATCGTATCGTCGGCGCCGAGGGCCTTGCCCCGTTCGAGCTTGCCGTCCTGGCTCGACGTCAAGATGACGCGCGCGCCCGCCGCCTTGGCCAGCTGCAGCGCAAAAATACTCACACCGCCCGTGCCCATCGCGACGATGCTCTCGCGCGTCTTCAGCCCGCCGAGCTCGAATAGCGCGACCCAGGCGGTGACGGCGGCGCACGGCAACGTGGCGGCCTCTTCGAGCGAGAGCGAGGGCGGCACCAGGACTGCCGCGCCTTCGTCGAAGACGACGTACTCGGCGAGCACGCCGTCGATGGCGCCGCCCAGCGCCGATTCTGCCTTTCCTGCGTCGAACGGGCCGTCGATCCATTTCTGGAAAAAGTTTCCGGCGACGCGGTCGCCCGCCTTGCGCGACCGAACGCCGGGCCCGACTTCGACGATCACGCCCGCTCCGTCGGAGAGCGGCACGAGCGGGTCTTTGGGCGTACCCCGCCGGTACCGCCCCTTCGCAATGAGCAAATCACGAAAGTTGAGACTCGCGGCATGCACGCGCACGAGCACCTGTCCGGGGCCCGGGCGCGGGGTCGGGCGCTCGACGATCCGGAGCCCGTCGATACCGCCACTCTGGGTGAGCTCGTAGACTCGCATTCGATCCGTCCTTGCGAGCTCTCTATAGGCTCGTCGGACCGGCGATGCATCCCCCGGGCGAAGACTATTGCTTCGTGGCCACGACGTCGGAGTCGATGGTGGCCTGGCCCATGGGTCCCGTATTCATCGTGGTGTCGATCGCGACGAAGTGCAGGTCATTGCCCTGGACGCAGTAGTCCATCGTCGAAGTGTCGCCGTTGGCATCGGAGCTCGTGAGAATGACGGTTTCGCCGCTGATCGTGTACGTCCCGGAATCGTCGTTGGTCGACGACGGACTCAGGTAGCTCGTTTCGGTCGCATTGCAGGTGCAGGACGACGTTCCGCTGCAGCTCGAGCCCGCCAGCTCCGACTGGAGCGCCGCACTGACCTCGGCGCAGCTTCCCCCGTTCAGGCAGGCCGCAGGGATGCCGATGTCGAGCGATACGTCGATGGCGGCCGCCGTGATGGTGTAGGTCATGTTCGAGTTGAACGTGATCGAGCCCGTGGGCGTGACGCTCGCAAGGCTGGCTGTCGTGTTGGGGCATGACGTCGAGGAAACCTCGCTATCCAGGGCGGCGGAGTTCGCGCAGGCATCGCTGAGCTTCCACGTTCCGACGATGTTGCCGCCGCACGGCTCGACCTGGCCGCAGCTGTCGCTCCCGGCCCCGCCCCCACTGCTTCCCTTGCACCCCACCCAGCTGCATACGGCAAACAGCGCCAGCAGGACATCGACTGCAAATCGCCTCATGATGTGATGAAATCCGAATCGGGACGGTGACGCAAGCCGTGATTCTCGCGAGATCCCGAGGATCGGGGAGGGCGCCCACCACGCCCACCACGCCCACCACGCCCACCACGCACCCTAGCGCGCCTGGCGCGCCGGACCGGCAGTAGGGAGATGCGGCGGCAGTAGGGGGATGCGAGGCTATGTGGCCTCGCGCATTGGATATTTGATGGCTCTCACCCGGAAACGAAAGGGCGATATAAGGAAGCTCGCGCTCCCGTGCGCCCGGCGTCTTCCCTCAACGTTTGGTCGGTCAACGTTCTTGGTCCGTCGACCTTTTGGTCCCTCAACCTTATTTTGGGGAAACGATTAATGCTCAACCAGTTCGGTCTCTTTCGCCGCTCGTTTTTCACCCTCTTGGCCGTTGCGGCGTGCAGCAGCAGCAGTAGCAGCAGCGGCGGCAACGGCCAGCCGTCGGCGAGTCAGGTGCAGCAGGGGCAGCAGCTCTGCGTGAACGCCTGCGCGAAGGCGGCGCAGTGCGCGGACGCCGGCGCGTCGGCGGCCAGCGGATGCGCGAACGAATGCTCGGTGGCAGTCTCGTCCAGCACCATCCCGTCCGGTTGCAACCTCAACGCGTACCTCAGCACCGCCAACTCGTGCCTTCAGGAGTCGTGCTCGCCGAGCTCGGGATCGACGGAGCCGCAGTACATCGCGTGCCTCACGCAGGCCGAACAGGCAGATGGCTGCAACCTCACGAACGCGACCTCCTCGACGAGCACCAACAGCACGACCGGCACCGCAGACGGCGGCGTGAGCTGTTCGATTTGTGACCAAGCCGGCGCGTGCTGCACGGCGCTCGTGACGACGCTGGGCGAGGGCGATGCGAGCGCATGCTCGGTGTTCAGCACGGCCATGTGCAACAGCCTCGGCGCGTCGAGCACCGCCATCGCCACCGATTGCCAGTCCGAGCTTGCCGCAGGAGCGGAGCTCGGCATCGCCGCCTGCAACTAAACTCGAGGCGCGCACGTGTTTCTTACGAGGTGGGGACGATCGATGGGCCCAGAGCGAGAGCGACGATGACGAAGAGGCGAATGGCGGCGGGGTTCGTGGGCGGAGCCACCGCAGCTCTGTGTGCGTGCACGAAGTTGCTCGGAGACTTCCAGACGGGGCCCGGAAACGGTGCGGACGGCGGTCTCGGATCCAGCAGCGTCCTCCCCGCCGAGGGCGGCAACGCCGACGGCACGACCGGGGGCAACGGCTCCACTCAGGACGGAGGCTCGGACGCCGCCGCCACGGACGCGAGTGACGCGGCCTTGGCGCTTCTCCCTTGTGAGCCGGTCGGGGGCGCCGTCGTCACCGGTCTTGGGACGATCAGCCGATCGTCGAGCAACAACCAGAACACGGTCCGACTTTTCAACGTTGGCTCCTCGAACCAGCAGCAATACCGGGCGATCGTGCCCGAATCGTCCACGACGGGCCCGACCATCTTTCACACGTATTCCTTCGGCAACAACAACGGGGGCGCCTCCCCCGATGCGCCGATCCCCTACAACGGGAACGTGATTGCTCTGGCGCGCTATCAGGGTGGGATCGCGGCGCTCGTGAGCGAGAATTTGTTCGACGCGGGGACGACGGTCCCGGTGCTGGACGTCTACACCATCGCGGACGACGAGGGCAGCTGGTCCGCCCCGAACGTGCTGACGAGCGGAGGCCCGCTTCCGACCTGTCTCAATCAGACTTCGGGCGCGCTGTGGGTTCTCGACCCCACCGCGCCGAGCTATCTCTACGATGTGACGTATCAGCCTTGCCCCCCGAGCCCGTCGACCACGGTGCACCTGGTCGGTCAGACCGGGAGCGCCCCGCTCGCCATGTGGCCTTTGCCCCTCGAGGACATGGTGCAGCCCGACGGCGGCGACGCCGGGAACACCGTGGATGCAGCCGCACAGGGCTTCAGCGTGGCCGGCATCACCGCCGCGCCGGCGGGAGGATCGTCGACTCCCATTTTTGCCATTGCAAACACGAGCAACGGCGGTCCCCAGCCGGGAATCGGAAGCACCCTCTTCACGTCGTCGGTCCAGGATCTCGGCAACGTGACCGTCAGGGAGCTGCCGCTCGTCGCGCCCTCGGACCTCATGCAGGCCCTGTCGGTCCAGACCCTCCCGACCACAGGCAGCAGCCCCGGCAACGTCGGGCTGGTCTTCCTAGAGGCAAATCTCACGGTACAGAACGTCACTCCGCTGTTCTACGTGGGCGCGCTGCCGCCCTCGCAGATGACGACCCTCGACCCGAGCAGCGACTTGCCGGCCACCGCCCTGAGCGGCATCTCGGACATTCCGATCAACGCCGCCGCGTACCACTGGGAGAGCTTCGCGTCGCCGTTCGCCAGCGACAACATGCTCGGGGTCGGCCCCGTATTCACGACCGGCGCCGGCCTGAACTTTCTCTGGTGGGACGCGTCGGGAGCCTTGCGCGCGCGCAGCACGAGCGCTTCCGCCCTCTTCGCCGACGCGGGGGTCATCCTGGGCGGCGACGTGACGTTCACCAGCGCTCCGTTCCCCGCGCTCGGACAGTTCGAGGCCGTCTTCCTCGTTGCGCAGCCCGATGCGTCGACCCTGACCGACGTGATGGCGACCCAATTCGAGTGCACCAACAGCACGAACTGAGAGCACCGTCGAGCTCGCGCCCTCGCACTTTCGCTGGAGACTTCTCATGCCCAAAAGAACGCACAGCCCTGCCCCCAAACCCGCAGCGCGCGCTCAGCCGCCAGCGGATCCACGTAGCCGTTCGCTGATCAAGCAGGGGTCGAACAACCATCAGTTCGGCCGATCGCGCTACAACCAGCACAAGCTCTCCCTCATCAATCCACCGACGAAGTACAATCAGGGCTTCCAGAAGCTCCCGCAGCCGATCGGGCCCAGCCCCTATCGGCTCGACTTGAAAGACGTCATCGACCCCGCGACGTACGAAGCGATCGTCTCCGGCAAGTACCTCGTTTTTCATACGGCGGGCGACACGGGAGGGGTCAGGGATCCTCATCCTCAGGAGTACGTCGCCTACGCGATGGAAGCCGACTTTTACACGAACCCCGCCGATCCGAGCCTCAATCCGGCATTCTTCTACCTGCTCGGCGACTGCGTGTACTTCAATGGCCAGGCGTCCCAGTACTATCCGCAGTTTTACGAGCCGTACGAGCACTACCTGGCGCCCATCTTCGCCGTCCCGGGCAACCATGACGGCGATCCGGTTGCCGGCGATACCTCCCTGTCTGCGTTCGTCCGCAACTACTGCGCGCCCCAGCCCGGGATGCACTCGCCCGACGCCGGCGACAGCACGCGCACTGCGATGAATCAGCCCAACGTGTACTGGACGCTGGTGACACCGTTCGCCTGGCTGATTGGCCTTTACACGAACGTTCCGGAGGGCGGCGAAATACACCCGAATCAACTCGCGTGGCTCGCCGGCGAGCTCAAAGGGGCCGGCGCCGAGGGCGTGGCGATCATCGTGACGATGCACCACCCCATCTACTCGGCCGACGAGGTCCACTCGGGCAGCCAGGTGATGCACGACGCGCTGGCGCAAGCCGTCTCCAAAAGCGGAGTCATGCCGGATCTCGTCCTGGCGGGACACGTTCACGACTACCAGCGCTACACACGCACCGTCGGGGGAAAAGAGAGCGTTTACATCGTGGCCGGCGCGGGCGGCTATCACAACCTGCACCGCATCGGGGAAGTCAACGGCGAGAAAATCGTCACGCCCGTGACGCTCACCGAGACAGGCGACACCGTCACCTTCGAGAAATACGTCGACGATCAATTCGGCTTTTTGCGGATCGAGCTTTCCAATTCGCAATTGGTCGGAAAGTACTACACGGTCGGCAAATACCCGGCGCCGCAATCCGCGGGCGTCGTCGTCGATACGTTCACGCTCGACTGGCAGGCGGACCGGAAGCTCCAGGGCTGAGCCCAAAGCCGGAGCGTCGACGCATGAATCGTCGACACGTCAGACCCATCACGAGCAGTCCCAGGACCCCCGGCGCACGGGACCTCGGGGCCGCGGGACCCGGGTCTACGGTGCAGGCCTCGCGGCGGACGCCGGGCGGATCTTGCAGCGGCGAGAGAGAGGGTGACGTGGCGGACGACATCGTCGGGGCCGTGCCGGTGGCCAGCTCCGCGGGCACCGAGGCATCGCCCGTCGAGCACGTCGTCGCCGAGATGCACGTCTCGGTGCCCGGGCAAAAGTGGCCTTGTTCGTCGCAGCAATCGCCGCCGGCCGGGACGCAGCCGGCTCCACAGGGGATCGCGTACGCCGGGCACCCCGCGTCGGTCGCCGCCCCGCTCGATGCGCATGCGCTGGGCGAAATCGCGCACGTGCCGTCGTCGCAGCAGTACGGCGTATCGTCGCTGCAGCACGCGCTTTGGACGCCGACGCAGCAGACGTCGGTCACGGGACAGCACGTGCCGTCGCCGCACGAGTACGTGCCGGGCGCGCATGCCTGCGCACCCGCGACACCGACCCAGCTCGCGCCTCCGACCACGCCGAGGGCGACCGCCCAGGCGTTGAGCCAGGAGGGCCGCGCTCGGCGACAGCTCAGTAGAAAGCGCATCCGATCCCCACGGAAAACAAGGTTGGCAACGCTCCCACGTACGGGAGCCACGTCGCAACGAAGCGAATCATCGGAACATGGCCCACGTCGGCACGGCGGACGGCCCCGACGTCCGCCGTCACGCGAATTCCGGCCGGATTCGAGCGGCCTGCCGAGTTGAACCCGCCATTGCCAAACAGCTCGACGAAAGTCGGGGCCCAGGCGAGGCCGAGCGCGAGACCCGACCACGCGCCGCCGGCCGTGGTGGGCGACAGGGTGCCGGTCGCAAAGTGCACGCCCACGATGACGGGCGTTTCGCTGTCGAACAGCGTGATTCCACGCCCGATCCCATCGCCGTAAATGTCGTAATGCACGGCCTCGCCGATGCCGAGCTCGAAATCGAGCCACGTCCCGCGGGCGTCGTCACCGACTCCGGCGGGTGTCCGAAAGTGCAGCGAGACAGAGACGCCGCCCCCTGCGCCGGGTCCTCCGGACCACAAGCTACCGCCGCCGCTTATCGCGTAATGCTTCAGCAGCATGTTCCCTTCGAGCCGAACGTCCCATCCGAGCGAGACGCCCGCCCAAGAAGACGACACGGATGCGTCGGGCCGCACGACGGGTTCGCTCATGGAGGCACGGTCGGGCGACGGCGCCGGCGTCGAGGGCGGCTCGGGAGGGAGCCGCGGGACGGTCGGTGCCGCTTCGGGCGGGCCCCATGCGGGTGGTGCGTCGGGGGGCCCCCATTCGGGGGGCGCGGACGTGGGCGATGCGGTCGGCTGCGAGGACGGCGACATCACGACCCGACGGACGTCCTGCCAGGGGATCGTCTGGGCGCCGCCCGTGCCCAGGACGATGACGTATCGGCCAGGCTCTCGAACGAGAACCGTGCCGCGCACAATCGTTCCATCCTTCAGCTCCACGACATCGGAGCCGTCGGCGGCGTCGGTCGCCGGCTGCCCCCCGGGTTCGGGTGCCGCACCGCTCGAAGAAGAGGAGGACCCTTGCCCGACCCCGGCAGCGTCCGCAAGCGCGGTCCCGCGAAGCGTCCATGCCAGCGCAACGCCCAGCCCCCCTGCCCCCCAGCGGCGCCACGATCCCCGCCGGGCCCGCGATCTCTGCGGGCCCGAGGGGAGATTCGTGCGCGATCCGGCGCCGACTACTGCGAAATCGCCACGATGTTGCACGGCGCCGGATTCTCGGGGTGAAGCTCCACGACGGCATGCTCGAACGCCTGGGAGACGATGCCGGTCGTCAGCGATTGGATCGGGGCTGCCGTGGGCGCGCCGAGCACGGCGGCTCCGCCCAGTGCCTGATAAGCCGTCCACATGCGACCGCAGACTTCACGCGAGCGATCCGTACCGACCGTGACGCCGAACGACGCGCAGCCCCAGTCCCGATCCGCGAGGCACGCCTGATAGAGGCCTGGACCCGGCGTCAGATCGATGCTCGGTCGATTCCACCGCCACTCGGCGTAGTGCTCGATCGTATCGAAGGAGTAGCCGGCGCCGATCAGTCCCTCGATGAGCTGAGGCAGCACGTCGAGCGTCGTGTCGTGGGTATCGTGCATCAGGACGATGATGCCGGCGCCCTGTGCCACGCTCGAATCACCGAGCACCGCTTGTACGATGCGGGCCTCCTTGGCCTCGAAGGTGGGTGCCCCGGGGGTGGGCGTCTGCATGATCGTGCGTGAATACGACTCACCCTGCGCCCAGTCGAGCGAGTCGGTGGAGTCGATCGTCCACATCACGTTCAACCCGTGCGTCACGATGCGCTGGGCTGCAACGGCCTGAGCGGAGGCCGGGTCGGCGGGGACGACCTGCCCTTGGAACCAGGGCGAGCCGAACGGAGGGCGAAAGAGTGAAAGCACCTGAGGGGTGCTGCCGGCGCGGAGCAAGGCCACGTTGATGAGAAGCTCGTTCTCGTCGAGCTCGCTCTCGATCTGCTGGGCGTCGATGCCAGCCAGGTCTGGATGGTTGACGGTGTGGTTGCCCACGACGTGACCCTCGTCGAGCTCGCGCTTGACCAGATCGCGGTAGATCTCGGTCTGCCCGTATTCGTCGACGTACGTGCCGTCGAGGCCCAGCGGGCCCTTGAGCTGCATGGCCGTGACGAAGAACGTCGCCTGGATGCCGTGGCTCCTCAGGATGTCGAGAAAATCGTTCGTCCAGTCCGAAGGGCCGTCGTCGAACGTCAAATAGGCGATGTGCGCCGGAAGTGGATTGTCGCCGTCGGGGTATCCGATGCCGAGCGGACGCACGGGCGAATACTCCTCCGCGCCGCCGTCGTCCGACCCCACGGCGTCGCTGTCCGTCCATGCCCCGCCGTCGTCGACGCCGTCGCTTCCCGCCCCCGCCCACTCCGTGCCACCGTCGTCCGACCCCCCTCCGTCGCCGTCCGTCCACACTCCGCTGTCTCCGGCCGGCAGGCGGGGATCGGCGGTCGTCGTCGCGGGCCCGCAGCGGCCCCCTTCCGGAAGGGTGATGGCGAAGACCTCGGCGTCGACCGGCGACCCGCCCCCGACGGAACCGTCCGGCCCGAAGGTCACCGGACGCGTGCTGCACGATTCGCACAGACCTCCGGCCGCGGCACACACGACGAGACCCCAAAGCCGGGAGGCGATCTTGGGGAGCGAGCCGTCGCGAAGGCCCATCGTCATCGCCGCCGATCCGCCGCCCGATCGGCGGCCGTGCGTGACGGGGCCAGAGCGGCCATCCGCACATCGAAGTCGCCGTTGTCCGTGCGAACGCCCACGGGCCCATCGAATGCGAACGCGGCGGGCGGCAGCTTCCCGACCCAGCTCGGTACGTCGTCCGCGACGACGCGCAGCTCATCGCCGACGATCGCGGCTGCAAGCGAGTGGCGTTCGCCCACTCGGATGTCGGCCACCGGGCGCGCCGAAGTCGGCTTGACGAATACGTAGCCGCGATCGCCGCACTCGCCGTGCAAGCGCTGGCCGGCATTCGACTTGACGGACACCTCGATTCCGCGACTCGGCTCGATGTGCCACATGGCGTACACCACGTTGCAGGTGTTGCTGGCCCGCAGTTTGAGCCCGATTTGGCGCCTCAGCTCGCCGGAGGCGAGCGGCGCCGGGACACGGGTCGGACCGAGGTAGACGAAGTCGATG
The DNA here is from genome assembly GCA_035622655.1 of Polyangiaceae bacterium. Classification (GTDB taxonomy): domain Bacteria; phylum Myxococcota_A; class Polyangia; order Polyangiales; family Polyangiaceae; genus Palsa-1150. The sequence continues at coordinate 18,730 of DASPUY010000251.1, forward strand.
CGGACCGCATCACGCGGATCGACGCCGAGCTCCGCCCGCATTCCGCCGGAGCGCACGGCGAAAGTCGTGGATGCCTGCCGGGTGATTGCACCGGAGGTCACCGTCAGGTCGGCCGGATCGACGGGGACGAGCTCCCCGTCCACGGCGGCCGAGCGGGGAGGGTCGCTCGGTCCCTGCGCGGCCACGGGTGCCGGATCGACTTTCGCGCATCCGCAGACGATCGATCCGACGAGCGCGGCTGCAGCACGTCCACCGATCATGGAGGAAGCGGCTCCCCGTTGCGCGTTCGCCGGAACCAGCGCGAAATAGGTGGCAAGATGGAGCGGCGTTTCCTGGTCGTGAACCCCTCGAAGCCGTTGGGACACCAGGGCGTCTCGCGCCAGCCGAGCCAGAAGGTGCCCAGCGGAACGTCGCCGTAGACGAGAGAGCGCACGGCCAAGAGCGCCGCCCTTCGCATTCGAAAAAGGAGCGCGATTCGTTGCGAACCGCCCTTGATCAGCGTCGTTTCAGGCGAGAAACCGGTGACGTTGCCGAACAGCAGCACGTCGTTCACGGCGCCGACCGCGCCCGGAACCCAGTTGAACAAGAACACGTAGAGGGGCGCGAGGGGCAACGCGAACCCCATGCGCCAGTAGCGGAGCTCGTCGTTCAGCAGCAGGGTGAGGAACGTCAGCAGCCCGTAGCAGGCGACGTTGCAGAAATAGGCGAGGACGAAACCCGTCAGCAGGTGCTCGCGGAACGCGAAGAGCGGCACGAGCAGGTACACGAGGATCCCGATGAGGACCGAGCGGGCCATCATGAGCTTGACGATCATGACGGGCAGACCGAGCGTCCAGTGATAGCCGAGCGACGGCCAGAAGCGGCCCGTCAGCTCGATGCGCGACGTATTCCACCGCCTTCGCTGCTTCATCAGCGCCTTGATCGTCGTGGGCGACGACGTGAAGACACGCGCCGTGGGCTCGTAACGAATGGCACGGTCCACGAACATCCCTCGCAGCATGTAGACGAGCGCGTGCGCGGGTGTCCGGGGCGGATCGAACGTGAACCGACCGTTTTCGTAGCGCGCAATCGTCGCGGCGTAAGCGGTGACCGTGTCGTCGGTGTCGCCCGCCATGAGCTCGGGGATCGGCGCCGCGGCCGTCTCGGAGAACCGGGGAGGCTCGTCCCCGATCCACCAGCGCAGCCAGTGGCGTGGCTTGAGCGTCTGCATGTATCCCATGAAGCGGGGAATGGACAGGAAGATCTCGGACCACGTGCAGTAGAACGCGCCGGGAACGCCGGAGAGAGGAAGCCAGCGGATGTTGTACCGTCCGACGTTCGACACGTAGTACTCGCGCGCGACCTGCAGGTTGAGCTGCCCTTCGATCGTGAAAAAATGACGGAGGCCCCGCCAGAAACTGTTGCCGCGCACGTGCAGCGCGCCGGCCACGACCCGGGCGGGCGCGCCGGTCAGCGGGCTGCGCCGCTGAAGGCGGTACACGATGCTCTCGAGCGCTCGGGGACCGAGGTCCGCGTCCGCGTCCGTGCTCACATACACAGGCGGAAATGCCGGATGACGACCCGTGGCGACGAGATCGCGAACGAACTCCATCGCATGATCGATCGCCATCGGCTTGCTGCGTCGGTTCGGGGTGCCCGTGACGAAGAGTCGAAATGCCTTTCCGTAGCTCTGGCGAGCGGCCCAGGCTCGGAGCTCGTCGTAGAGCGCGGGCGCTTCGCGCGTACCATCGATGGTCAGGACGACGAGCAGATCGCCCGGATAGCCGTTCGTGGCGACGCTCTCGACGGTGCTCATCATGCTCGTCAGCTCGTCCCGCTTGCGGAGCAGGGACGGAATGACCACGAGGACCGGCAACGCCTGCGCGGCCTCGTCTCGACGCCCCTCACGGCACGCGAGGACGCGAACGGCAAGCAGGTACGGCAGGAGGAGCGGATAGTCCCAGCAGACCAGCAGGCAGATGAGCAGGACCTTGGCGAGCGGCGCCCCGAGCGTGAACCCGCTCATGGTCCGCAAGTTCCAGACGATGCTTTCCATGACCATCCTCGCTCGCTCGACCCACGAACGGCCGTGACCCGACGGGAACGGCCGGCGCCGATGGTCCCGGAGCTACCGCCCCGCGACCGGCCCACCGCCCGAACCGGGCGGCGGGCTCACCCCTCCCGCCCGGCGCCGGACGCGCAGCGTCTTGGCTTTCGCCGAGTCGTGATCCCAGAGATCGAGCACGACGTACTGGCCGCGCGCCGGGGCGCCCCAAGGGTCCGGCAAGACCAGCTCGCCGGGCACGATCTCGGACACGGTTCCTACCTGCCTGCAGAACAGCAGTCCCCATAGGCACGAATACGTGCCGGCCCCGGCCTCGATTCCTTCGATCTGGGTGTAGGGGACGAATGCGACCTCGAGATTCCGTTCGATGGCCCGATAGATGGGTCGGTTCCTGAGCTCCGCCTCCAGCTCGTCGATCCGGGCGACGCGCTCGACCAGAGCTCCTTTTTCCGCGAGCTTGGCGCGTTTGTCCGATTCGAGCTTCAAAGACTCGAGCTCGACTCGGATCGCTTGCTCCGCCCGGGTCATCATCTCCGGCGTCAGCGGCGCGTCTCCGGAGGCGCCGATCGCGCGCTGCTCCAGGGTCGTCTCGCGCAACGCAGCCTCGCTCTGGAGCGTGGTGCGCTCGTTGTCGATGAGCGCAAGTTCGAACTGGCTGAGGGCTTGCGCCTGCTTCGCGAAGTCCGTCTGGGAGATCAGGCCGGCCTGCTCGTCGATGCGTGCCTTCTTCGTCAGCTCCTTCTGCTCGTCGATCATCGCCGTCATGACCTGCTTTTCGTGCGCGAGCGTCTGGAGCTCGGCCGCCCCCGCGGACGCTTTCTCGGCAGTGACTTCCGACGTCCACCGGAGGGCCTTGTCGATCTGCCGGCGAAGCTCTCCGAGCCGCGCGATCCCTTGATCGTCGGCGGCGACCTGGGCATCGATCCCCTCCATTTCGGCGGCGGCTCGCGCGCGCTCCTCGACGAACTCGCTCAGCTTGAGCTTGTTCGCGAGCACGATGTCGTTGTCGGGCGAGAGGATCGCGGGTGCCACGAACGAATCGCGCATGAAGTGGTACACGGTGACGCCCCCGTAGCCGAAGAATGCGGCCACCGCGCACAGCATGAGCAGGGAGAAGATGCGCGCGTTGAGTTCCGCAGTGCCGGCGGGCGACCGGGGGCGCACCCCCGAGTCGGGCCCAGAGCGGTCCGCCGACGCTTGTGGCTTCGGCCCGACCGGCGCGGCCTTCGGGGAGGCGGTTCGATCGCTGAGCTCGAGCGCGCTACCGGCCATGGGCGTCCTCCACGAAAGGCGTCAACGCGTCGATGAGCGCCCGGAGGAAGACGGAGTCCGACTCGACCGAGACTCGCTCGATGGTCAGCGTGTCGCGAGCGTGCGCGATGCCTTCAGCTTCGGATTTCTCGAGAACCGCGCCCGTGCTGGCGAGCACCCCGATCTCGTGGTCGACGACCTCCAGGTCGCGGCGCGCTTGCGCGACAGCGGCTGACATCTCCTGGCGAAAGCGTTCGACCTGCGAAACGAGCTCGTACGGCGCGTGCGCGACCTCATCGGCGCGCGCCTCGACGTACCGCTCGTCGTAATGGCTGCGCAGCACCGCACCGAGGTTGAACGTCAACTCGGCGAGCCCGTACCAGTCGACGGGGGCCTGAGGAACGATGCCGCCGGTCAGCTCCAGCTGCCACGCATCGTAGGCGCGGATATGGGCGACCTCGCGCTCGAGCTCCGTCGACTGCTGCGCATAGCGACCCGCGAGGTCGCCGAGCGAGGCGCGCGGAGGCTCCGGGACAGCCTTCGCCTGCAGTCGATTGGCTTCGCCCTCGGCCTGCGCGAGCTTGTGCTCGAGGCTCTCCACCTGCTCGCGCAGACCATTGAACTCGACCAGCGTGATGACGCGGTCCGCGAGCCGTTCGGCAGCCTTTGCCCACAGGCCGCGCCACGAGTCGCGATGCGCTTGCAAGTAAGCGACCTGCGCGCGCAACGCCTGCAGCCGCGCGCCGTCGTCACGCGTCGTCAGCAACGTGGATACCGCGACCGAGCTCTCGTGCTGCGCGCAATCGATCTCGCCCACCTGTAGAAGTCCAAGACCCTTGTAGAAGTCGAGAGGTGAGAAGGACATGCCGGCGCGGACCTGATACCCACTGCCGGCCAGCGCCCCGACGTCGAGCTGCTCGTTCTGCGGAAAACGGATGCCCTGAAGGACGATCTTCGGAGACATGAGCAGCGCGGCGTCGGCGGCTGCGCGCGCCCGGACCCGCTGGCAATATGGGGTCGCCTGGGCTGCTGCGACCGAGGCCCTCGAGGCGATGACCGCAAGCGCCGCGACCAGGAGCCGGCGAAACGACGACACGTGCAGCATTCTGGTGACTCTGAACTCCCCCCACGGGATGGAGCAGCCCTCGAGCCAGCGGGCGCACGTTACTTAGGGAGGACGCCTTTTCAAGCGACAACTCGGTGTCTCCCAGGCGAAGCACGTGGGTCGTGCCGCCGCGTCCGCGCCATTTCAGCGGGAGACGGGAGAAATCGGTGCATCGGTGCTGCAGGGGCCCGATCTGCGACGTGTTCGGGGGCGTCGACGGAGGTCGGTCCGTGGTAAGTCCGTCGCGAGCCATCGATGTCGACGCGCACGTGCATCCAATGCGGGTGGCTTTGGGGCGACACCGCGAAGTTTTGTGGTCGCTGCGGTCGGGCCCTCACGCGCACGCTCGTCTCTCTGTCGCCCGCGTGCATCGTGTCCTCCCGGCACGCGCCCGCCGAGACGGCCCCCGCCGTCGACTCGGTGGGCGAAGGCGAGCGCCTTTCCGTCCCCGACCCCGCACGCGGCAACGAGGGAGCAGCCAATGCTTCGCCGTCGGACTCCGCGCCCGCGGCTGCGTCGACGGGGCGCAGCCTGCCGGTCCTCGCAATCGTCGTCGCCGTCACTGTCGTCGGCCTACTGGTTGGAGCGGGCAGCGCCGAGCTTCAAGATCGCCGGAGTGAACGCGAAAATCCTTCGGGGCGGATCGGGTCGGTCGGGCTCGCCAAAATCTCGCGCGGAGCCCCCGCCGGGACCAAGGGGCGTCTCGCGAGCCCGTGACGAATCACCCCCGCGGCGGCACGAGCGCAGCAAGTGTCGTCTCGTCGTCGTTCTCCATGGCGCGTTCCGCCACCAGCGAGGCATGATCTCGTCCAATCGTCGCAACGGCGAGCGTGCGGCCGGCGAGGCGGTACGCGACCGCGACGTCTCGCGCCCCGGGGTCACCCGATACGTCGACGCGATCCCACGATTCCGCGTGCCCGACGTAGTTGACGACGAGATCGTAGTGAGCGCTCCAGAAGAACGGCACGATGTCGCAGCGGACGGCTTCGCCGAGCACGCTCCTCGCGGCGATCTGGCCCATTCGTTCGGCCACGACCCAGTGCTCGACCCGGATGCCTCGGCCGGTCCGCGGGTCGGGCCAGCGAGCGACGTCGCCCGCGGCCCAGACGTCCCGAACGCTCGTGCGCAAGCGGTCGTCGACGACGATGCCCCCGTCGACGGTGAGCCCGGCTTGCTCTGCGAGCGCGACGTCGGGCTTGACGCCGACGCCGAGGATGACGAGGTCGGCGGCGAGTTTCGAGCCGTTCGTCAGCGTGACCGACGAGGAGTCGATGGCCGCCGGCTTCGTCGTCAAGTGGAAGCGCACCCCGTGCTCCTCGTGGACACGACGAACGAGCGTACCGATGCCTTCGCCGAGCACGCGCTCGAGCGGCGTCGCCTCGGGCGCGACGACGTCCACCTCGACGTTCCTGGCGCGGAGGCTTGCCGCGACTTCGAGGCCGATGAAACCCGCGCCGACGACGACGGCGCGCTTGGCGCCGGCGGACCTCGCGATGATCGCCCGACTGTCGGCGAGAGTCCGCAGTGCGAGCACGTGCGGCATGTCGGCGCCCGGGATGGGAAGCCTCATTGGCCGGGCGCCGGTCGCGAGAACAAGCGCCCCGAATTCGAGCGTTCGCCCGGTCTCGAGCGTCACCGCACGACGATGCACGTCGATCTGCGTCACCCGTTCGTTCGCGCTCCACGCGATGTGCTGCCCGGTGTAAAAGTCGTCGCCGCGCAGCGTCATCCATTCCTCCGGCGCGTTGCCCGCCAGGTAATCCTTCGAGAGATTCGGCCGGTCGATCGGCGGGGTCCCTTCGGCGCCGATGAGCGCGATCGGGCCACCGTATCCCTGCTGGCGAAGCCTCTCGGCGCATGCATTGCCCGCGGCCCCCGCGCCGACAATCACCACGGACGAAGGGCCCGAGGTCATGCGCTTGGTGAGCGCGCCGTCCTCCTTTCCGGTAATCCGCACGCGCCCACCCTCGCTGTGCACCCGAAAGCAAGGGACGGGATTGAGCGCCGGCGCCCGGAGCGCCTCTCCGGTACGCAGCGAAAAACACGCATGATGCCACGGGCAGCGGATCGCGTCGTCGACGACGAGCCCTTCCGCCAGAGGACCGCCATAGTGGGTGCACGTGGCTCCGATCGCGCTCACGTCGCTCCCGCGCCGAACGAGGAGCACCGCTTCGCCGCCCGCATGACCCAGAAGGACGCCGCCTTCGGGAACGTCCGAGACAGCCACGCCCTGTGTGAAGTCAGGCCCCTTCAGTTCCGCTGCGCCGCTCATGCGTTCGCCACGTTACGCGCCGTCGCTGGCGGCTGACAAGCACGCGGCCTGCCTGGTCCAGCACCGCAGGCGGCACTCATGCTTTTCGAGTGCGGCATATTGACGCATGCGTCGGTGGTGAACGCACAAACGAAAATTGGATCACCGATGGAATCCGGCGGCCCGTGCCCTGCCAGGTCGCGCGATTCCAGTAGAACGAGCCGGCTCTTAGGCCTCAAGACACTTATGTGAGGATCGCAGCAAAAGGACAAATCGATTCGAAAACGACGGTGTCTTTGCGGCGGGATTGCATCGCATCCTTTCACAGTTGGAGTTTGGATACCGCAATCCGGCGGTAGCGCTTTTTTCCGTCGTTCGCTTCGTGGATGTTGGTCCCTCGCTTCTGCTTTTGCAGCCGGTCTCGGCATTCCCGCAAGGCGTCATCGCTGATGTCTATGGGGGCATGCTTCCGGCAGCTTCTATCAACGATACGTCGCGCGAAATCGTCGGATGGAGGCGGCATGGGGTGGCTGTCGCAATAGGGAGGATAAAATGATCGGAAAACGATGGATACTCGGCATCGGCGCCGTGACAGCCGCAGGAGTCGCCAACTCCACGGGCTGCGGGCCGTCGGCCATCGAGCAGGTCAGTACCGAGTCGCAGGCGTCGGTGACGACGCCACAGAGCCAGCTGCCCGGCGCTTCGATTCCACAATTCACGATTCCGCTCACGACGCTTTCCGGGAATCGGGCCAATGGAACCGCGACGGTGTCAGTCGCCATGCAAGAGTTTCAACAGAAAGTGCTGCCGCCGCAGTTCTATCCGACTACCGGACCGTTCGCGGCGGGAACCTTCCTCTGGGGATACAACGTCGACGGCGCCGGTCCGAGCTGGCCGGGTCGAACGATCCAGGCGCAGCAGGGTACCGCCACCACCGTCCAGTATTCGAACGATCTGCAGCAGGCCAACGGGTCTCCGCCTTTTCTCCAGCAGTTTTTGAGCGTCGACCTGACGATTCACTGGGCCGACCCGCTGCACATCTCGGCGAACAACCACTGCATCGTCGGCGACGAGAACGGCGGCGACTTTTTCACGGACGCTGGATCGCTCGCCGTCAACGATGCGGGCGTCATCGGCGGCACCGAAAATGCGGTCCCACCCGCTTGCGCCGTGCCCTACGTCGGGCCGGTCCCGACTGTGCCTCATCTCCACGGCGCGGAAGTGCTCTCCGCGTTCGACGGAAACCCCGATTCGTGGTTTACGCCGGGCGCGGCGCTCACGGGGCCGGGGTTCGTCAGCACGACGTACAACTATCCAAACCAGCAGGAGGCCACGACCTTATGGTTTCACGATCACTCGCTGGGCACCACGCGCCTCAACGTGTATTCGGGACTGGCGGCGTTTTACTTCATCCGTGACGCTCGCGACACCGGTCTGGCGACCAATCCTATCACCCTTCCCGCGGGCCCGTTCGAACAGGAGCTTCTCATCGCGGACCGGATGTTCGACACCAATGGCCAGCTCATCTTTCCGGACGGATCGCCAGCCAGCCAGCCGATTGGTCTGGAGGGCGCGCCGGCGAACACGAATCTGCACCCGTTCGCCATCCCGGAGTTCTTCGGCGATGTCATGACGGTCAACGGCAAGTCGTGGCCCTTCTTCGAAGTGCAGCCCCGTCGATACCGCTTTCGCATCGTCAACGGATCGAACGCGCGATTCTTGCAAATGCAGCTTTTCGAAGAGGCTACCGAGAACGGCGCTTTCACCGGAATCTCGTCGCTTCTGACCGACACACGCAACCCGCCCGTCGGCATCGCAGGCCCGCCCATTTGGCAGATCGGGTCCGACGGCGGCTTCCTCAATGCTCCAGTCAACGTGGACTTGACCACGCCAGGCGCCGTATTTTCGGGCGACCCGAACTCGCCGCACCTGTTCATGGCGCCCGCTGAGCGGTCGGACGTCATCATCGACTTCGGGGGACAGGCCGGCAAGCGGTTCGTGCTCACGAACACGGCCGTGACGCCGTACCCGGGCGGAGGAGTCATCACCATCACCCCCGACGGGGCCATGGAGAAGCTGCCGCCTCCGGCACAACAAGGTCCGACGGCGGCGAGCCCCAATCTGCCAGGTCCGTACGAGATCACCGACCAGATCATGGAATTCCGCGTCGATCTGTCGCTGCAGGGAACGGACACTTCGTTCAATCCCGCCGGCACCCATCCGTCGCTGCGCGCGAGCCCCATCGTCGACATCAAGCCGGCCGACACCGGTCTGCCCGTCGATGCCCACCGCCAGCTCATCCTCGACGAAGTGGAAGACGTCACGACCGGAGCGCCGGTCGAGGTCATCATCGAGAACGCCCACTGGAACGGGCTTCGTGAAGGCAGCACCACTGTGATCCCGGGCTCGGTCGAGAGCACGTCCGGGGTCAACTCCACCGAGAATCCCCGCGAGGGCGCCACGGAGCTCTGGGAGATTGCCAACCTCTCGCCGGACGCGCACCCCTTGCACATCCACCTCATCCAGTTCCAGATCATCAACAGCCAGCCACTGTTCTCCGAGCCGGACCTGTGTCCACACACGACGGTGCTGCCGCCGGGGGCCAACGTCCCTCAGCCTGCCACCGGTGAGGGTAACGGACAGTTCGGTCCCGACGGCGACGCGCGGTTCGACTTCACCGGACCCGAGTACCGGGCGGCGTGGGACGCTCTCTTTCCCGGCGGTACCTTCAACGGCTTCAAGTTCGATCCGGGAAACTTCATCCCCGGGTTCGGACCTCCCCTCGCCTACGGCACGCCGAACTCGGACGGCGCCATCGGAGGCAACCTCGCCTTCGGTTCGACCACCCCATTTCCGACCAACGAGGAATCGTTCTTCGTAGGCCCGGCGGCCACGCCGCAACCGCGCGACCAGGGCTGGAAGGACACGGTCAAGATGTTCCCGTGCGCCGTCACGCGCCTGGCCGTCCGCTGGGCCCCGCAAGACGTGCTCGCGGGCACGACGAAGGCCGGCACCGACTACTTCCCGTTCGATCCGACTACCGGCGGTCCCGGTTATGTGTGGCACTGCCACATCCTGGACCACGAAGACAACGAGATGATGCGCCCGATCCTCATCGCGAAATGATGGCGCCTGAGCCGCCCTTTGGCCCGGCAACGGCGCGCTTCGTGTGATAC
>DASPUY010000252.1:0-23408 GCA_035622655.1 Polyangiaceae bacterium
GCGATCGTGCCGGCGCGCGTGGTCGAGGCCCAGGCGCTCGCGCGTCGGACGGTGACCCTCCGGCACGCGCAAATCGGCTCGGTTCTCGGCGTGCAAGTCGAGGCGTCGGCGGCGCGCGCCATCCTCGAGCGTCTCGGCTTCTTGCGCCGGGCGACGCATCCGGACATGGACGTGTGGGACGCTCCCAGTTTTCGTCCCGACATCTCGCGCGAGGTCGACTTGATCGAGGAGGTCGGGCGCGTTCGCGGTTTCGACGCCATTCCGGAAGAGCTGCCCTCCATTCGCGCGTCGCGCGATGCCGGCCCCCGCCAGGCCGCGGCGCGTCGTGCCCGCGAAGCCGCCGTCGCGACGGGATTGTCGGAAGCCATCACGTACGCCTTCGTGAGCCCTGCGGATCTCGTCGCAGCGGGTGCGCCCGCTGCAACGGTGAAGCTGCGAAACCCCCTCGGCGAAGAAGGATCGGTCATGCGAACGAGCCTTCTGCCCGGCCTGCTTCACGCCGCCGCTCGTGCGCGGCGTCGAGGAGAACGCGACGCTCGGCTGTTCACGGTCGGGTCGGTCTTCGTGGCTGCCGGCGGTGCGCCGCCCGAGGAGCGCCTTGCGCTGGCGGCGCTGCTCGTTGGGGGTCGCTCCGCGTGGATGGCAAGACCGGAGCCCGTCGATGTCTGGGATGCGAAAGGACTGGCGCGCTCGCTTGTCCTCCGGCTCTTGCGGCGCGAGGCGGCGATCCGCCTCGCTCTCGAGGCCGAGCGACCCGCGGCGCTTCATCCCCGTGGGGCCTCGCTGATCCACGTCGACGGCAAACGAATTGGATCGATGGGACCGCTGCACCCCGACCTGTGCGATGCGTTCGAGATTGGGGCCGGGGTCATCGTGGACCTCGACCTCGAGTCGATGGAGGCCATCGGGTCGAGCCCTCTGAAGTTCGTGCCCCTTCCGCGCTTCCCCGCGAGCGCGCGCGATCTGGCGGTGGTGGTCGCGGACGGGGTCGCGGCCGGGGACGTCGAACGCGCCGTTCGGGACGCGGCGGGCGATCTTGCCGAGGAGGTCGAGCTGTTCGATCGATTCGTCGGTGGCAACGTGCCCCCGGGTCACGCCAGCCTCGCGCTCCACGTCGTCTATCGGGCGCGGGACCGGACATTGACGGACCTGGAGGTGGACGCGCGACATGCGGAGGTCGTTTCCGCCGTCGAGAAGCGTTTCGGCGCCACCCTGCGGAGCTGACAGGAGATAGCATCGGGCCTCTGGGCATGGTGTCCACGTCTCGGCAACCGGGCGACGGGGTTCTCGGCGCGGTCCTCTCTCGCCGCTGGACTCTCGTCAGGAAGCTCGGCGAAGGCGGAATGGGAGAGGTCTATGCCGCAGAGCCCGTCGGTGCGGGACCGCGCGTGGCGGTGAAGATTCTGCGGCGCGACTACCTCGGCGATCCGGAGGTACGGTCGCGATTCCTCGAGGAGGGACGCACGTGCACGCGTCTCGTGCATCCGAACATCGTTCGAGTCATCGAGTGTGCCCAGGCGGAGGATGGCTCGCCGTACATCGCCATGGAGCTTCTCGAAGGGGTACCGCTCAGCGCGTACATGCAGGGCGGCGCACGAATTTCGGTGGCCCAGGCGACGCCGATCCTCCAGTCCGTGCTCGCCGGCCTCGCGGCGGCTCACTCGTCCGGGATCGTTCATCGCGACCTCAAGCCGGACAACGTGTTCTTGAATCGCGATAGCGCCGGCGCCTTCATTGTGAAGATTCTCGACTTCGGGATCGCAAAGGTCATGGATGTCGCGGGCGGCATGGGCAACCGGACCCGCACGGGGATGCTGCTCGGAACGCCGGCGTACATGAGCCCCGAGCAGGCACGCAGCGCGCGCGACGTGGACCAGCGGGCCGACCTGTGGAGCGCGGGAGTGCTCCTTTACGAGATGTTGACGGGTCGTCCGGCGTTTCCGGCGCCCACCGAGTACGCTCGGCTCGCGGCGGTGCTCTCCAGCGAGCCGGAACCGGTCGAACGGATCGACGCGTCGCTGGCTCCCCTGTCGTCGTTCTTCGAGCGCGCCTTGAAGAAGAATCGCGAGGAGCGGTTCGTCACGGCGGCGGAAATGGGTTCGGCGCTCGGGGCGGCGACATCGACGGCGCGGAGCAGCGCCTCGCAGTCCGCGGAGCTCGCTGCGCCGCGAGCGCCGGGACGCATCCCCGAGGTCGCCCTCGGGGTCCCGCCGCTCGCGCCCGAGGCGGGGGGGCCGACGCGTCGCAGCCAGGCTCCAAGCGGGCGGGCTTCATCACCGAGCGGCGCACCCACGGCGGAAGGGGGGCGCTTCGACGAATCGCCGGGCGCGGGCCGCGGAGGTACGCTCGCGAGCCCCGCCGGTCCTCGAGGGGCCGCCCGGCAGTCGGCAGCACCGCATGTCGCCATTGCGCCGTCGGGGGCGGCCCACTCGAAAGGAGCCGTGGGTTTTGGCCTGTCGTCTCGAGGACGGGCCGTGCCCATAGGCATCGTCGTCGTTCTCGTGGTGTGTGCGCTCCTGGGGGGATTGCTCCTCGGATGGTCAATCGGCCGCACGGCGTGACGGCCGCCGGACGGCGGGCCGCCGGTCTCGGTGTGCAAGGCTTCCGAATCGCTCGGCATAGACCCGACTGAATTCGGCGCCGTAAAGGACCAGGACGCTGGCCACGTAAATCCAGATCATGAGGCCGAGCACGGCGCCCACCGCGCCGTATGCGGCGTAGCTAGCGAGGTGCGCGAAATACCACGCAAGCACGTCCTTCACGAAATTGAAGAGCACGGCCGTCAGCAGGGCGGCCGGAAGGACGTCGCGCCAGTCGACGTTCGTGTCGGGCACCAGGCGGTACACGGTCGCGAGGAGCAGGGTCAGCGAACCGATCGAGATGAAGACGTCGAGCCCTGCCCACAGATTTCCCCCTGCTCCGAGCTCGGCCACCGTGGCGCGCAAGGAAGCGAGCGCGGTGCTCACGACGAACAGGCCGAGGATCGCGACTGCAGCCAAGAGGACGATGACGAACGCGAATGCCCGCGCCCGCAGGGCGTCGAGCATCGCTCGAACCATGCCCGAGGACGGCGTCGACCGAACTCGCCAGATGAGGTTGAGCGAGTAATGAAGCTCCGCGAAGACTCCACTCGCGCCGAGCAGGAGCGTGACGGCGCCGACGATCGTCCCGACGCCGCGCGCGGTTCGGTGGCGCTGCATGCTCGCGAGCGTCTGGTCGAGCAGCGTCCGTGAAGCCGGTGACAGCGAACCGCCGACCGAGGCGAGAATCTTGTGGCGCACTCCGGCATCGTTGCCCAGGACGAAGCCCACGGCCGTGATGGCAAGCAGAAGCAGGGGGAAAATCGAGAAAAGCCCGGCAAACGCGAGCGACGAGCCGAGCCGATAACATGCGTCTTGGGTCCAGCGCGCCCCCGCGTCGCGCACGAGAAGCGCGGTGCCTTTGGCGGCCGACAAGCCCAAGCGAACGGTGCCACGCCCTCTGCCGCTCGTCTCCGGGCGGCGAGACCGGGCGCCGGTTCCCACGGTCATGGTGCGTCTCTAGCGCTTTGCGACCGGCATGCCGGCGGCCCTATCCGGGCACCCGGCTATCTGTCCGATTGCCGCCGGGGCCTTGCCCGTGCATGACCGCGAGAAGCTCCTGCAAGAGGTCGCGCGCCTCGGGTTTTGCCTTGAGGTGGTTCAGCAGCAGCGCTGATACGTCGCTGAATGCTTTTTCGAAGGCGATCCCCTCGCGTGTTCGACCGGCCACCTTTTCGCGCCCGCTTGCGAGATCCTCCTCGAGGGCCTCGGCGTAGCGCGCGAGCTGCGCCCGCAGCTCCTCGATCTGGCGTCGCAGGTCGCGCGCCTGGGTGTCCTTCTGCTGGGCCTTCTGCTCGTGCTCCTTGTACTGCTCGCGTCGGGCGTCGAGGAGCGCGGATGCCGCCCCGGCACGTTCGAAGATCGTCCGGAGGTGCGCGGCCGAGCCGCTCGCCTGATCGGCGGCCTGCTTGGCCTGGGCGGCCCCGCGTTCGGCCTGCTGAACGGCTTCCCGCAGACGACTGACTTCCGCCTGCTCGGCGGAGAGGTCGCGCAGGGCTCGCGACTCTTCGTGCGCGAGTTCCTCGACCTTGCGGCCGATCTCGGCACGCAGCGCGCGGCCGCGCCTCTCGAGCGCCTCGAGCTTTCGCGTATGGCTGGCGACCTCGCCTTCGAGGCGGCTGGCACGTGAGGCCAGATCCCACGCTTGGGACACCGCGCTCTGCACGTCGGGAGGCGAGTTGTTTCCGGGATACGCTCGCGAGACCATCCGCGAGAACAGCGCCGCGCGGCTCGCCCACTCGATGACCCCCGGCGACTGAGGCGGCGGGGGCGGCGGCGGAGGGGCGTTCTCGCCCGTTGCCGCGACTTCCCAAGGGGTGCTCGGCAAGCTGCGCTGCAGCGCCTTGAGCTCCTCGTGCATGTGGTGCGCGTCCTGGAAGCGCTTGCGTCGATCCTTTTCGAGCAGCTTGATGACGATGGCCTCCGCCGCGGGCAGGACGTCGGGCTTGATCGACCGAGGTCGCGGCGCCGTCGCCGTGCGCTGCATCTCGAGCAACGTCTCGCGATCGTCACTGCGAAACGGAAGCTGTCCAGTGAGCATTTCGAAGAAGAGGACGCCGAGCGCATATAGATCGCTCTGCGCGGTCGCCTCTTCGCCGCGCGCCTGTTCGGGAGACATGTACTCGGGAGTTCCGAAGACGGCGCCCTTAGGCGCGAGACGCGGGTCCATCGCGAGATGGGCCAACCCGAAGTCGAGGATCTTGACGAAATCCTTGCGGCCGCCGCGCGTGGTCAAAAGGATGTTGTCGCTCTTGAGATCGCGGTGCACAACGCCGAGATCGTGGGCACGAGCAAGCGCCGCGCACATCTGCTCGAGAACGTCGACGCTGCGCGCGAGGGGCATGGAGCCACGGGCGAGCTCGCTCGAGAGCGAGGTGCCGACCAGATACTCCATCACGAGATAGAGCTCGCTTTCCTCGGTCTCGCCAATGTCGTGAATGTCGATGATGTGAGCGTGATCCACGCGATTGGCGGCGCGCGCTTCACGCAGCATCCACGCGCGCAGGTGGGTCTCGCCTCGTAGATCGGGGCGAATGAGCTTGACGGCGACGACTCGATCGATGAGCACGTGTCGAGCTCGGTAGACGACGCCCATTCCCCCTTCGCCGATGCGTACTTCGAGCCGGTATCGCCCGGCGATGACGCGTCCGAGCATCGGATCGGCGGGCTTGGATGGTTGAGCAACTCGATGTGAGCCTTGCATTGGCTTCGCTCCGCTCGCGATCTGTGCGAGCAACAACGCAAGATGGTATCAGCCGCGGATGGCTCCCGGGAACGGGGATCAGCGCCGAAATGGCGGTCGCGCACGGACGCGCTCCATCGCGACTCGCCGGCGCTGCCGGCGTGACGTCCTTCGCACTGATCGGACGACGATGCGCAGTGCGATCCCTATGTCGCACATTCGGGAGCGTCGACCTATCCGCCTCCGCCGGCGCACGCCGGAGGCGTAGCGCGAGCGGGACCCGGGCGACGTGGATCGTCGACGTTCGATCCGAAGGCTACGATTTCACGAGAGAGGGGGCCGGCCGCCGATCAGAATGCGACGTGCAACATGGCCATGTGAAGCTCGTTCGGTGTCGAGCGCGTCCCGAAGAGACGCTGTTCGGCGACAGAAAAAACGGGGCGCACGTCGGGGACGGGCACACCCACGCGCAGCGACCCTTCGTGTACGTCGAGAAGCGATTGGGGAGGCGTTGAGGGTGCGGATGAAGGAGGTGGAGGCGTGGGAGCGACGGGCGGGGCGGTTGGCGCCGGCGTCGGCGGCGGGGGGGCGACGATGCTGCCCCCCGGTGCTCCGGGCTCCGGCACCGGGCCGATCGGAGCGCGATCTTCCGTGGCCCCTTCCTCGGGGACATAGCGTGTCGCATTGAGGCTGAGCACGATAGCGGGGATGACGAGGGCCAGACCGCCTACCAACATGTACACCGGAGCGCGGCCATCGCTGCTGGCCTGCTCGACGAAGAATCCGCCGGTGGCGCCGCCCGCAGCCCCGAGGACCGCTCCGAGTCCATAGGCCCAACCTTGACGCACCCCCGCGAGTGCCTCGGTGATCGTCACGACCTCCGCTCCCAGAAGCCCGCCGCCGACGATCCCTTTCCCGTCGGGCGACACGTTGGGGCTCTCCGCGCGCGCGTCCCTTGCGGTTGCGGTGATCGTGGCGACGCCGAAGACGGCGGCGGTTGCAAGGGCCACCGGCCGGGAGCGTTGGTGCAAAGTTCGGTGCAAGACCATGGCTTTCTCCGTAGTCCGTAGCTCGTCCGTACGAACGCCTCACAACGTAACACGCTATCGAACGGCGGCGAGAGAATCGGGCACTGCGCTGCCCTCGTCCGGTCCGGCTCCTTATTTGTCCTTGCGGGCAGGGCGTACGCACACCTTGGGTACGCAACCTTGCAGGGCGCATGCACATGCGAAGTGACGACCTCGCCCCCCTGCTCCCGGGTGCGCGTTCGGGACCGAAGAGCCCCCTTTCTATCGCTTCGTCAGGAGCCACGGAGTAGGCTCCGGGCTCGTGGAATGGATCACCTGGGCGACGACGCTGGTTGCCGTGCACGTCATCGGTAACGTCGTCTGGATCGGCTCGCTCTTGTCCGTTGCGCTTCTCGTGGCGCACGCTCCGTGGACGGCGGAGCCCGCCGACGTCGGGCGTCTCGCTCGCCGGGTGCACGGACGGCTCGCCGTTCCCGGCTTTTTGACGAGCTTCGCAGCCGGCGCCGGGCGCATCTGGCTGATGCCCGCCGTCTATGCCCACGCGTACTGGATGCACGCGAAGCTTCTGCTCGCCCTCGTCGTCATCGTTCTTCATCACGTCATCGGGGCGCGGGCGAAACGCGTTGCCGCGGGCCGGTCGGAGGCCGCGGCAGGGACCGACCTGGTCGGTCTGGCGACGCTCGTGTGCGCGGCCGGAGCCGTGGTGCTGGGCATCGCCAAATCGCTGCCCGGTCGGTGAAGGGTGTCGTGACGGGCACCGACCGGGAAAACAAATCCATACGGTCGCATAACGAAAGAGCAAAGTTCCGCGGGCTACGATTTCGCCCGTGGGCGCCGGCTGCGTCAGGGTCCGAAGATCGCCGCCCTGACCGGTGGCATGCTGCCGACGTCATGCGAGAACTCGGGTGAGCGCGAACGGATGAAAAGTTCAGAGGCATTGAGGTCCGGGTCCGACGCCGTCGTCGTCGTGTACATCGAGGACGACGCCAAGCTGGCGCGCCTCACCGCCCGCTACCTCGAGTCGCACGGACTGCGCGTCGTCGTCGCCGCGAACGGCCGCGAGGGAATCGCCACGGTCATGCGGGAACGACCCGATGTCATCTTGCTCGACTTGATGCTCCCAGGGGCGGATGGCTTCGAAGTATGCCGCCAGCTCCGCGAACGTCTGGACACTCCGATCATCATGGTCACGGCGCGAGGCGAGGAAGCCGATCGGGTCATGGGCCTCGAGGGTGGGGCGGACGACTACATCGCGAAGCCGTTCTCGTCGCGCGAGCTCCTGGCGCGGGTGCGAGCGCATGCGCGCAGGGCGCGCGGCCGTGTCGGGCCCCAGGGCGTGCTGACGGCGGGGAGCCTTTCGGTCGATCCGCAGGCCCGAACGGCGACGATGGATGGCGAGCCCCTCGCGCTCACCACGTACGAATTCGATCTGTTGCGGGCGTTCGTCGAGCGCACTGGACGCGTGCTGCCGCGCGAGCACCTCGCCGAGCTGATGGGCGGCAGCGCTGTGTTCGATCGCTCGATCGACGTCCACGTGTCGCACCTGCGTCAGAAGCTCGGTGACGATCCGCGAAGCCCGCGCATGCTCAAGACGGTGCGTGGGGTCGGCTACGTGCTCGTCGTGGAGCGGGGTTAGCGCGAGCCATGCGCCCCTTCGTCCCCCGGCTCGCCGTTCGCGTGTACCTCATCGGTCTGGCGCAGATCGCCGTGGTAGCCGCCGGGGCGCACGTGCTGTGGTCCGCGATGCTTCCGCCCGAGCTTCCCCAGCCGGCGACTCTGGCTCGGTACGTCAGCGATCGGATTCTGGACGCCGTCGGTGATCCGGTGGCTCTGAGTCGCGAGGTCGCTCGAGCGCGCAACGTGGTTGCGACGATCGACATCTTCGACGAGGCCGGTGCCGTCGTCCTCAACGGCTCCAGGCCGGGGGCTCCGCAGTGCTGGACCGCGATGCCCGCCGACGGCGCGATCACCACGGTTTCCGAGAGCTACTGCCTTGCGCGACGGACGGTGCTGCGGGACGGGCGCGCGGCCTACGTTTCCGTGAAGGTCCCCGCCTGGCCGCCGCTGTCGCGTGTCGTGCCGGTCATGCTGAGCGTTCCGCTCGTCATCATCGCCATCTCCTCGCTGATACTGGGCCGCATGCTCTCGCGTCCGATGCAGCGGATCTCGGCGGCTGCCCGCGCTTTTGGAGCCGGAAAGCTCGGCGTCCGCGTCGCGCTCGAGAGGGACGACGAAGTCGGCGAGGTGGCGCGTGCGTTCGACGACATGGCGGAACGCGTCGCCGATTTGTTGCGGGCCGAACGCGAGCTGATGGCGAACATCTCCCACGAGCTGCGAACGCCGCTCGCACGCATCCGTGTGGCGTTGGACCTCGCAGCAGAAGGCGACTCCGAGGTGGCCCGTGAATCGCTCAAGGACATTGCCGCCGATCTCGAGGAGCTGGAGAAGCTCATCGGCGACGTGCTCACGGTGGCGCGCCTCGACCTGAGCGACGCTTCGATCGTGTCCTCGATTCCGGCGCTGCGGCGGCAGCGAGTCGACGTCCACGATCTGGTCGAACGGGCGGCTTCCCGTTTTCGCTCGAGGCATCCGCAGCGCGCATTCGTCGTCGAGAACACGGCCGAGCATGCCGCCGTCAACGGCGATCCGGTCTTGCTTCGGCGTGTGCTCGACAACCTGCTCGAGAACGCCAACAAGTACAGCAATCGCCCGGAAGACGGCGTCGAGCTCCGCGCGGACGCGCAAGACGGCGTGTGCATTCGCGTCGTTGACCACGGCATCGGAATTGCGACGGACGATTTGAAGCGCGTCTTCCGGCCTTTCTTTCGTGCCGATCGCAGCCGCAACCGCGCGACGGGTGGCCTGGGTCTGGGCCTGGTGCTCGTGCGTCGGATCGTGGAGGCCCACGGCGGAAGGGTGCACCTCGAGAGCATCGTCGGGCAGGGAACGACGGCTGTCGTGCACCTGCCGGGAATGCCGCGCCCGCTACCGGCAGCTAGCGACCCGCCGGCGTCTCGTCAAGCCTGAAGTTCGGAGGTGCGAGAACCCGCAAGCGACCGGATCGGCCCCGGCCGGCTCATCGGCCATTTGGCGGATTGAAGTGCGGCGAACGCGCCGTCATCTAGGCTTGCGACGCGCTCGAACGTCGTCGCATCGAAACCGACGGCAGCAACACAAAACGCAACGATCACTTAATAGTAACGATGGAACTGAGGTACTAAGGTTGGCACTCGCCTCGTCGGCAACACATGGATTCCTTGCCTTACTGATAAGGCGATATCGCATGATGTACTACCGCCGATCGACGGGCGGGATACGTACGGTGGTATTCGCGCGGAGTTGAGGTGTCATGGATTGGCAGCTTTCGAATCGCTCTCGTGGGGTCGTCGCGGCGCTCTGCTTGGCACTGACGGCGTGCGGAGGTGCGGCGTCCGACTCGGAAGGCGCGAACGTGTCGGGTGGCGAGGCGGTTCACCCGCTGCTCGGCCGGCCGGGCCCGGACTTTGCGCAAAAGACCATGACCGGGTCGACCATCTCGCTGCACGCGCTCTCCGGCAAAGTGGCGGTCGTCGACTTCTGGGCGACCTGGTGTGAGCCCTGCAAAAAGTCGTTCCCGAAGCTCGAGGCCCTCAGCGACAAGTACGGCTCCAACGGTCTGCAGGTCGTCGGGGTGTCCGAGGACGACGACAAGTCCGGCATCGGCGACTTTGCAGCGAACCTGGGTGCGAAGTTTCCGCTCGTCTGGGACGAGAACAAGACCATCGCGTCGAAGTGGCAGCCGAAGACCATGCCTTCGACCTTCATCCTCGATCGGACCGGAAAAATTCGCTTCGTCCACCTCGGCTACCACGAGAACGAAGAAGCGGTCATCGAACGCGAAATCAAGAGCCTTCTCTGAGAGAAAGCCTGCTAGGCTCCTGCCGGTGAGCGGCGGAGCCTTTCGCCTCTCACCCGGGCACTTCCGGGGTCCAGCGTCCTTGGTAGGGACGCGATCCCGGGGTGCTGGCGCAGTCGAGAGTCGCCCGTGCGGCCTGGGAGGCCGATCGGGGCGACAAGGTCATTCGAACAGGGATGAACGATCGTCGACGCCCACGAAGCCGAAGACCTCTCCACGCGGTCGGCGCATGCGCGTGTCTGATGTTCTCGTTTCTCCTGGTCTCGGCCGTTTGTGGGGCGTATCCTCCAAACGCGCGCAAGGCGGCGTTGCCCCCGCCCCCGCCGGTCGATCCGGAGAGCGTCGAACCCGCCTACGTCTGGTCCCAGCCCGAGGCCTTCCAGCTCGCGGCCGCCGGCATGGAGGCGCAGCGATCAGGGGACTTCTCCACCTGCGTCGCCAAGGACCAGGGGTCCATCGCCGTCGAGGAACGCGCGCACACGCGTTTGCATCTCGCCTCGTGCCAGGCGCGGCTGGGCCATTACCTCGCTGCGCTGGCCGAGGCGCTGCGAGCACTCAAGCTGGCGACCGAGCAGTCCGACGCGCCCAGCATCGAAGGGGCGCGCGAGCGGATTGCCGGGCTCCTGCAGCACATCGCGCACGTCGTGTTCGTCCTCCCTGCCGGCGTCGCCGACCTGCAGCTGACCTTCGACGGAAAGCCCGTTCCGCTGGAGACCGCGGCCAAGAAGTTCGCGGTCGACCCGGGGGTGCACACGGTCCACGCCGAAGGCACGCTCGGTGGGTTGCCGGTCTCGTTCGACAAGACCTACGAAGTGACCGACGGCGAGCTCGTCACCGCCGCCATCTTGATGGTCCCCCGCACCTCGGAATTCCTGTCCGGCAGCCAGCTCCGGTGCATCCTCGGAGCCCGAAACCAAACGGACATTTTCAGGTGCTTGCCCCAGTCCGGCACGCACTACGTGGAGAGGGCCAGCGTCGACATGGGGGCCTACTCGGACACGGATCACGTCGAGGTCCTGTCCCCGATGATCGCCGGCTCGGTGGCCTCTCCGACCCAGGGGTGGAACGTCGGGGGCAGCTATCTCGTCGACGTCGTGAGCGCCGCCTCGCCGGACATCGTCTCCGAGGCGTCGCCGCCGTTTCACGAGGTGCGACAGGCCGGGACGATCACGGGGGGCTACAAGCCGGACCTTTACGGCTTCCAGGCGAGCGCGGACGTGTCCCGCGAGCCCGACTACTTGTCCGTGGGCGGGGGGCTCGCGCTCAGCGCGGACTTGAACGACAAGCTCATCACGCCGAGGGTCGAATACGACTACACACACAACACCATCGGTCGGGGTGGCACGCCATTTTCGGTCTTCCACCACACCTTTCAGGTCCACGAGATCGACGCGGGGGTGACGTTCGTCCTGTCGGCTCGAGCCCTCGTCATCGTCAACGGCACGCTGCAGCTCGAGCGCGGTGACCAGTCGAAGCCTTACCGATACATCCCGATGTTCTCCCCGGAGATCGCGCCGTTCGTTCCCCGAGGGGCCAGCGTCGGTCTGGTCAACAGCATCCGGCTGCCGATGCGAATTCTCGAGCAGCTTCCGCTCTCGCGCGATCGATACGCGCTGAGCGGGCGCTTTGCCTATCGCTTCAAGACGTCCACCCTGAGGGTCGAAGAACGCCTCTACCGCGATTCGTGGGAACAGATGGCGACGACCACTGATCTTCAATACTTAATCGATGTGGGCCAGAACGTACGGGTGTGGCCCAATATTCGGTTCAACGCCCAGAACGGTGCGAACTTCTACCGGCTGGCCTATACGGTCAATGTCCCGACGACGGTCGGCGCGCCCATCGCCGTGCCTGCCTACCGGACGACGGATCGCGAGCTTAGTCCGCTGTTCGCCGCGGATCTCGGAGCGGGAGGGCGGATTGCGCTCTCGCCCGCCATGGCCTCGACCCAGTACGGCATCACAGTGCAGACCGACGTCCTGGGCACCCGCTACACCGACGCGCTGTACCTGACCGGTCGCATCGCCATCTACGGTACGCTCAGTTTCGACGGTGAGTTTCAATGAGATCGTGCGGCCTAGTCAGACCGGCCTCGAGGGCTTCCACCGAGCCTCGGTCTCCCCGGGTCGGTCGCGGTTTCACGCGCTGGGTCAACGTGGCGCTCGTGTCCTCCGGCGTTTCCTGCGTGTTCTTCCAGAGCGACCCCGTGCACGATTCGGAGGTGCAGGCTTTGGGACCCGAGCGACCCGGCATCCCGAAGGGTCCATACCACCGCGCCGGCCAGCCATGCACCGTGTGTCATTCGAGCGCGGGTCCGGCCCACACGATCTTCGCTCTCGCCGGGACCGTGTTCTCGTCGGCTTCCGTGCCGGCGTCGCAAGCCGGACCGATCGGCGTGGACGGAGCGAGTGTCGGCGTCGTCGACGACCAGGGGGCCCGATACCTCTCACAGACGAACTGTGTCGGAAACTTCTTCGTCACCCCCGACGTCTTCAACCCCGCGTTCCCGATTCTCGTCAACGTATCGAAGCAGGGGGCGGGTGTGGTGAACATGATCAGCCACATCAGCCGCGACGCCTCGTGTGCATCGTGTCACTCCGATCCGCCGAGCACGTCGTCTCCCGGGCACGTTTATGTGCCGACCCAGGCACCGACCGTCAACCCGGACTGCCCCGTCAGCCCGGTCGCCACAGGGATGTAAGATGGTTCGCCTTCGCTCATCGA
This sequence comes from Polyangiaceae bacterium, assembly GCA_035622655.1. Lineage (GTDB taxonomy): Bacteria > Myxococcota_A > Polyangia > Polyangiales > Polyangiaceae > Palsa-1150. The sequence continues at coordinate 12,910 of DASPUY010000252.1, forward strand.
AGTCCACGACTCGATGCGTATGCGCCGCGGGCGCCGTCTCCCTCGCCACTCTTTCGTGCTCGGGGACCCCAAACGCGTCGAGCACGGTGACCATCCTCGAGCCCGCGTACGCCGAGTTCGTGGGAGGCGGATCCAACGGCTCGGGGGTGCACACGTTTCTGGAGAACCAGTGCGGTACGCTCGACTGCCACGGGCAAGTCGGACGACCGCTGCGTCTGTACAGCGTCGATGGCTTGCGCGAGCCCAACGAGGCGGGGCTCATTTCGGGCGCCGGGGCCCTGACCCCGAGCGAGCTCTATGCGAACTTTCTTTCCGTGGTCGGGCTCACGCCGGAGGAGCTGAATCGCGTCGTGGAGGGCTTGGATCCGCCGACGCAGCTACTCCTGTTGCAGAAGCCCCTTGGGCTCGTGAGCCACAAAGGTGGCGTGCGGATCCTGCAGAGCAATCTCGATCCCATGTACATGTGTCTCACGACCTGGCTCGAGGCGCCCTCCGGGGAGGCGGCGTTCAACGCGGCAGCGTGCACGCAAGCCGCCGAGCTGCCCTAGAAAAAGCAAGGGCCGTTTTCCCCGCCACCCCGTCTCGCTTCCTGCTGGGAGCTCGAGGGGAGGGCCTCCCCTCGACGTGAGTTGCTGGGCAGGCCGGCCGCACTCTCTTCCGCTGGGGGGCTTGGCGGGAGCGGCGCTCCCCACAACGTGAACGGCTTGGCGGGATGGCCGCAGCGCCGCAGCGGAGCCGAGCGAGCGTCAGCGAGTCGAGGCGGAGCGAGGCTCAGGATGACGCGAGAACCCGAAAACAAAAACCCAGCGAGCGTGAGCGAGTCTAGTTGAGTGGCGATCCGCAGCCGATCCAGGTCTGAATCATCGTGAGCTGGTCTTGCGTGAGCGGCGTTCCGGAGCCGATGGGCATGGTATTTCCGCAGCCGTTCGCGGTGAGGTTGCAAAGGATCGAGCAGCTCGACGGAATGGTGTTGCACGGAATGATGTACGTCGGTGTGATGCCCGCGTACGTGGCGAGCGATGCATAGGTTCCGTCCGGGTCTCCATCATCGATCGCCGGCTGCGTTGCTCCGCCGCCGTGACAGCCCGAGCTTGCGCACTGCCATGGTCCGGTGCTCTCCATGTTCGGGAAGATGTCCGTCGTCCAGCTCACGGAGCAGGGGGGACCCCCACAGTTGGCGTCGAGGATGCCGGGTGGAGTGGCGTCGCTCACGGTGACTCCGGGCCCAAGTGGCGGGGTCCTACCCGCAAGATCGTTGCCGACCCCGTAGTTCACTGCCGGTGCGGTGCACCTCGGCAGAACTGCAGTGAGGCTCACCGCGCCCAGGGCCGTCCACCCGAGCCGCCGGCGCTTGCGCGCCTGTCGATCGTCCTGTATGTGCGTAGTCACGCGTCCGGAGCTCCTCTAATGTCCAGGGCCAAGTGGGTCGAGCGTGTTTCGCTACGTCGCCTCGGCACTCTCGCTGTTGTCGCGGGGGTTGCGCTGCTGGCAACCGGGTGTGCCCACGTGGCCCCGTACGAGCGGGGGTCGCTGGCGCATCCGACCATGACGACCGACGATACCGCGACCGGCCTCCAGCAGCACGTTCGAGCCATCTCCGAAGGCGCCGCCGGGGGTGTCAGCGGAGGAGGCGGCGGCTGCGGGTGCAACTGACGGCTCGCGGTCGAGGTGGGGCGGGGCGGCTCTAGCTCCACCCCTCGCCCCCCCGAGACGCAGCCCACGCCTTCAGAGCAGGCTTTTGATCTCGCGTTCGATGACGGCTTCTTCGTTTTCGTGGTAGCCGAGGTGGACGAACCGAACCTTTCCGCTCCGGTCGAGAATGAAGGTCGAGGGCATGGTCTTCGGCTGCCACTTCGAGGCGATGGACTTGTTTTCGTCCCACACGAGCGGGAATTTGGCGCCGAGATTGCTCGCAAAGTCGCGTATACCGCTCGTATCGTCGTCCTCGGAAACTCCGACGATCTGCACGCCGTCGGATCCGTACTTCGCGTTGAGCGCCTCGAGCTTCGGGAAGGATTTCTTGCAGGGCTCGCACCAGGTGGCCCAGAAGTCGACCACCGCGACTTTCCCGGAAAGCGCATGGAGAGAGATCGTCGTGCTGCCCGAGACGGTCCTCTGTGCGAAGTCGGGCCCCGGCCGGCCCAGTAGGGGGTGAGCAGCCTCGCCCGAAACGTTCGGGCCTTCGGATTCGGCTGCGGCCCCGCCGCAGCCCGAAAGCGCCGCGCCGAGTGCCGCGGCGAGGAGCACGCCGAGTGATCGAGTCGGAACCTGACCATGCATGAGGGGGTTTGCCTTTCCTTATTATTGAACGGTGATTTCCTTCGAAAACGGCATGCACTGAGGACCGTTGCATACCGCACCCTTGAGCTTTGCGGTTCCGTGAGGGACCCCGGAAAGCTTCGCGGACGTCTCGGTGAACAGGAACTTCGATTTGTCGAAGGTCGTGCCGCCGGCATCCACTTTCCACGGATAATCCTTGTTGACGTGCCAGTGCCCCTTCGTCACGAGCGCGATCTCGCCGTTGGTCGCCGTCAGGTCGAACTCCTCCTCCGCCGCTGCGAGCTGTGCGGTCAAGACGGTGGCTGCGAGTGCGACGAAGATGGATAAATTACGGACGTTCTTGGGCATGGATCCTCCCGCGTTTCCCTGTGGGCGCGACTGGATGAGCTAATCGACCGAGTGAAGGGCATCGAGGAATTGCTCGGGCGGAACGAACTCGGCAAAGCGCTTGCGCTCCTGGCCACGGCTGTCCACCAGAACTACGGTCGGCAGGCCCACGACGCGATACTTGTCCTTCGCACTGACGATTTGCGGGTCGTCGTCGTCGGTCGCGTCGATGCTGACCGCCACGAACCGAGATGCCTCCGATCGAACCGCATCGTTGGCGAACGTGCGGGTCCGGAGCTCGTTGCATGCGCCGCACCACGCGGCGCCGAAATCGACGATCATTGGACGATTCTCGGCTTGGGCGAGCTTCCGCCCCTCCGACTCGGACGTTACCCAGTGAAGGTCCGCTCGCGGAAGCTGCGACCAGGCTGCCAGCAAAAAACCGCCGACGATCGCGGGCGCAATCGACGCGAGCTTGAACGGCTTGGACAGGTGCCGGATCGTCGACCGGTGACGTTCCGCGCGCACGTGAAGCCACGCCAGCGTGCAGCCCAGGACGACGAGGGCGATGGCGAGCGGCGGAACCCAGGTCAGTCCCGGACGAACCACGTGCCCCAGAACGGGGACGGCCGTCCGCAGAAAGTAGAGCGCAACGACGGCGAGAACCGCGCCGAAGAACCACTTGACCCCGAGCATCCACGCTCCGCTCTTGGGCAAGCTCACGGCGAAGGTGCCGACGATGAAGAAGGGAACTCCCAGGCCGAGCGCAAACGTCAGCATGATGCCGGTCCCGAGCAAGAGCCTGTGCGAGGTGGCGATCCAAAGAAGGATCCCGCCGAGCACGGGCCCGGTGCATGGCGCAGCCACGAGGGCGCTCACCAAGCCCAGCACGAATGCGCCCGCAAACCCGATGCCGCCGACGGTCGCCAGCCGGTTGGCCCAGCTCGACGGGAGCGCCAGCTCGAATGCCCCGAACATCGACGCGGAAAGCGCGAGGAACACCAGCCCCACAAAGCTGACGACCCATCGGTTGGAAAGCGCCGAGCCGAACAGCGTCCCCGAGGCGGCCGCCCCGACTCCGAGCGCCGTGAACATCAGCGCCATGCCGAGCACGAACACGCTCGAGAGCGCCGCGGCCTCGGTGCGGCTCTTGGCCGTGCGCGCGCCGAACACGCTGACCGTGATTGCGATCATCGGGTAGACGCAGGGCGTCAGGCTGACCAGCAAGCCGCCGACGAAGGCGGCAGCGATGGCAGCGAGCGGCCCTCGCCCCAGGGCCTGGACGAACAGACCTTGCGCGGAGCCGTCCTCTGCGGCCCAAGCGGTCGCAGGGACCGCGACGCACCCGAGCACTCCGAGCCAACGCACCAGTTCGAGAGCCGTTCTTCGACGTTCCAGCATGGATTGATTCCTACCTAACAATGCTCTGCCGAAATCGAGCAAGCAACCCGAATTCCTGCAATGCGGATTCCTTTTGAGGAGTAACCAAGCATCTCAGGCGGAATATATCAACGAAGGTGAAGCCGCGACCGAACGGATCCCCCGTTGAGGCCATCGAACGTCCCGCAACTCGCGCCTCCATCGACCGACCGGGGGCGGATAGCTCGTCTTTCTCGCGTGGGGCAGCGCCGCTCATTTCAGGGACGTGGAGAGCTCTGCGGCGGCCTGGTCCGCGAGGTGGGCGGTCGTTTCGGTCGAGGTTGGGGCGGGTGCTGCAGGTCGGCCCGTGACCTCCGGAGCGGCTTCTCCAAGCTCTTGGGCGGCGCGACGTTCCATCGCGGCCGCCGAGTCCGTGGTTGCTCCCGTCGTTTCGCCGCCGCGCGCGATCGCCGACTTGCTCCGTGGCTTACCTTTCTTGTGCACTTTTTCAGTGATGGCGGGTGCGTTCGTCGCAGCCGCGACCGGATTCGGAGCTGGCGCCTGCGCGGTGACCACGGCAGGCATCGGAGCGGCGGGCGGCGGAGGGGGACAGATTTGCATGGGAGGCGCAACGGTTGCGCGTGCAAACGATTCCGTGCCGGGCCATCGGTGCGAGCGCACGGCCCACGCCGTGACGAGCAGCGAGGCCGCGATACCGACGATCATGCCGGCGACGAATTGCGATGCCGAGGACCGACCGCGCGCTCTTGGGGCCGGAGGGGGCCAGTCCGAAGGCAGGACATGAGGGCGCAGCGATCCGTTGTCGGGGATCGGGTCCGGCAGTTCCCAGGCGGCTCTGCGGCGAATTCGCATCGTGGTTCCTCTACGGATGTTCGTCGACGATTTCCGTCGTGGCGTGCTCGAGGGAGCCGAAGCTCCTGCAAGGTGTGGACTCCGCCCTGAAAGAGAGTCGATGTCTCAAGCTGGTTGCAGCGATCCTCGCCGATCGACACAAGCGGCGCCGGGATAGGGATGCGCGATTGAGATGGGGGCGGAACTTTCGTGCGTCGAAGAAATGAGCGATCGCCTACCTCGCGGACTGTCTTCGAACTGCGTTAGTACCGTGAGCCATTTCGGCACTGTCAAGGAACTGCATAGTTTTGTTAATCGGATACGTCGAGCGGCGCCGCTTTGTCGGTTATTTTTCGCCGTAGTTGAATCGACGTCGCAATCGTCTCCGGTCGGGAGTGATCGCGTGCGCGCTTGGGCTTGCGGATGCGAGCGGGCTCACTTCAGAGACATCGAGAGCTCGGCGGCGGCTTGATCTTCCACGCGAGTCGCGGGAACGCCGGTCGAGGCCGGAGCAGCGCCGCCATGGGTCTCGCGCGCGTCGGACGCAGGCAAGGTTCGCGGTCCGGCCGTCCGCAGGGCCGGGTGCTTCGCAGGCGCTGTGCGTTTCTTGTGCGGTTTTTCGTTCGAGACGAGACGCGCGTCACCCAGCGGGCTCGTGGATTCGACGGCTGCGCCGAGCAAGGGACTCGGCGCCGGCACGATCGCCGCCAGCGCGCCAGTCGCGGCGGTCGCAGGCTGCGTGGTGGGCCGAGATGCGAGCGAGCTCCCCTGCGCCATGGCGCCTGCGTTCGGCCACCTGTGAGCGTGCACCGCCCAGGCCGTGATCGGCAAGGCCGCGGCCATTCCGACGACGACGCCGAGCGCCAAAAAAGGCCCCGGGCCGAACCGCGACATCCGCGTCGGCAGAGCCCAATCGTCCGAGGAGAACACGTGCGGTCGCAAGGAACCGCTGTCGAGGTTCGACGTGCCGCGGTCCGCTGCGCCGTCGTCGGGCACCGCCCCGTAGTTCGGCACGATGTCGTACGGCGGCACACTGTAATCGGGCACGGTGAGGTCGGAGGGGTCGTCGAAGTATTCGGGCATCCTCATCGCTTCCACGCTCCCTGGGGACTGGTTCGGGCGCCCGGCGTGCTCGCCGGCGTTGCAGCGCTCGATCGAAATGGCGATTGTCTCGCGGCTCGACCGGTCATGATCCTCGAGTATGTCTTTCCGATCGAATCGAAGCCAGCGGAAGTGAGGATTGTCGTGAAGCTGTGATTTTATCCTGCGACAAGGCTCAACCGCCGTCGACGGCAAATCGGCGGCGGGCGCGGTATGCTGCCGACGACGACGAACCCCTTGCCTTGCCGGAGAATATTCCAATGACCGACTTGTGCTCGATCGGCTCGCGGGTGGCGGTGGTCCTGCCGGCGCTCGCGGTCGCGGCATGCACCTTCCACGATCCCGATCCGAACGAGCTTCTGAACGGCGCTCCCGCGGTGACCGAGCCGAGCATCATCGTCGATGCACAGGCGGCGCTGTCGCAGATTGCCAATCAGGCATACACAAAATCGCCTGCATTCACGCAAGCGAGTACGCTCTACCCATCGACCAAAGACCCGGTCGATATCATCGAATGGGTTTCGGCCGATGCGGCGGCCGCGTACGCGCAGATCGCGCCCGACGTCGACGCGGCGGACGTGAGCCTTCCGACGGGGTCCATCGTCGTTCGCGCCGTCTACGCGCTCGCGGATGCCGGGTCGGACGGGGCGGTCCAGTACCTCACGGTGCTCGTCAAGGGGCCGCCGGGGACGAATCCGATCGTCGGTGATTGGTGGTTTGGCGTGACCGACCCCGATGGCAACCCGCTTCTCCTTCCCGATGGAGGCCCCGAAGTCGGCTTTCCGATGACGGGAACGTGCGAAAGCTGCCACAACGCACGGGGCAGCTCCGTCGACTATCTCTTCGGCGTTCCTGCAAGCGATCGCGCCTCCTCATTTTGAAAGGGTCGCTCGGGTCACCGCGAGACTGCCCGCAACCGTCATCGATGGGGAGTGGCCGCTTTCCTCCGAGCGTGCCAACCGAAGGAGGCGCTTCCGGCTCTCGCTAGCGCGCCCCTTCGGTATCCGAATCGACGACGATCGTGATGCTCGACAGGGCATCGATCACTTCTCGCGTCCGCGCGCGTTCCATCGCGACGGCCGATTCGCGCTCGTCGCCGAACGCGATCTCGACCACCAGGCTCGCCGATCGGGCGCCCGACGGCGGACCGGCGCTCGAGGAAAGGCCGGACGGCTCGTCCGGCGTGAATGCCGCTCGCCCCGCCGTCGGCGCCGTGGCAGCAGCCGGGCCCGAGGTCGGTGACGTCGCACGGACCGCCAGCTCGCCGTATGCGGCCCGGAGCGCCTCGAACATCTCGCCGGCGCTCTGCCAGCGGGCATCTTTGTCGAACGCGAGCGCGCGGTCGACCGCGCGGACCAGCGCGTGCCCGGCGTCCGGCATGGCGGTGGCGAGCGACACGACGGGGTCCTTCATCGCGGCGATCGTCATGTCGACCATGTTCCCTCGCTCGTGGATCCGACGGCCGGACAGCGCACGGAAAAGAACGGCGCCGAGCGCAAACAGGTCCGTGCGCAGGTCGACCTGGTCGGGCTGTCCGCGAGCTTGCTCGGGCGCCATGTAACCCGCGGTTCCCATGACAACGCCCGCGGCCGTCGGAATGAGCGAGACGGCGCCGTCGCGAATGCGCGCAAGCCCGAAGTCGAGCACCTTCGCATGCCCGGCGTGGGTGACGAGGACGTTGGCGGGCTTGATGTCGCGGTGAACGATGCCGTTCGCGTGCGCGACGGCGAGGACTTCGAGAATCTGCCCGGCGATCGCCAGCGCCTCGTCGACCGGCAGTCGGCCGCCGCGGTTCGATAGGATCGTGGCCAGCGATTCGCCCTCGAGCAGTTCCATGACGAGGAAGGGCGAGCCGTCTTCCGCGACGTCATCGTCGAGAATCGCCACCGCCCCCGGATGGTCGATCTTGTTGGCGACGTACCCTTCTCGAAGGAATCGCTTTCGAACCTCGGCGTTGGAAGCATAATGCTTGTGCAGAAGCTTGATGGCGGCGCGCCGTCCGTTGCGATGGGCGGCCTCGTAGACGGCGGCCATTCCGCCCACGTCGATGAGCCGCACGATCCGCCACTTGCCGCCGAGCGTGTGCCCGACGCGCGCCTGGGAAGCCGCTCGCTGGTCAGGATGGCGGGTCACGGGAGGGACTGGACCATCATGAGCCGCGGCGTCTGCTCGTCAAGCGTGGGTGGCAGCGGCTCCGCCCTGCGGTCCCGGCGACGTCCGGAACCCCCCCAGAGCGGCAGAGCAGGGGAATGATCCGGCGCACGTCGAGGTTTTGGGGCGGCCTTCGAGCGCGATCTCCGTGTTACAAGGGGCAGGCGTCACGGCGCCCGGTTCGAGGCGCCCGGGGCTGCGGCCGGTTTCCACTGTCCATCGTAGGAGCGATCCATGTACGACGTTCGAGCGCTGAACGAGCTCGTTTCGAAGGAGAGCGCATTTGTCGACCGCCTGCTGAACGAGGTCGGCAAGGTCATTGTCGGTCAGCAGTACATGATCGAGCGAATCCTCGTCGGCCTGCTGACCGGTGGCCACGTGCTCCTCGAGGGGGTCCCCGGGTTGGCGAAGACGCTGACCGTGCGCACGTTGTGCGATGCGATTCACGCGAAATTCGCGCGCATCCAGTTCACTCCGGACCTGCTTCCGGCAGACCTCATCGGTACGGTGGTCTACAACCAGCAGCGCGGCGAGTTCACTTCGAAGCTCGGGCCGATTTTCGCCAACCTGGTGCTCGCCGACGAGATCAATCGCGCTCCCGCCAAAGTGCAGAGCGCGCTGCTCGAGGCGATGCAGGAGCGGCAGGTCACCATTGGAGAGAAGACGTATCCGCTGCCCGAACCGTTCGTCGTCATGGCCACGCAGAATCCGATCGAGCAGGAGGGCACCTACGCGCTCCCCGAGGCGCAGATCGATCGGTTCATGCTCATGGTCAAGGTCGGATACCCCAACCGTGACGAGGAGCGAAAGATCATGGACCGGATGACCCAGCCGGACACGGTGCGCGCCGAACCCATCGTCACGCCCGTCGAGCTGCTCGAGGGCCGCAAGGTCGTCAAGCAAGTGTACGTCGACGAGAAGGTCAAGGAGTACATCGTCGACGTCGTCTTCGCGACGCGCGAGCCGGCGAAGCATGGGCTCAAGGATCTCGCGCCGCTCGTCGAGTTCGGCGCCAGCCCGCGCGCGAGCATCGCCCTCAATCTCGCCGCTCGCGCGCACGCCTTTCTCAGGCATCGCGGCTACGTCACCCCCGAGGACGTCAAGGCGGTGGGACCCGACGTGCTGCGCCATCGTCTCGTCCTGACCTACGAGGCCGACGCCGAGGAAGTCACGAGCGAACAGATCGTCAAACGAGTGTTCGAGGTCGTCGAGGTGCCGTGACGCGATCGGGTGCGCCGCCGTCCCGCTCGACGCAGTCGTTCACGTGCCGAGGCTCAGGCGGAAACAAGCCCCGCGACCGCGCTCGCTCCACACGGAGAGGCTGGCGCCCATCCGCCGGGCGTACTCGCGACAGATCGCCAGGCCGAGCCCCTTCGCTCCGTGGTGTCGGCGTGTCGTGTAGAAGGGCTCGAAAATCTTTTCCCGCGACTCCGGCGGGATGCCGGGCCCATTGTCCCGAACGGAGACGACGACGCGATCACCGCTCCGGTAGACGTGATACCGGATTCGCGCCGCCGGCAGCGGGCGGGCCGCTTGCGCCGCGTTCGTCGTGAGATGAAGGACGATCTGCTCGAGCATGGAGACGTCGACGAGTGCGGCCAGTGGCTCGATACAGCTCTCGACTTCGATTCCACGCAGCGACTCGGCCGCACGATGCATGACACTCGCGACGACGTCCGCGACGGGAACGCGCTCCAGGTCGACCGACGCAGCTCCCACGAACGGCCCGAGGCTGGTGAGAAGGGCGTGGATGCGGGCAAAGCTGGCCTGCACGTCTTGCAGCGCAGCCACCATGACGGTGTCGTCGAGCGGGCTCTCACGCGAGAGGCGCGCCATCTCGCTCCGCATCACGTCCAGGTTCATGGCGGCGACCCCGAGAGGGCTCGCGAGCTCGTGCGCGAGGCCCGCGCTGATTCGTCCCATCGAGCCCAGATGCTCGTCGGATTCGAGCACGGCCGAGAGCCTCGCGGCGGCGCCCTCGACGATGCGGATTTCGACGGCCGACGAGACGATCTCGCCGAGGTGCATTGCCGAGATCGGCCGCTGGACGCAGCCGAAAGCTCCGGCGGCGTATGCGGCTGAAGCTTCCGCCTCCGAGCCGACGATGGCGACCACAGCTGCATCGGCGCGGGTGAGCCGGCGGATCTCGGCCATGCGGTCGACGACGTCGGAGCCGACGTCCACGAAGATGACAGCCGCCCCGTCGATGTCCTCGAAGCCCATGACCACGAAACCCAGGGGACGAAGCGCTTCCAGAAGCTCGGCTTCCAGCGTTGAGTCGTCGACGGCGAGCACGACGATGTGGGCGGGCGGCGCGGCCCGGTCGGAGAAGGAGTCAAGCTCCTCCCGGCGGATCTGCGCCGGCGGCAACGTGCGTCGCGGGGGGGCACGATGGGCGATGCTCATCCGGGCGTTCAGCAGCGGGTTGT
>DASPUY010000253.1:0-4772 GCA_035622655.1 Polyangiaceae bacterium
CACGATTGGGCAGAAGGTCGCGGGAGTTCGATATCGGGCGTGGAGGCCGCCGGCGGCCCTGCATCCGACGATTGACGTCCACACCCCCCTTGTGGTCGACGTCGTCGACGGGTGGAACGAGCGTTCGGTGATCGGCTGCCAGTACCACGTGGCACATCCCGGAGGCATCGCCGTGTCGCTGTTCCCACGCAACAGCCTCGAGGCGGAGAGTCGGCGTGGGGCGCGCTTCTGGCCATTCGGACACACGCCGGGCCACATGCCGGCCCCGGTCGAGGAGCCCAACCGCGCATTTCCCTTCACGCTCGACTTGCGACGAACCAAGCCTCGCGGCTGAGCGCCGGGCCCGTGCCGGCCGCGCGAAGTCGCGGAACGCCGCCCTCGCAGTCGGTGGCGCGGCCTCGCCGTCCGATTAGAGTGGCGAGCTGGCGGCCGGCCGCGCGAGCGCGCCTGTCTGGCGTTTTCTCCCGATGGACAATCCCCTTCTCGTCCCGACAGAAACTGGCGGTTTGCCGGCTTTCGATCGCATTCGGCCCGAGCACGCCGAGCCCGCGATCGACGTCGTCCTGTCCGAGAACCGAGCGCGTGTCCGCCAGCTCTCGGAGGAGGTCGGCGCGGGAGGCCGGCCCCCCTCGTGGCAGCGCCTGGTCGAGCCGCTCGACGACCTGAGTGAACGACTCTCGCGCGCCTGGGGTCCCGTATCGCACCTCTTCGCGGTGGTCGGGATCCCCGAATGGCGCGCCGCGTACCATGCCTGCCTTCCGAAAGTCACGGCCTACCAGCTCGAGGTGTCCCAGAACGGGGCCCTCTATCGAGCGTACGAGCGACTGGCCGCGAGCTCCGAGCGCGAGGCCCTTTCCGCCTCCCGGCAAAAGGTGATTCGCGATGCGCTGCGCGATTTCAAACTATCGGGCGTCGCGCTCGCGGATGCGGAGCGGTCCCGGTTCCGGGAAATCGCCGTGACACTCTCGCAGCTGCAGTCGAAGTTTCAGGAGAACGTCCTCGACTCTGCCCAGGCGTGGAGCAAGCATGTGCCGGACGAATCGCGGCTGGCGGGGATGACCGACCAGGGCAGAGCCCTCGCGAGGTCGCGCGCGGCGGCCAAAGGGCTCGACGGGTTTCGGCTGACGCTCGACTTTCCGAGCTACGATTCGGTCGTCCGCTACGCCGACGATCGCGACCTGCGAGCCGAGCTCTACGAGGCCTACTCGACGCGCGCATCGGATCGAGGCCCGCTTGCAGGACGATTCGACAACGGCCCGCTCATCGACCAGATCCTCGCGCTCCGCCACGAACAGGCTTTGCTTCTCGGTTACGCCAACTTCGCGGAAATGTCGCTCGCGACCAAAATGGCCCGCTCCCCCGACGAGGTTGAGCGGTTCCTGCTCGACCTCAATCGCCGTGCGCATCGTGCCGCCGAGGTCGAGCTCGATGAACTGAAGGCATTCGCGCGAAGCCGAGGGGGCCCCGAAGACTTCCAACCCTGGGACCTGCCCTACTACTCCGAAAAGCTGAAGGAGGAGAAGCTCGGGTTCTCGGGCAACGACCTTCGCCCGTATTTTCAGGCGCCCAGGGTCATCCGAGGCATGTTCGATCTGGTCGAGCGCCTTTACGGCATCACGATCGAAACCGCCCGGGACGTCGCGGCGTGGCACGCAGACGTCACGACGTACGTCATCCGCGACGCGCGCGGCGATCGAATCGGCCTCTTCTACCTCGATCCCTACGCGCGCGAGGATAAGCGTGGCGGCGCGTGGATGGACGAGTGTCTCGGCCGTCGAAGGACGAGCGCGGGGACGCAGAGCCCGGTCGCCTACCTCACTTGCAACTTCGCCCCCCCGATCCACGAGAGCCAGCCGGGCCTCTTGACCCACGAGGAAGTGCTCACTCTTTTCCACGAGTTCGGACACGGATTGCATCACCTCTTGACTCGGGTCGACGAGGCGGCCGTGTCCGGGATTCGCGGAGTCGAGTGGGATGCCGTCGAGCTTCCGAGCCAGTTCATGGAGAACTGGTGTTACGATCGCACGACGCTCCGGGGTTTTGCTCGTCACTGGCAAACGGGCGAGGAGCTACCCGACCCGCTCCTGGCCAAGTTGCAGGCAAGCCGCACGTTCCAGGCGGCGCTGGCGACGCTTCGGCAGCTCGAATTCGCCCTTTTCGATCTCCGAATCCACCGGAATTACGAGCCGCGCGCCCTCCCCACGGGGGCCGCCGGGAGCCTTGCCGGGACGGCGACCGATCCGGTGCTTTCTACCTTGGCGGAGGTTCGCCGCGAGATCAGTGTTCTGCGGCCCCCCGAATGGAATCGAATGCCAAGCAGCTTCTCCCACGTGTTTGCGGGTGGCTACGCGGCCGGTTATTACAGCTACAAATGGGCGGAAGTACTGTCCGCCGACGTGTTCGCCGCGTTCGTCGAGACGGGTTTTTCGGCCGAAACGGGGCACCGATTCCGGGACACGATCCTCGCTCAAGGCGGTTCGCGCCGAGCGATGGACCTGTTCGTGCAGTTTCGTGGTCGAGAGCCGAGCTTGGAACCCCTTTTGCGACAAAGCGGATTGCTCGAGTGAGACTGCAGCACGGCCTGCCCGAGCGGGGCGGGCGGCCGCTCATGGCTTGACGTACAGAAGAAGCGGGACAATCATAGGATTATCGAATTATGGGCAAACATGCCATGCTCGACAGGCGTGAATTGACGTCTGACGTCCAGCGCATCGTGGAGCATTTCGCCACGTCTTGCCGTTCTGCCGCGAGCTCGCGCCGGGTGCGAGACCTGGCGGACGACCTAGTGCTCGAGCTCCTTGCAGCGCTGCGGACGGCGCCGCTCAGCGAAATCGCCGCGGTCGTGGCATCGCTCGAGCGAGGGAGGCGGGCGCGCGCGGCGCGGGCCGCAGCCGAGCCGGCTGGAGCGTCGAGCCCACGTTCGAGGCGTGGCTCCGAGCCGCGGACGAACGTCGACGGTGGGAAATCCGTCGAAGCCGCGGAGCCCGCGCGCGCAGCTCCCAAGTCGCGTGACCCCTTCGACATCACGATGCCCGGGGAGCTTCTCGATCCAACGCACGCCGATCTGAGGCGCGACGACGACCTTCCCCCGTCTTCCGGCAGGCGCACGCGAATCGTGCGCAAGGAACCAGCGCGCGCGCGCGCGGCGGGGGCACCGCAAGGCAACGAGACGGCGGCGACCGAGGGGACCGGGAAACCTGCCGATGTGCGGCCGCCCGCGGTGTCGCTTCGCGAGGGCGAGCAGCTCGTTCGCTCCAGCGGCGCTGGAGTCGTCATTCGACGAGTGCGAAGCGCGTGATGGCGGGTCATCGGGGGTGATGTCGGTCCTCTCGGAGCGACGTCAATAGCTGAGCGCAACGGCGAAGCGTAGGAATGCTCCCCGCATCCCCAGTGATCCGAGCGCGACGGCGTCGGTCGTCTGAGAGCTGTTGGACGTGAGGGTCAGGGCGTTGTCCGGCGTCCAGCTGTATCCGAAATCACCCTGGAGCCAGACCCGGATCGCCCGGCCGGGCCGCTCCGGAAGCGGCAGTACCGGAAGCGCGTAGCCCGCGCTCGCGTCTCCTGTGAACAGCCAGAGCGACTTCGTGAGCGCGGAGGGCGCGGACGGGTCGTCGACCTCGGCACGCTCCATGGCGGCCCCCGGCGCGATGCGAGCGAACAGATACCCCCAGCGACCAAAGTGAAGGCGGCCCTCGAGGGGGACCGTCACCCGCTGCATCTTTAGGGACGTCGAGTCCCCGCGCGCCGTGGCGGCGCTCCGCCCGTAGTCCCAGGCGATCCCGGGAGCGAAGGCCCACGGACCGGCCGCGAAGACGGTCCGCGACGCGACGAGCGAAACAGCGGGAAAATAGCCATCGGTCGAGAATGGGTCGTAGCCCGAGCTCGCGACGAACGTCCCTCGATAGCCGAGCTCGAGACGCGCCACGCGCTCAGCCCAGTCGGAGGCGAGCGGCGGCGTGGGTCCTTCGGAGAACGGCGCCGGGTCGTCCGTCGGTGGACCGTACGCCGCAGGCGACCCGGCCGTGGACTCGGCATACGCCCGAGGCGATGCGGCCCCGGAAATGGCGATTGCGAGGACCCATGCAACTCGATTCGGGCTCATGGCATCCCCAGGAGCAGCGCCGGGATCCGCCGGGGCGGAGCCTGGGGATCGAGGGCGTCGAAGACGGTCGCCCCGATCGTTCCTTGCGTGTCGAGCGAGACCAGATCACGGCTCATCCCGGAGCCTCCGATGTCGTAGACCGAATCGATCGGAGCCGCAGTCGTCAGGTCGATCGGGCTGAAGCTGTCGAGATCGATGCAGGCCAGATCGGTCCCGCCCTGTGAGAACGCCCAGAGACGCTGCCCGTCCGAGGAGATCGACAGCGTGGCCGCCGAAGTCGTGCTCAGGGGAGTGACGCGCCCCGAGCCCAGATCGAGGACGAAGAACCCACTGCCATCCGACGGCTCGAGGACTTTGAAGTTGCTGTTGGGCACGTCGAGCACCGTCTCGATGGGCGCGGATACTCCCGTCACGTCGACGCTGAAGTACGGCTCGCCCACGGTCCACAGCGCCACGCCGGAGGCCGTGCCTCCGTTCCAGAGCAGCGCGACGTCGCCGTTGGACGTCGTCGAAACGCTGCTCGTGACGAGGGACAGGTTCGAGTAAGGCGACGGCAGCGCGACGGACGTCGTCGTGCTGGTGGCCGGCTGGACGAGGACCGCCGTCGACTGCGACGGGACGAGGACGGCGAGTCCGACGTTTCCTTGCTCGTCGTGGACGAAGGCCATGT
>DASPUY010000254.1:0-25056 GCA_035622655.1 Polyangiaceae bacterium
TGGATGTGCAGCTCTTCGGCCCCTTTGAGGTCCTCGAAACGGATCTCGTTGTAGTTCTCGAGGGTGCCGCCCTTCGAGCTGTGCGTCTTGAAGCCGCTCTGCGTCTGATGGTCGGTCAGCTTGTACGGCGGCATGTTCTGATCGTTGTAAACGCGCCCGGTGATGATGGGGCGGTCCGGATCGCCTTCGAGAAAATCGACGATGACCTCTTGCCCGATCCGGGGAGTGAAGATGGCGCCGAAGTTGGTTCCAGCCCACGCCTGGGACACGCGAATGAAGCACGAGCTGTCCTCGTTGGATTCACCCCGGCGATCCCAGTGAAACTGCACTTTCACGCGACCGTACTGGTCCGTGTAGATCTCGTTTTGACTGGGCCCGACCACGACGGCGGTCTGCGGGCCGCCGATGCGCGGCTTGTAAGCCGTGCGCGCGAGGTGAAATGTGAGCCCCTGCTCGATCGCCTGGAACACGACGCTCATCACGTCGCCCGCGGCTCCGCCGCTCTCGGCGTCTTGACCCCGGATCTGGTACGTCGCGCTCGTGACGAGGTAGGTGCCGTTTTCGGCGTCGCGGGGGTGATCGGTGAGCACGAAGAGATAGCCCACGGCGAGCGCACGGGCGTTGGTCCAGCCGCGCGACTGCGATACCTCTTGCTGGCAAGCCTCGAGCCGCTGCGTCGCCACGTTGCTTCCGACGTCCTGAGTCGAATGGCTGCCGGGATAATCGAACACCTCGAGGCCTTGGATGGAGTGTCCCGGGTCAGCGCTCTGCCGCGAGAGCAAGCTCGCGCGCGACTTGGTGAAGTCGAAGCTCGTGTGCGCATAGGCCTCGGGCTCGACTTGGGATTCCGACGACCACTCGGACACGTACTCCGTCAGCGCAGCTCGGTTCACGTCCGGGCCCTGGTAGGGCAGCGAGAACGAGTCGCCGGTCTGTTCGGGCATCTGATGCTCGCTCGGGTCGTCCACCAGGACGAGCGTGTGCTTCCCCGATTCGTGCCGGAAATAATAATAAATGCCCTCCTCCTCCATCAATCGAGTGAGGAAATGGAAATCCGTTTCGCGATACTGCACCGTGTACTCGCGTTTCGGATATTGCGAACTCGAGAGCTGCGTCGTATCGACGGCTGCAAAATCGAAGTCCTGGAAGACGATCGTGATGATGTCGACCACCGACTGGTTCTGGAAGATCCGGCAGTCGGCCGTGCGCGTGAGGAGCCAGAACCACGGACGGAGCACGAGCCGATAGCGCGACGGCCCATTGTTGACGGCCGTGCCCAGGTAATCGAATCGCGCGACGAGTCCGTTGAAATATCGATTGACGCCGTCCGGACGGGTCACCGTGACCGTCGTCGGCGCGCCGAGGACATCCTCGGCCTGCACGTCGGAGCGCGGGCTCGTGACTTCGACGACGTACTCGAAGCAGCGACTGAGCGCCTCGCTCGCGAACATCGTACGGAAGTACATGTCGCCGGGCTGCAGCGGCGGAGGGGGAGTGATGACGACGGGTGTTGTCGTGGGCATGGGCCTTCGCTCGAAAACGGAGCTCGCCTAAATCGCTCCGGGGCCGCCCTCGGAGCTAGTCTGATTCGTACGCGTGGCGCTGCGACTCGGCAAGAGGCAGCGTTTGGTGCCGTCGCCTCCGGCGCCGGGCGTGGCGGGCGCGCACGGCATCGAAGTTGCCACCCGAGGTCGGCCGGAACCGGTTCACCGCATCGCAGGAATGCTTCCCGCGAATGGCCCCTACCTCGGAATGAAGCCCTCAGGCGCGCGAGCGCCGGATCCTGCCACCGAGAGCTAGTTGCACCCGATGCGACCGGTCGTGGAGAGGGCCACGTCATCGATCCACAGGTTCATCGCGACACCGGAATACGACACCCAACCAAAGCCGAGACTGTCGAAATTGAATGCCACCTGGGTCGAAAGGCCGCCTTCCCACTGATCGTTGACCATCGCGACCGGCGGGGGGAACGTCAGGCCCGGCACCGGCGCCTGTGCCCCGCCAACCCACGTTTCGATGGAATGGGTCGAGGCCGACGTGTGAAACTCGACGCAGGTCCACGTATTCGCGGTCGGGTACGCGGATTGTGCGCCTCCCGCCGTGTCCTTGTCCGGGAGCGTGCCCGAGCTGTCCTGCGTTTGCCACATCAGCACGTTCGTCGCGTTGCCCGCCCCCTCGGAGTTGAGCGACAGGAACGTCGCCTGGTTGCCGAAGTCGATACCGCCATCGTTATTTCCCGAGAAGTTGAGCATCATGATCGCCGTGTGATCGAACGTGGCGCTGGTGCTCGACAGGAAAATATAGAAGCGGCCGTACACGTCGCTGCCACTCGGGATGCTCGCGAACGCGCTCGAACTGATCATCGCGGGTCCGCACGAATTGGACGCGCTGCCCACGATCTTCGCGGAGTTCGGCGGGCTGTGCGACTGCGTGTTGTCGATCGTGATGGGATTCGTGATCGGGCCTTGCCCGCTGCATCCCTGCTCCCCCTCGACGGTCCAGAGGCCCGGAGTGGGCCCCCCGTCGACGATGTCCGTCGCAGGATTGTCGAAGTTATCGCAAAACGCCAGGCCGCTACAGCCCGGCGCGCCGGCGCCATCGGCGCCGCCGCCGTCCGTCGACCCATGCGTCCCGCCACCGTCGCCGGAACCAACCCCGCTGCCGCTCGATCCCCCGGCGCTCGTGCTCGCGGCTGATCCCGTGGCGCTGGAGCCGGAGCCGCCGGACGACGCCGTGTTCGTCGTTGCTCCGCCATCGCCCGCGCCCGGAGGAGGCGTCGCGGTCGAGGACGTGCAGGCGTAGAAGAGGGGACTCGCCATAAGAAAGAGGAATCTGGGCTTGGGCATGATGGGATTCCGAGCGGTCGAAAGTCCGAGCGGTCGAGCCGTCCTCATACCATACGATGGCAGCGCCGCTGACCGGCCCGACCCGGGCCCACACGACACGACTCCAACCGCGCGCTGCGCTCTACCGGCGCGCGACGCCCCAGAGCCCCCTAGTTCAGCCCCCCCGCGTCACGTTTTCAGCAGCTGCCGCAGCACGTAGGGCAAGATCCCACCGTGCCTGTAGTATTCCCGCTCCTGCGGAGTGTCGATTCGCACGGTGGTCATGAACTCGCGCAGCGTGCCCCCGGCGCCTCGAGCCTGCACCGTGGCGCGGCGCGCAGTGATCGCGGCGTCCAGGCCCAGGATGGAGAACACTTCGCGGCCGGTGAGCCCCAGCGAATCCACGGTCTGCCCGGCCGCGAGCTCGAGCGGCAGTATGCCCATGCCGACGAGATTGCTCCGGTGAATGCGCTCGAAGCTCTCGGCAATCACGGCGCGAACCCCGAGCAGCTTGGGCCCTTTGGCCGCCCAGTCGCGTGACGAGCCGGAGCCGTACTCCTTGCCCGCGATGACGATGAGGGGCGTCCCCTCTTTCGCGTAGCGAACGGCCGCGTCGAAGATGCTGATCACCTCGGGCGGGGCGTTCGACGCCCCCGTGGCCCCCTGCGCAGCGCCGCCGAGGTACGTCGTGACGCCCCCTTCGGTCCCGGGTGCGAGCCGGTTTCGCAGACGAACGTTCGCGAACGTGCCGCGGACCATCACCTCGTCGTTGCCACGACGCGACCCGTACGAGTTGAAATCTTTGACGTCCACGCCGCGCTCGATCAGGTACTGCCCGGCCGGACCGTTTTTCTTGATCGATCCAGCGGGCGAAATATGGTCGGTCGTGATGCTGTCGCCCAGGAAAGCGAGCGCTCGCGCATCGGCGATGTCGGTGACCGGCGCGGGCTCGCGCTCCATCCCCGCGAAGTAGGGCGGGTGCTTGACGTACGTGGAGCTTGCATCCCACGCGTACAGATCCCCCGTCGACACGCCGAGATTGCGCCACGACTCGTCGCCTTCGAAGACGCGCCCGTACACTCTCTCGAACATGGCGCGATCGATGCACCGGTCGACCGCGGCCCGGACCTCTGCAGTCGACGGCCAGACGTCGCGAAGGAAGACGGGCTGGCCGTCCTTACCGACGCCGAGCGAGTCGTTGACCGGGTCGAAGTCGACCGTTCCCGCAATGGCATAGGCGACGACCAGCGGCGGCGAAGCGAGGTAGTTCGCGCGAACCTCGGCATGCACTCGACCTTCGAAGTTGCGATTGCCGCTCAGCACGGCGGCGGCGACGAGGCGCCCCTGTTCGATGGCCTTCGAAACGGCGTCCGGCAGCGGGCCGCTGTTGCCGATGCACGTCGTGCACCCGTATCCGACGGTCTGAAAGCCGAGCCGATCGAGGTACGGCGTCAGCCCTGCCTTGGCCAGGTATTCGGTCACGACTTTCGAGCCCGGCGCGAGGCTGGTCTTGACCCACACCTTTCGCGAGAGCCCCTTTTCCACGGCCTTCTTCGCAAGCAGACCGGCGGCGAGAAGAACGCTCGGATTCGACGTGTTGGTACAGCTCGTGATGGCTGCGATGACGACCGCCCCGTGCGAAAGCGAGACCCCCGTGCCGTCGATGACCGCGGTCGCGGAAGTCTCGGCCGCGGGGTGTGCCGGCGCCGGCGCGACTGGGGGAGTCTCGGTTCCCTTGCCGAGCATCTTGCCGAGCGCGGCGCGGAAGCTCGCTTTCGACTCGCTC
Source organism: Polyangiaceae bacterium (assembly GCA_035622655.1). Classification (GTDB taxonomy): domain Bacteria; phylum Myxococcota_A; class Polyangia; order Polyangiales; family Polyangiaceae; genus Palsa-1150. The sequence continues at coordinate 4,612 of DASPUY010000254.1, forward strand.
AGCTTGACCCGGTCTTGGGGTCGCGTCGGACCGGCCAGGCTCGGGACGATGGATCCGAGGTCGAGATGCAGCGTGTCCGTGTAACGCGCCTCGATCGCGCCCGGAGCGTGAAAGAGACCCTGTTCCTTGCAATAGGTCTCGACGAGCTTCACGTGGGCCTCGTCTCGCCCTGTGAAACGCAGGTAGCGCAGCGTCTCGGCGTCCACCGGGAAGATGCCGCACGTCGCGCCGTATTCGGGCGCCATGTTGGCGATCGTCGCGCGATCGGCGAGGGGCAGATGGGCCAGCCCGTCGCCGAAGAACTCGACGAACTTGCCGACGACCCCCTTCTTGCGAAGCATTTCCGTGACCGTCAGGACCAGGTCGGTGGCCGTCGCGCCCTCCGGAAGGCTGCCGGTCAGCTTTACTCCGAGTACCTGCGGAATGAGCATCGAGACCGGCTGCCCGAGCATGGCCGCCTCGGCCTCGATGCCGCCGACGCCCCAGCCGAGCACGCCGAGGCCGTTGATCATCGTGGTATGGGAGTCCGTGCCGACGAGGGTGTCCGGATAGGCCGTGCCGCCGTCCTCGCTCTTCATCACGACCCGAGCCAGGTACTCCAGGTTGACCTGGTGGACGATGCCCGTGTCCGGCGGGACGACCTTGAAGTTGCGAAACGCGCTCTGCCCCCATTTGAGGAATTGATAACGCTCCTTGTTACGCTGAAACTCGAGCTGCGCATTGATCGTGAGCGCCTGGCTCGAGGCGAACGCATCGACCTGCACCGAATGGTCGATGACGAGCTCGACCGGCTGCAGCGGATTGATGCGCCGTGGATCGCCCCCGAGCCTCTTCATCGCGTCGCGCATCGCGGCGAGATCGACCACGGCAGGCACGCCCGTGAAATCCTGGAGCAGGACCCGGGCCGGCGTGAAGGCGATTTCGCGATCGGGCTGCGCAGACAGGTCCACCGTGGCAAGCGCCTCGATGTCCTCGCCGCGGACGGAGACGCCGTTTTCGGTTCTGAGCAAGTTCTCGAGGAGGATCTTGAGCGAGAACGGAAGGCGCTCGGCTTGCGCGTATTGGCCGTAAACGGCCGCCAGGCGGAAATACGAGAGCGTCGTCGATCCCAGGGACAGTTTGGATTTGGCGGCGAACGCAGCAGACATGGCTCTTGGCCTACCGCCCGTGCTCGCGGGGAGCAAGACCCGAAAAGACCCGAACGAACCCGGCGAACGCGTCCCGCGAAGCGCGGAGGGCGCTATAATGAGCGTACGAATGTGCAGGCTATTGGGCATCGCCGCAAACGAGCCCACGGAGTTTCGAGTCGTTCTGCGGGACGCGCCGCGCTCGCTTGCGGCGCTGTCCAAAGAACACCGCGACGGCTGGGGCATCGCGATCTTCGACGCCCAGCAGCAACGCTGGCGGGTCGAACGAGGGATCGCCTGCGCCGGAGAGGACGAGAGATTTCATCGCCTTGCGGTCGGAAGCCGGGGGGAGCTCCTCGTCTCGCACATCCGCCAGAAGACCGTCGGCGACACGAAGATCCTCAACACGCATCCATTCGATCGAGGCGGCTGGGTCTTCGCGCACAACGGAACGGTCAAGGACGTCGCCTGGCTTCGCGCCCAGATCTCGCCGCAACGCCTCGCCGAAATCGAGGGCGAGACTGACAGCGAGCTGATCTTCGCCTGGCTTCTGACGGTCCTCGACGAGTCCGGCGCCACGGACGCGAACGCCTCGCCGCAAACCGATCGCGATCTTCTTCGGGCCGTCCGCTGCGCGCGCGAGCGGCCTGACTTTGGCGCGTTCAATTTCCTTCTGTCCGACGGCTCGACCACGTACGCGCACCGGTTCGGTCGCTCGATGTTCCTGCTCGAGCGCGGCCCCCTGGACGCCGTGCGCCCCCGCCGGACCAGTCGGGACGGAACGACCTACGAGACCCCGTGGTCCCAGCACCGCACGGCGATCTTCGTGGCTTCCGAGCACGTGACCGACGAGCCGTGGTCCACACTGGAGGACGGGACGCTCCTGCGTATCGAGCGCGGCCCGACGCCCCACTGGCAGCTCATCGCCGCGTGACGGAGGGCCTGCCTTGGCGCCGGCCAGCCGAACGATTCAGTCGTCGTCGCCGCGCGATTTCATCCAGTCGCAGGCCCTGCCATTGCCGAGCTCGCAGGCCAGCGACATGGCCTGCGCGCTCTTTGCCTCGTCGCGGGCCATTCCGTCGGGCCCGTCCTCGTAGAGGATCCCGAGAAACGCGCACGCGCTCGCGTCGCGGCGCTGGTCGCAACCTTCACGCCAGTGAGCGAGCGCCTGAGCCGGATCGCGAGGCGCCCCCGCATCTTGCGCCGCCATCATCTCCGAGTGGATGCATCCGTACACTTCGCCGGTCGTGCACGCCTCGCGATAAAGAGTGCGCGCGCGAAGCTCGTCGCGATCGATCCCCTCGCCGTGTTCGGCCATGTAACCGAGGTTGGCGCAGCCCAGCGCCTCGCCCAGACGGCAGGCGCGCTCGAAGAGCGCGGCAGCGCGCTCGACGTCACGGGCCACGCCCTGACCGTAGGCGAACGCGTCTCCCAGGTTATTGCAGGCCCGCGAGTCGCCGAGGTTGCAGCCGCGCTCGTAGAGACGGGTTGCGCGCACCGGGTCCAGCGGGAACGCCTCGTGCCCCAGATAGAAGAAGAACCCGGCCCGGTAGCATGACTCGGGCTGACCGGCCCAGCACGATTGCTCGAGGTCGAAACGCACGCGCTGCTTGAGCAGGTCCTTGATGTCCGGATCGGCCGAGTCGGCCAGCGTGCGGGCGCCCACCACGCACGCGGTGAGAAAGCCCCCATCGCACGCGCGCAGCAACATCTCTACTCCGCGCTGGGCGTCGCGCGTCACGCCGCGGCCATCGAGCCGCAGGCGACCTGCGAAGCCGCACGCTCGCGCATCGTCGAGCGCGCAGGCATCCTCGAGCATCGCAGCAACGCATGCGAGCGCGCCGTCGCCCCGCGCTTCACTCCACATCGAGAGGGCCCGCTCGGTGCACACCGGCGCGAACGCTCCCCCACAGGGCCGCCGGTCCTGGCCGGGACACACGGCCTTCGTCGCCGCCCGTCCGCCCGAACCGCACCTGTCGATCGGGCACGTAGACGCGGCTGGAGGGAGGGCGCGCAGGTCGACTCTCGTGGCCGGACCGCAGCCGAGCGCTCCGGTCAGCGCAGCGCTGCAGACCAGCCGATGCCACCTCACTCGACAAGGATCGCACGGGGGCACCGGTTGTCCATGGGGGGTGGTACAGTGCGCTCGCATGGCAGACGACATCGTCGCCCTGCTCGGGTACGGACGGTTCGGGCGCGCGCTGGGACAGCTCCTCTCCGAGGCGGGCATCGCGCACCGAGCCCTGGACCCCGCGACCCAGGTTCCGGAGGAACACCGCGCCGCATCTCTGGATGAGCTCTTGGCGGGGGCGACGTTCGTGGTCGTCGCCGTGCCCGTGCCGCGCATGAGGGCTGCGCTCATGGATCTGCGCCCGCACCTCGCTCCCAGCCAGATCGTCCTGGACGTCGGCAGCGTGAAAATGCTGCCGACGGCGGCTCTCCGGGAAGTCCTGGGCGACACGGTCCCGTGGTGCGGAACGCATCCACTCTTCGGTCCCGTGAGCCTGGCGCTCGCCGAACGGCCCCTTCGGGTGGTCATCTGCCCTGCCGCTCAGCACCCGGCCGCCGCGCTCGCGGCCAGGACGCTCTACGAACGCATCGGTTGCGAGGTCATCGAGCAGACGCCCGAGAGCCACGATCGTGTCATGGCCCACACCCATGCTCTGACCTTCTTCGTCGCAAAAGGGATGATCGACGCCGGCGCGGGCATGGAGGTGCCGTTCGCGCCTCCCAGCTTCCAGGCGATCTCGCGGACGATCGAGATCGTGCGGTCGGACGCGGGCCACCTGTTCTCCGCCATCGCGCGGGACAACCCGTTCGCGGCGCAGGCGCGCAAGGAGCTCGTACAGGCGCTCGGCGCGATCGACCGCGCGCTCGACTCGGAGAATCCGCAAGACCCGGGAAAGAACGACGGGCCCTCGCTGGACTCGGCCCGCGTCTCCATCCCGGATCTGGGCGAGCGCTCCCCCGAGCTCAAGCAGACGCGCGACCACATCGACGCGATCGATCGCTCGATCGTCCAGCTTCTGGCGCAGCGAGCCCAGTTGCAGCTGCGCGCCGCGCGCGCCAAGGCCGCCCTGGGCGCACCCGTGCTCGACGGCGCTCGGGAGGCCGAAGTGCTCGGCACCCGCCGGCGCTGGGCAGGGGAAATGAAACTCGACGCCGAGGGAGTAGCCGAAGTCTTCCGAGCGATTCTGACGATGTCGCGTCGAAACCAGCGGACGTGAGATGCACCTCGTCCGGGATGCGCTAAATTGACGCCGCCATGAAACGACTCGCGGTAGGGACGTTGGTGGGCGCGATTCTTTCATTCTTCGGCGCGGGCGCCAGTGTCGGCGGCTGCGGCCCGGCCGATGATTCTTCTTATCCCTATGCCGGTTACGCCGGCAGCTACGGGACGCCCGATTGCAGCCAATACACGTCGTGCGCGGCGTGTACGCCGCTCGTAGGATGCGGCTGGTGTGCCTTTCCGGACGGCACCGGCACCTGCGCCTCGGGCCCGGACAACTGCTCGACCGAGTGGATCTGGGAGCCCAATTTCTGCAGCGTGACTTCCGACGCGGGCTCGAGCGCCGCCGATGCGACGCCGGCCGACGCGACCTGGACGGAGGCAGGCGACTCGTCCCAGACGACGTCGACCCTCGATGCTGCGTTGGACGCCGATAGCTCGCTCATCTCCGACGCCGCGGAAGAAGTACCATGGGACTCGGAGGGACCCCCCGATGGGATCGCCCCCGGCGAGGCAGCGGCGGATGCGGCCCTCGACGCGTCTTCGGATCAAGCGACGCCCACGAGCCTGCCGATCATCGCCGATGGGGGCGGGTGCGCCGCCAACGACGGCAGCCTGTGCGGTTCGAGCCAACCCTACGGCGTCACGTGTACGGAAGCGGGAGCGAGCACCGATGTTCCCGAGCCACCTCCGTCGCTCGAGTGCAGCGTGGTGGCTGCGCCGACGCCGGCCGGAACCCTCTATTACTGCTGCTCGAACGCGCCGAGCGCCCCCCCGAGCGGAGGGGTGCCCTTGCTCCCGTAATCGACTTCCGCTTCGTGGCGGCGGGCGACGGGTGGTCCTAGTGTCCCGGCCAGGGAGAACACCGCCATGCCCGATTTCGACCAGCTTGCGGCCGCTTGCACGATCGCGCGCGGCCTCGCCATGGATGCCGTCGGCGCCGCCGCGTCCGGACACCTCGGGTTGCCGCTCGGCGATGCCGAGATCGGCGCCGCTCTCTACGGAGACCTGCTGCGGCACGACCCTGCGGATCCGCTCTGGATCGGGCGAGACCGCTTCGTGCTGTCTGCCGGTCACGGCAGCATGTTTCTCTATGCCTGGCTGCACCTGACGGGCTACCCGCTCTCGCTCGACGAGGTGCGGCGCTTTCGCCAGTGGGGGTCCGAGACGCCCGGTCACCCGGAGTTTCACCCGGCCCTCGGGGTGGAGGCGACCACCGGACCGCTGGGACAGGGCGTGGGCAATGCGGTCGGTCATGCCATCGCCGGGAAGATCCTCGCGGCGCGCTTCGACACGCCCCAGGAGCGGCTCTTCGACCACACCGTGTGGTGTCTCGCCGGTGACGGGTGCATGCAGGAGGGCGTCGCCTCGGAAGCCGCGGCACTGGCCGGACACCTGCGACTCGACAACCTCATCGTCATCTACGATTCGAACGACGTCACGCTGGACGCCATGGCGGTCAAATCGCAGAGCGAGGACACCGCGAAGCGGTTCGACGCGTACGGGTTCGAGGTGATCCGCCTCGATCACGGCAACGATCTGCGCCAGGTGCACTCGGCTCTGGCGAGCGCAAAGGCTTCGAAGAGCGGCCGTCCGCGACTGGTGGTGGCGCGCACGCTCATCGGCAAGGGAATCGACGAGATCGCGGGAACGCAGAAGGCCCATGGCGAAGCCGGGGTCAAGTTCATCGAAGCGTCGCGCGCAAAGCTCGGACTGCCTGCCACGCGGTTCTTCGTGAGCGACGAGGTGCGCGCCTTCTTCGCCCGACGCAAGACGGAGCTCGGGCGCACCCACGCGGAGTGGCAAGCCACCTTCGACCGATGGTGCGGGAAAAATCCCGAGCTCGCCCGGCTCCTGGACGATGCGCTGGCAGGTCGCGTGCCGGGCGACCTCGCGGATCGCGTCCCCCCGTTCGCCGCTGACGCAAAGCTGGCGACGCGCAAGGCGAGCGAGATGGTCCTTCAGGTCGTCGCCAGGGAGGTCCCGGCCCTCATGGGGGCAAGCGCCGATCTCTACGGCTCGACGTTCAATTACATCGCCGGAGCCGTCGATTTCGACCGCGAGCACCGCGAGGGGCGCAACATTCGAATCGGGATCCGGGAGCACGCGATGGGCGCGGTCCTCAACGGTATCGCGTACCACGGCGGTGTGCGCCCGCACGGCGCGACGTTCCAGGTGTTCGCGGACTACATGAGACCGCCCGTGCGCCTTGCCGCCCTCTCGCACCTGCCGGTCGTCTACGTCTTCACCCACGATTCGATCGGCGTCGGTGAAGACGGGCCCACCCACCAACCCGTCGAGACGATCATGGGCTTGCGGGTCATTCCGAACCTCGACGTCATCCGTCCCGCCGATCCGGAAGAAACGGTCGGAGCGTGGGCGGCGGCGATGGAGCGTCTGGACGGCCCCACGGCCCTCGCGCTGACTCGCCAGGCGGTTCCGGTCCTGCCGGGCGACCCGAAGGTCAAGCGGCAGGGCGTTCGCCTCGGAGGGTACGTTCTGGTCCGGGAGACGGCGCCGCTCGAAACCATCCTCATCGGCACGGGAAGCGAGCTGCAGCACGCCGTGGCCGCAGCGCGCGAGCTCGGCGCGGCAACGCGAGTCGTCTCGCTTCCGTGCTTCACCCGTTTCGAGCGTCAGTCGCGCGCATATCAAGACGAGGTGCTCCCGCCGTCGTGCCTCCGGCGCGTTTCGATCGAGGCCGGCGTCACCTTCGGATGGCAAAAATTCGTCGGTGTGGCCGGCAAATCGATCGGCGTCGACTCGTTCGGCAGCAGCGCGCCGGGAGATGTCATCATGACCAAGCGCGGGATCACGGCTGCAGCCGTGGTCGAGGCGGCCCGCTCCCTCGCCAGCCGATGACCCGCTCCCCGCCGCATGAGGCCGTGTGTTAAGCTGATGGCCCGATGCCGCTGATTCAGTTCGTTCAGAACTACGAAGACCTGTCGACGGACCGCGGCTATCAATTCAAATTTTTTTGCGACAAGTGCCGCAACGGCTTCTTGTCGGCGTTTCAAACTTCGGCAATCGGGGTTGCCGAGACGGCGTTGCGGGTGGCCGGAAACCTGTTCGGGGGGATCTTCAATACCGCGGGGAATTCCGCCTACGAGATCCAGCGCGCCATCGGGGGCCCGGCGCATGACGCGGCGCTCGCCGCTGCAGTCGACGAGGGGAAAAAACACTTTCACCAGTGCACGCGCTGCGGACACTGGGTCTGCCCCGAAGTCTGCTGGAATGCCGGCGCCGGACTCTGCGAAACGTGCGCCCCGAACTTCCAGGAGGAGCTCGCAAGCGCGCATGCTCAGGCAAAGGCGAGTGCCGCGCGCCAGCAGCTCATCCAGAAGGCGAACGACACCAACTTGATCGCGGGAATCGAAATGGGAGCCTCCGCGGTCGTTCGGGCACCCGGGCCGGTGCAGGCGGCGGAAAGCGCCTGCTCGGCATGCGGGGCCGCCGCGGGTGAGGGCAGGTTTTGTCCTCACTGCGGCGCCGAACGGGCGGGGCCGGCCAAGTGTCCCGGCTGCGGCGCCGCTGTCACGTCGGACGCGCGATTCTGCGCGCACTGCGGTCACAAGGTCGCGTGAGGCACGTCGCTCGGCGGTCCATCGGGCCGGCGGTCCTCGCCGCCGCGGTCCTCGCGTCGAGCGACGCGAAGGCGGTCGGCACCCGCACGTTCGAGCTCGACACGCTGGACAAGCTCTCCGGCGGCGATACGCAAGGCGTGAGCGTCGGGTCCGATGGAGTGGTTCGGGCCGGCTGGACCCTCGGCAATCTCGCGTTCCCCGAAAACGCGGGGGCGACCGCCACGTCGGCCGTGGCACTGGCCGATGGCAGCGTCCTGGTCGGAACGGGACCGTCGGCCGGGGGAAAGGTCGTGCGCATCGCGAACGGCCAGTCCATCGTTTGGGCCGACACGAAGGAGAGCGCTGTCAATGCGCTGGCGGTCGACCGCGCGGGCAACGTCTATGCGGCAACGACCAGCAGCCGCATTTACCGCATCTCTCAGGGCAAGGCCGAGCTCTTCGCGACCCTGCCCGGAGTCGAGAGCGTTTTCGCCCTCGCGGTCGACAAGAGCGGCACGGCGCTCTTCGCGGCGACGGGGTCGGAAGGCACGGTGCTCCGAATCGAACCGAGCGGCGTTTCGAGCGTTTATTTCAAAACGAGCGACCCGTTCGTCGTGTCCCTCGCCATCACCGACGACGGCACGGTCTACGCGGGCACGAGCGGTAAGGGCCTCTTGTATCGGATCACCGCGCCGGGCCGCGCGACGGTCGTTTACGACTTTCCCGGTGAGGACGTGCACGCAATTGCCGCGGGGCCAAGCGGCAGCGTCTATGCCATCGTCGACGAGGAGCCGAGCGGCTCGCCGACCGAGACGCCGGAGTCTTCGAGAGCCCACACGACCAGCGGACGTTTCGCGCCGGGCCCGACGCCCGCGGTGCGCACGAGGCCCGGCAAGGGCTCGCTCTGGCGCTTCGACGCCCAGGGACGCCCCGAGCGACTGATGCACCACGACGAGTTTCACTATCTGTCGCTCGCCGTCGACGCGCACGGGACGCCGTACGTCGGGACCGGTGCGGAGGGACGCATCTACACGGTGGATGACACGCACGCCGTGTCTCTCCTGGCGCACGCGAACGAACGCCAGATCGCCGCCATCGGTTCTTCGAACAAGACGTGGTTCGCGATAGGAAGCGACCCGTCGACCTTTCACCAGCTTCTCTCGATCGGAGGGGCCGACTCCGTGTGGACGAGCAAGCCTCTGGACGCCGGAGTGCGGGCCCGGTTCGGCCACGCGACGTGGAGGTCCGCGGGGGCCGTCGAGGTCTCGACGCGCACCGGTGATACGCAGACTCCGGACACGACATGGAGTCCGTGGAGCGCTCCCATCGCACAGGGCGGTGCGATTCCGAGCCCGCCGGGACGTTTCGTGCAAATCCGGGGGCGGTTGCGCGATTCCGGTGCGACGCTGACGGACCTGATCGTGCCATTCGTTACCGAGAATCTGCGCGCCATCATCACCGAGGTCGGCGCGCGAGAACGCACGGCGCGCGAACCGCGCGAACCGATGCCTTCGAGCGGATCGGAGCCCCCGAAGCACGACAGCGTCGTCCACGTCACGTGGAAAGTCGACAACCCGGACAACGACGAGCTTCGCTTCCGCGTCCAATTCCGTCAGGAAGGGCAGCCTCGGTGGCTCGATGCGACCCGCCGCGACGACGTGCTGACGAAGCCGGAGCTCGACTGGGACACCGCGACGTTGCCGGAGGGCAAGTACCGGTTGCGCGTGGATGCGAGCGACGAGTTGGCCAATCCGCCCTCCGAAAGCCTGCACTTCGCCCTCGAGAGCCCGCCCTTGCTGGTGGACAACACGCCGCCGTTCTTCAAGAGCCTGTCCTTGCAGGGAAGACGGTTGCGCGCCGAGGTGGCCGACGGCCTCGGACCGATCGCCCGGGTGGACGTGGCGATCGACGGCCGCGCGGAGTGGCGACCGCTCGCCCCCCTCGATGGGATCTTCGACACGGCCGACGAATCGATCGACACCGACCTGACCCCGCTGCTCGTCGGACTCGATTCGGGTCCGCACATCGTGGCCGTGCGCGCATTCGATGCGGCCGGCAATTCCGTGGTTCGCGAGGTGCAGACGCCCTGAGGGGCTTGGCTTGGTGGGGGTCTCGGGTCCAGCCCCGCAGCTCCGCTTGCCTGGAGCTCGCCAGCAGACGCTCCTGTGAAACCATTCTCGAGCCCGCCAACCGACCGTCCGCGTGTCAAGGCGCGCACCGTCCAGGACGGGCGGCGTGCCTGGAATTGCCGCAACGGCGCTCGGCACGCGAATTGGAAGTGCATTGCCCGCCATGGACGTTTCCGACACATGGGTCGGCCCGCGGGAGAGGGCGACCGCCCTGGGCATCGAGCAGCTCGGCGACGCGGAGCTCGTGGCCATCTTGCTCGGGACAGGCTGCCCGGGGCTACCGGTCTCGCTGCTCGCGGCCATGCTGCTCGAGGAGCATGGCGGCGTGGCGGGCCTCGCACGAGCGGGTATCGGCGAGCTCGCCGAGCGTGCCGGAGTGGGAACTGCCAAGGCTGCCCGGCTCGCGGCCGCCGTGGAGCTCGGTCGTCGCGCGACGTTCGTCGCGTCGATTCCTGCGGCCGTTCGTTTTCCGGATCGCGAGGCCGTCGAGAAGTGGGCACGCGCGCGCCTCGCCACCCTCGACCACGAGGAGCTCTGGATCCTGACGCTCGACGGCCATCATGGGCTACGAGCCAGTCGACGGGTCGCTTCGGGCGGAATTCACGGTTTGCACGTCGCTCCTCGCGATGCGCTGCGCTACGCGCTGCGCGAGGCCGCAAGCGCGTTCGTGTTGGTGCACAACCACCCGAGTGGCGACCCCACGCCCAGCGGCGAGGACGTGACCTTCACGCGAGCCCTGTCTCAGGCGGCCTTCGTCGTGGGAATCCCGCTTCTCGACCACGTCGTCATTGCTCGCCGCCGGTCGGCGTCGATGCTCCAGCTGGGCCTGCTTTCGGCGGCGCCCCCGTAGCGGCGACCGCCGCGGCCGCGTCCCCGGCGGAGGCCCCGGACGACGCCGCCGAAGCGGATGCGGGAGCCGAAGGAGACGGCGGCGCCCACGCGTCGACTGGCGCCGCGGGTCTGGCGGCTCCGGGCGCAGGGGTGGTCGACGGTGCCGCGATGCGCTCGCCAACCTCGGGGATCAAGGCGGTCAGCTCATCGAGCCGCGCCGGAGCATACAGATAAGCGTACGAAGCTTGACTCGCGAGAACCCGCTTGACGTAGTTTCGCGTCTCGTCGAAAGGAATTCGCTCGACGAAGACGTCCAGATCGTCGCCGCCGCGGTCGGCGAGCCACCGGCGAACGGCGACCGCTCCACCGTTGTATGCGGCGATCGCGAGGTCGGGACGACCAGGAAACGACGTCCGCAATGCGGAAAGCAAACGGGCGCCGAGGGCGATCGACACTTCGGGTCGACGAAGCGCCTGCTCGTCCCACCCGAGCGGCGTGCCCTGCGCAACCCTCTGCGCCGTCGATCCCAGAAGCTGCATCAATCCGATGGCGTTGGCGGTGCTCCGAGCCTCGGGGTCAAACGCCGACTCCTCGCGCATGATGGCCCACGTGAGCGGCGCCGGGACCTGGCTCGACTCGCTCTCGCGCGTGACGGCCTCGGCCCAGGGCCGCGGGAAGGCAACCTCCCACGCGAAGCGCCACCGGCCCGAGGGCCAATGACCGCGGTAGTCGGTCAGGCGCGCCCGCGCGAACGCATGGCCGATCGAAGGGGCGCCGGCCCGTTCGAACAGCCAGCCCACGACCCAGAGGACCTCGGAATCGATCGACTCGGACGTGAGCCCCGAAGCGGCAGCCTCCCTGCGTGCAGCATCGATTTCCCCGACCTCGAGCAGCTGCAGAAAGCGATTGAACGCGCCCGCTTCCAGCTCGACATGTCGGCCCGTCAAGAAGGCGCCCCCCGGCTCGTTTCGGACGGCATCCTGGAGCGCGGAGCGGGCGCGCGTCTCGTCGATGTTTCTCAAGCGCGAGAATGCAAGAAGCATCGGATACGAGAGCGGCCGATGGGCCACGATGGCGGCATAGCGTGCCGCGGCGTCGTCCCGATCGCCGGCCAGATCCGCGATGCGAGCCCTGAAGTACTCGGCGCGGGCGGCGGAACCCCAGCTCCAGGAGTCGGCCGGCGACGACAGCAGTCGGTCGAAAATCGCCTGCGCCCCCGAGAGCTCCCTCGCTTCGAGCTTCGCCAGACCGACGCGAAACAGTGCGTCTCGCCCCATGTCGCCGTCGGGATACCGATCGGCGATGGAGGCCAGCATTTCGAGCGATCGGGCGCGATCGCCTTCATCGTCGATCAGGAGGGCGGAGCGGAAGCGCGCGTCGTCGGCGAGACGGTGCTTCGGAAATTGCTTCTCCACGGCTCCGAATCGGGCGAGGGCTTCGGCGGCTCGCCTGGCCTGGGCGCTCGCCTTGCCGCCCTGATAGAGGGCGACGGCACGCGCGTCCGTATCGGCGCCTTCGCGGCAGCGGGCGATCGCGGCTCCCCATGCGTCGGCCGCGTCCTCGGACCGACCGCGGGGAATCGCTTGCGCGCGCACGGTCGCCGCCCTGCATGCGACCTCCGTGCGCTCGCGATCGGCGTGACCGATCTCGCGCAACACGCCCTCTGCGATCTCACGAGCATGCTTGGGTTGCGATTGGTCGAGCCACGCCTGAGCTTGTCGCGCGCGCTCGTCGACCGTCAGCTTCGGCGCGACTCGCAAGCCCATCGCCACCGCCGCCCGGTCGCGAAGGGCCGGGGCCTCGACCTTCTCGGCCACGGCGGGCGCCTCGACGATGATGCGTGTTGCCCGATCGAACGCCTCTCGAGCCCTGCTTGCCGGAGGGCCGTCCTGGCCGTCGAGAAGCGCGCGTGCCAGCTGGATCGACGAGTCGACCCAGCGCAGCCCGTGCGGCGACGCGGCAAGCTGGGCACGCCAGATGGGAATCGCGGCTCCGCGATCCCCCTTGATGACGAGCGCATCCGCGTGCGCGAGCTGCGCCTCGTCCTGAGCCGCGACCTCGTCGCCGACCTCGCGGAGAACCGAGATCGCCTCGTCCGCGCGCCCTGCACGAACAAGAGCCTGCGCCTGGCGAAGACGGGCGTAGGGCGCGAGCGGGCATCCCACGCCGACCGCCGCGGCATTGTCGAACGCGGCCGCCGAATCATTCACCTCGCCGGCCGCGAGCAGCATCCGACCCGCCAGATAGCTCCACGCGCAAGCCCGTCGAGGGGCGAGCGACATCGTCGATTGCACGCGCTGCACTTCGCGCGCCGCCGCCGCCTCGTCTCCGTCAGCATCGCTCCGGCGCGCCGACGCCAGCCTCGGATCCTCGAGCACCACATCGAGCGACGGCATGCCCACGTCCTGCCGCGGCGCCTCGCCCAGGACCGAGCTCGCGGCAACGATTGACGGGGTTGCGCGTGCAGCGCTCGCCTCCGTTGCGCGCGCCCCGGTCGTGGGCACGACGCTCTTGCAAGCGCCGGCCGCAACCATGGATGCGAGGCCCACGGCCGACGCGAAGCACGCAAGGCGAACGATCACTTTTTTGGACGCCACGCCTCGAGCGACGCCTCCTCCTCCCGAGCTTCGACCTTCGCGCGGCGCGCATGCTGCCAGCGGGCTCGATTGCGAGCGGTCGCTTCGGCGTCCACCTTGCGCGCGGTCAGGTGGGCTCGGGCTCTCTCTTCGACCGCACCTGCGCGCAGCGCCTCGCCTTGCGCGCGCTCCGCTTCGGCTCGCAAGCGAGCGCTTTCGGCGGCGACACCCAGGGCCCACTGCCGCGCGCGCTGCAGATCCCCCGCTCGTAGCTCGCCGCGCGCGAGCGCGTCCAGCTCTGCGACGCGGACGCGACCGACCAGCGCTTCGTGGCGATCGCGACGTTCTTCGGCGGTGATCCGAGCCCCGTCGGCGGCCCGCCGCGCTCCCACCGCGGCGGCGACGTCACGCTTGGCCTTTTCGACTTTTCCGTCGTGCACCTGCACGACGCATTCGAGCGGATACCTGGGTGAGGGCATGCGGGCGCAAGCTCGAAGATAGCGCGGTTTTTCCGAAGGCAGCTTGCCGCCCACTCCTGGTTGGAATTCAGCTCGCTGCCCATTCTTGCAGCGATTGGACCCGTAGCGTCGGGTCGCTCTGGGCCGCCTCGAGAGCATCGCAGGCGGCGAGCGCCGCAGCGATGGTCGTGAAGTACGGGATGTTGGCAAGTAAGGTCTGACGCCGCAGCGAGTAGCTGTCGCGCACTTCCCTGCCGCCGATGGTCGTGTTGACGACGATGGCGATCGTTCCGCTCCGAATCGCGTCGACGACGTGCGGCGACCCCTCGTTCACCTTCTTCACCACCCCCGACTCCAGCCCGGCGCGCGTCAGGGCCGCAGCGGTGCCGCTGGTCGCGAGCAGATCGAAGCCGAGGGCCGCGAGGCGCCTCGCGATATGGATGGCCGCAGGCTTGTCCTCGTCCTTCACGCTGATGAATACCTTGCGTCGTGCCGCACCTTGGGCGGGCACGGCAAGCTCGATGCCGCTGGCGAGCATGGCCTTGCCGAACGCACGCGCGAACGTCGCGGCGATTCCCATCACCTCGCCCGTGGATCGCATCTCCGGGCCGAGGATCGTGTCGACTCCGGGGAACTTCGAGAACGGAAAGACGCTCTCCTTGACGCTCGTATAGCGGGGGGGGGACAGGTCGTGAACCTGCAGCTCGTCGAGCGTCCTGCCGACCATGACCATGGCGGCGATCTTTGCGAGCGGCCGGCCCGTCGCCTTCGAGACGAACGGCACCGTACGGCTCGCGCGCGGGTTGACCTCGAGGATGTTGACCTCTCCACCCTTGACGGCGAACTGCACGTTCATGAGACCGATCACGCCGAGCTCGAGGGCGAGCATCCGCGACTGTTCCTCGATGCTGAGCACGATTTCCGGCGCCAGGGAATGCGGCGGCAGGACGCTCGAGCTGTCGCCGGAATGGATTCCGGCCTCCTCGATGTGCTGCATGACCCCGCCGATCACGCAGCGCCGGCCGTCGGCGACGCAGTCGACGTCGACCTCGATGGCGTCCTTGAGAAACTCGTCGATGAGCACCGTCTGGGTGCCGGCCTCGCGGGCCGCATCGAATGCTCTCAAAACGAAGATCTCGAACTCTTCGCGCGTGTAAGCGATCATCATCGCGCGGCCGCCCAGCACGTAGCTCGGCCGGACGAGCACCGGATAGCCGATCGACGCAGCGACCGAGACGGCTTCGTCCAGCGAAGTGGCGATGCCGCTGCGGGGCCGTTTGAGCGCCAGCTTGGTGAGCAAGGCGTCGAACCGCCCGCGGTCCTCCGCCCGGTCGATCGCATCCGCGCTTGTCCCGAACAGACGCACCTGCCGCCGCTCCAGAGGAACGGCCAGCTTCAGAGGCGTCTGCCCGCCGAACTGAACGATGACGCCTTCGGCGTCCTCTTCTTGCACCACGTTGAGCACGTCCTCGAGCGACAGCGGCTCGAAGTACAGTCGGTCCGACGTGTCGTAGTCGGTCGAGACCGTCTCCGGATTGCAATTGACCATCACGGTCTCGAAGCCAAGGCTCCGCAAGGCCATGACGGCGTGAACGCAGCAATAGTCGAATTCGATCCCCTGTCCGATCCGGTTCGGACCACCACCGAGGATGACGACCTTGCGCTTCGCCGCGTCGGGGCGAGCCTCGCTCTCGGTTTCGTACGTCGAGTAGAGATACGGGGTGTGCGCGACGAATTCGGCGGCGCAGGTGTCGACGCGAGAGTAAACCGATCTCGTACCAGTCGAATGGCGCAATGCGCGAATGTCGTCCTCGCCGGCGCCAACGCAGGACGCGCTCGACCCGCGCGACTTTCCGGCGAGGGCCGCGATCTGACGATCGCTGAACCCCAGCCTCTTGTAACGCCGGACCGCGTCGGCGCTCAGATCGCCCTGCTCGATCCGCGCTTCGGCGGCGATGACGCGCCGAAGCTGCGCGAGAAACCAGGGATCGATGCGGGTGAGCGCGAACAGCTCCTCGTCGGTCATCCCGACGCGCATGGCGTCCGCCACGTAAAAGAGCCGATCAGCGCTCGGGATCGCGACGAGCTTCTCGAGCGCGCGGCGCGTTTCGGCGGGGTCCGCCGGCCGCATCGCCTTGGGCGACTCCAGATCCGGGGCCTCCATCGAGAGGTCACGTTGTCGCTTGGGCTCGGCGAGGACGCGATAGTCCGCCCACCCCAGCAGCGATACGAGACCGTCTTTTCCCGTTTCCAGCGACCGTGCGGCTTTCTGCAGGGCCTCACAGAACGTGCGGCCGATGCTCATCACCTCGCCCACGCTCTTCATCTGGGTTCCGAGCGTCGTGTCGGCGCCGGGAAACTTCTCGAACGCGAAGCGCGGCCATTTGACCACGACGTAGTCGATGACCGGCTCGAATGCGGCGGAGGTCCGTGTGATGTCGTTTCGCAGCTCGTCCAGCGTGTAGCCGACCGCCAGCTTGGCGGCGATCTTCGCGATGGGGTATCCGGTGGCTTTGCTGGCGAGCGCCGAGCTCCTCGAAACACGAGGATTCATCTCGATGACGTGGAAGCGACCGGAAGCGGGATCCACGGCGAACTGCACGTTCGCGCCGCCGGTCTCGACCCCTATCTCGGTCATCACGGCGCGGGCGGCGTCCCGCAGCCGCTGGTACTCGCGATCGGTCAGCGTCATCGACGGTGCAACCGTGATCGAGTCCCCGGTGTGTACCCCCATCGGGTCGACGTTCTCGATCGAGCAGACGACGATGAAGTTGTCCGCGCGATCGCGCATCACCTCGAGCTCGAACTCTTTCCATCCGAGCACGCTCTCTTCGACGAGAACCTCGTGAGTGGGGGACTGTGCAAGAGCCCACGACACCTTCGATTCGAATTCGTCCTCGGAGTAAGCGATGCCGCCGCCCGTTCCACCGAGCGTGAAGCTGGGACGAAGGATGGCCGGGAAACCCGTCTCACGGACCACGGCGTGCGCCTCACCGAGCGAATGCGCCACCCCGGCGCGCGGACACGTCAGTCCAATCTTCTCCATGGCCGCCTTGAACAAGGCGCGGTCCTCGGCTTTCGCGATCGACTCCGGGCGCGCGCCCAGCATCTCGACGCGGAAGCGATCGAGCACCCCCTCTTCGCGCAGCTTCATCGCCAGGTTGAGCCCGGTTTGCCCGCCGAGCGTGGGCAGGAGAGCCTGCGGTCGCTCGCGTTCGATGATTGCCGCGAGCGTCCGCCACTCGAGCGGTTCGACGTACGTGCGCGCGGCCAGCTCGGGATCGGTCATGATCGTGGCCGGGTTCGAGTTGACGAGCACGACGTCGTACCCCTCTTCGCGCAGCGCCTTGGCGCCCTGGGTGCCCGAATAGTCGAACTCGCACGCCTGCCCGATGACGATCGGTCCAGCTCCCACCAGAAGGATGCGCTCGAAATCCGTGCGTCGCGGCATGAGGTGGTCCTGCGATTAGCAGGAGGCAGCGCGAGACGGTAGAGGGGCGCGCGACTATGCTGCGCGCGATGAGGCCTGCCGCCGTCGCCGTCACCATCGTGGTGCTCGCCGTGCCGATCGCTTTCGGCGGCGCGTGTCGGGCGGCGGGTGCGGCACCGCCCGCGTCCGGGGGGGATGGAGGATCGAGCGCGGCCAGGACGGTCGCCGAGACCGTGCATTCGGTCGGGCGCCTCGACCGCCGTGACCCTGCCGGACCGCGTTTCTCCTGGCCCGGGACGACGGTCGAGGCGGCGTTCACGGGGACGGGCATCGACGTCCGGCTGCGCGACACCGGGACGAGTTTCTTTTCCGTCGCGATCGACGGAAATACCCCCAGCGTACTTTCCACGAGTCGCGTGACCGATCGCTACACGCTTGCTTCGAACTTGCCGGCCGGCCGCCACTCGGTCGTTCTGCGCAAGCGCACCGAGTCGTCGGTGGGCGTCGTGCAGTTTCTCGGATTCTTCCCGCAAGGCGGCACACTCGTGGAGGCGAGCTGGCCGGCCCTGCCTCGCCGAATCGAGTTCATCGGCGACTCGGTCACCTGCGGATACGGGGACCTCGGCACGGATCCGGCCCAACATTTCTCCCCCGAGCTCGAGGACGAAACGGTCGCCTACGGCGCATTGACGGCGCAGGCGCTCGGCGCGGAGCACACCGCGATCGCCTACTCCGGAATCGGCGTCCACCGCGATCGTTGGGGCAGAACGAGCGAGCAGATGCCGGCGCGATTCGGTCGCGCCCTCGCCGACGACCCCACCAGTCGCCAGCCGTTCGCGACTCCCGAGCCGGACATCGTCGTCGTCAACCTGGGAACGAACGATTTCGCGCAGGGCGATCCCGGTCTCGGTTTCGAGCAGTCGTACGCCGCATTCGTACGAACCCTCCGGGGCGCATATCCGAACGCGTGGATCGTCTGCACAGTGAGCCCGAGCTTGACGGACAGCTACCCTCCGGGTGCGATGAGCCGAACGAAGGCGGCCGCGGCGATTCGGAACGTGGTCGACCAGCGGAGTTCGCAGGGCGACCGACGGGTGGTCGCGTTCACGTTCGACGAGCAACGGTTGAGCGACGGCTTCGGCAGCGACTACCACCCCAGCGCCCGCACCCACAGACGCATGGCGGACCAGCTTGCGCCGGTCTTGCGATCGCTTGCGCGCTGGTGAGCGCGCGCGCCCAAAACTTGGCCGCTCGGTCCCGTCGTCCGTACCGTCGTGACGATGGCGCAGGCAGCCCGCACGACCAAAGGGTTCTCTTCCTCCGCGCCTCTCGCACTGCCCCGGATGCTTGGGCGGCGGACCCTGCTGAAGCTCGTGGCGCGCGGCGGGATGGGAGACGTTTACCTGGCGGCAACCACCGGCATCGAGGGAGCCGAACGGCCCTGCATCGTGAAGACGGTGCGCCGAGATCACATCCACGATGGGTCGTTTCTGGCCCGGTTCCTCGACGAGGCACGGGTGCAGGCGCAGCTTCACCATCCGGGCGTGGCGCAGATCCTCGAAGCCGCGACCGACGAGAACGGAGAGCCCTACACGGTCGTCGAGCTCGTCGAGGGGCGATCTCTGAGTGACGTTCGGCAGCGCGCCATCCAGACCGGAACCCGGTTGGCTTGGGCCGACGCAGTCGCCATTTCGATCGAGATCGCTCAGGCGCTGGCGCACGTGCACGAAAGGTCCGGCGCCGACGGCGCCCCGCTCGGAATCGTCCACCGCGATCTGTCGCCGCAGAACGTGATGGTGGGATATTCCGGCGAGATCAAACTCATCGATTTCGGCACGGCTCGCGGCCACAATCGACGTTGCCATACCGTCGCCGGGGTGGTGTTCGCCAAGCCTGGATACGTGGCGCCGGAGGTCGCGCGCCAGCAGGTGGGCGACGGACGCATCGATCTTTACGCGCTCGGAATCGTGCTCTGGGAGCTGTGTGTCGGCCGACGATTCCTCACGATCGATCCACAGCGTCATCTCGACGAGGCGGCGGCGGGCAGGATCGTCGTGCCCGCGATCGCGCCCGCGTGCGGCGCACCCCCCGAGCTGGACGCCGCCATCGCGAATCTGACCAAGAACGACCCGGACGAGCGCTATGCGCGAGCGTCTCTGGCGGTCGCCGACCTCGCGCGGCTGCTTTCGTTGGCGCCTGCGATCGAAGGCGGGGGACGCGGTGTTCGCGAGCGCATCGGACAGCTCATGCGCAAGCTATGGCCGTACGAGCCGGCGCGGTCGCGAGCCGAATTCGCGCGCCTGCTGCGGGAAAGCAGCGCCGTCGTGGACGCCTCGAAGGGGAGCGAAACGCCCCAGGCCGCATCCGTGAGCCGCGAGATTGCCGGTCGCATGACGCCCGGCGATCCCCGACAGCTCGCCGGAACGCCGTACCGGATTGGCCGCAAGATCGGCGAGGGGGCGAACGGAAGCGTCTACGAGGGAGAGCACATCGAGCTCGGCCGCCGGGTCGCGCTCAAGCTTCTGGAGCACGCGGGGGCTCCGGAGTCCTTCGAGCGCTTCCGGCGTGAGGCGCGCGCAGTGGCGAGAGTGGCTCATCCGAACTTGGTCCAGCTCTACGACTTCGGCCGATCGCTCGACGGCAGGGCGTTTCTGGCCATGGAGCTCTGCGCGGGCGAGACGCTCGACGCGCGCCTTCGGCGAGGGCCGCTGCCGTGGGCCGAAGCAACGCGCATCGCGATCGAAACGGCTCAGGCTCTCGAAGCAGCTCATGACGCCGGTCTGGTGCACAGAGACATCAAGCCGCAGAATCTGATGCTCACGCGTGGACCCGACGACGTCCACGCGGGACCCACCAAGTTGCTCGATTTCGGCATCGCCACGGCGATGGGTCCGGCGGAGCGAGTTGCCACCGACGGGGAGAAGGCCCTTCGCGGGTTCGCGGTGCTGGGGACCCCCGAGTACATGGCCCCCGAACAGGTCGCCGGCGAGACGGTGGACCGGCGCACCGACATCTACGCCCTCGGTTGCGTCCTCTACGAGATGCTGACCGGCGTCCGCGCGTTCGATGGACCGTCCACCGTGGTCGTCATGGGCATGCAGC